>JAFDWO010000018.1 GCA_018268415.1 Actinomycetota bacterium | reverse complement strand
GGCCGCCGCCGCGCCGCCGCCGGCGGCGGCACCGCCCGCCGCCGCGCTGCTCGCGGCGGAGCCGCCGCCGAGCCCGAGCTTGCCGGCGATGAAGCCCTTGAAGGCGAGCAGCGCCGGGACCGGGAAAAGTGCCGCCAGGAGCTTCTCGTTGGAGCGGACCTGGGAGCGGAAGTCCGCGCATTCCTCGCACTCGCGCACGTGCCGGCGCACCGGCGCCGAGACCTTGCGCAGACCCTCGGCCGCTTCGGAGAGCTCGACCCGGACCTCGCCGCAGGTCAGCAGGCGCGCCTGGCTCGCCTCGGCGAGGGAGATCCGCGCCCGCACCAAGAGCGACTTGACCGACGGCACCGTGGTCTCCATCGCGTCGGCGATCTCCTCGTAGGAGAGCGCGTCCATCTCCCGCAGCAGCAGCGCCGAGCGCTGCGTCTCCGGCAGCTTGTTGACGTCGGCGATGATCTGCCGGAACTCCTCGCGGTTATGGACCTTCTCGGCGGTCGAGGCGGCCTCCACCTCGGGCACCATGTCCATCGATTCCTGCGCGTCGGCGCTCGGTTTGCGGAGGTGGTTGAGGCACCGGTTGCGGGCGATCCGGTAGAGCCAGGGGCGGAGGTTGATCTCGCGCTCGTCGGCGAGCATCGCCCGGTAGGCGTTGACGAAGACCTCCTGCAGGACGTCTTCGGCGTCCTCGGTCGAGCCGAGCATCTGACGGCAGAAGCCGAGCAGGCGGCCCTGGTAGCGGTCGACGATCGTCTCGAAGGCACCGGGGTTCCCGCCGCGGGCCATGGCGATCAGCTTCTCGTCGCCCTGCAGCTTGAGCAGCGGCGACTTACGGGCGAGAAGCCCGCGGCGACTGGCGTGGGTAAGTGCTGATGCCTCCAAGATCCCCTCCAGGGAAGGCGTTGGTCCGGTGCCTGTCGAGACACGGTAACAACGGTCGAGTTGCGGCTCAGCAACTTTTATTGGCCTTTTATCGGCCATCGCAGGCGTTTTTGCACGCTCCGCGCGGAGTTTCGGGTCGGTCGCGAAGCGCATCGGGCCGGTTACCATCGCCTGGCCCGGGTGGCGAAACTGGTAAACGCGGCGCCCTTAAAAGGCGCTACCGCATCGCGGTTCGCGGGTTCGAGTCCCGCCCCGGGCATTACTACATCGTCTTGTGACGTATAGGGTTCTCCGCATGGCTGATCACGGAGGGCGAATCGTCGCCAAGGTCCTGAAGTCGCGCGGTGTCGACACCCTGTTCACGCTTTCCGGTGGGCACCTGTTCTCGATCTATGACGGCTGCAAGGCGGAGGGGATCCGGATCCTCGACGTCCGCCACGAGCAGACCGCCGCCTTCGCCGCCGAGGGGATGGCCAAGGCGACCCGCGGGGTCGGGGTCGCGGCGCTGACCGCGGGGCCTGGTGTCACCAACGGGATGAGCGCGATCGCCGGGGCCCAGTCGAACAACTCGCCGGTCGTCGTCCTCGGCGGGCGGGCGCCGGAGATGCGCTGGGGCTCGGGCTCGCTACAGGAGATCGACCACCTGCCCTTCGTCGCGCCCCTGGTCAAGTCGGCGGAGACGGCGAGGACCACGGACGCGATCGCCGCGCTGACGGCCACCGCCTTCGACACCGCCGCCGCCGCGCCGAGCGGCCCGACCTTCGTCGATTATCCGATGGACGTCGTCTTCTCCGAGGCGGAGTACGAGATTCCGGGCCCGGTCGCGCGCGAGGCGCGGGCGCCGGAGGGGATCGAGGAGGCCGCGGCGATGCTGGCCGGGGCCGAGCGGCCGGTGATCATGGCCGGCACCGGGCTCTACTGGGGGCGCGGCGAGGAGCAGATGCGGGTGCTGGCCGAGGCGCTCGGCGTCCCGGTCTTCCTCAACGGCCTCGGCCGCGGGTGCCTGCCCGCCGACCACGACCTCGCCTTCAGCCGCGCCCGCTCGACGGCGCTGCAGGGTGCCGACGTGGCGCTGGTGATCGGCGTTCCGCTGGACTTCCGGCTCGGCTTCGGCGGGAGCTTCGGCGAGAACACGAAGCTGATCCGTCTCGACGTCGCGCCCAACGCGCTGAGCGCCAACCGGCTGCCGGACCTGGACCTGGTCGGCGACGTCGCCGATGGGCTCGCCGCGATCGCCGCGGCGGCGGGGGAGGGCCGGCGGTCGAAAGCGTGGCTGGAGCAGCTCGACAACGTCGAGCGCGAGGCGCGTGAGGCGGAGCGCGAGCAGCTCGACGACCCGCGCTCGCCGCTGCACCCGGTGCGCGTCTACCGCGAGCTCGACAACGTCCTCGACCGCGATGCGGTGGTGGTGGGGGACGGTGGCGACTTCGTGTCTTATGCGGGTCGCTACATCAACACCTATGAGCCGGGGTGCTGGATGGACCCGGGCCCGTTCGGTTGCCTCGGCGCCGGGCCGGGCCAGGCGATCGGCGCGAAGGTCGCCAACCCCGACCGGCAGGTCTGCCTGCTGCTCGGCGACGGGGCCTTCGGCTTCGCCGGGATGGAGTTCGACACGATGGCCCGCCACGGGCTCGGCGTCGTCGGGGTGATGGGCAACAACGGGATCTGGGCGCTCGAGCACCACCCGATGAAGTACCTCTACGGCTACTCGGTGGCGGCTGAGCTGCGGCCGGAAACGCGCTATGACGAGCTGGTCGAGACCCTCGGCTGCGAGGGCGTCCTGGTGAAGGACCCCGACGAGCTGCGCCCCGCACTGGAGCGCGCGTTCGCCTCGGGGGCACCGACCCTGGTGAACGTCATCACCGACCCGGAGATCGCCTACCCCCGCAAAGCGAACCTTGCTTGATCGGCGGCGGCGCGGGGGCACCTCGCGGCGTCCTCGGTCGCTCGTCTCGGGTCGCGCACTGGTGTGCGCTCCCCTCGGCTCGCTTCCCTGCGTCCTTGCGAGGCCGGCCCACACCGCCGCCGAATCGGCGAACGCGGGCGTACACGGTCCCTAAAACGAGAATCGCCCGACATCTCTGACGGGCGATTCACGCGGATCCCTCAGGACGGGCAGGGGTACGTCTTCAGGGACCCTTGATTTGTGGGCTCAGACGGCGGGAGGCGCCATGATGCGGCAATCGCCTAAGCCCTATGCCAAGGGCAAGGAGAGACTGACCCCTCCTCGTCCCCGGTGCGGAGAAGTATTGCCAAGGCAGGTGGGACTTGTCCACCCTTTTGTGCGTGGACTACCGGATTTGGGGCTTTCGGGTAGCCCATTTGTGGGGGTCCCCGCCTACCAACTGCCCGTTTGTCCTGTTGGCCGGTCAGCCAATGTCCAACCGGTAGTTGAACAGCTTAGAACGCGACGACAGTTTACTTAGGTCGATTCCGATAACGCAATCGCCGCTCCGTACAAAATGTCGTGCTCGGAGACGGTGATCTGCTCGAGGCCGAAAGCCCGCATCACCTCGACCAGGGTCACCACCCCGGCGACGATCGTCGGCGCCCGGTCCGCGTGCAGCCCGCGGATCTCGGTCCGCTGCGCCAGCGGCGTCGCCGCGAGCTGCGACAGCATCCGTTGGATCGACCGCAGCTCCAGGACGTGGCCGTGGACCCGTAGGGGATCGTAGGGCTCCAGCTCCAGCTCGATCGCCGCCAGCGAGGTCGGCGTCCCGGCGACCGCGATTCCCGCCTCGGCGTCCGGCGCTTCCGCCCTGGCGGTCTCGATCAGACCTCGCAGGTCCCGCGCCAGCGCTTCCAGCTCGACCGGGGTCGCGGGGTCGTGGACGAGGTGGCGCTCGGTGTGGCGGACGACCCCCGCCTGCAGCGAGGTGTGCCAGTCGACGGTCCGTCCTCGGCCGACGATCAGCTCCGTCGACCCGCCGCCGATGTCGATCACCAGGGTCGGGACCTGCGGCGAATGCTCCGAGGTCGCCCCCAGGTAGGTGAGCCGCGCCTCTTCCTCACCGTCGAGCACCCGCGCCGAGAGCGCAAAGCGCTCCCTCAGCTCCGCCACGAATGCGCCCCCATTCGTGGCGTCCCGCACGGCGCTCGTCGCGATCGCGTCCACCCGCTCCGCTCCCAACTCCCCCAACGTCACTACATAAGGGCCGACCGCCGCGCAGGCCGCCTCGATCGCCTCCGCCGCCAACTGCCCGCTCAGATCCACGCCCCGCCCGAGTCGCGTCACCGTGCTCCGCCGCTCCACCGGCTTCACCCGCCCGCCCGCCACGTCCGCGACCAACAGCCGCGTCGAGTTCGACCCGATGTCGATCACCGCCACCCGTTGCGACTCCAGCGCCATCCGCGCACCCTATTCAGCCGCCACCCCCAGCTTCCTCCAACCCCCGGCGCCGAAAATCAACGCCGCATTGCTAAAATCCAGTGACCGCCGCGGGGTGGAGCAGCCAGGTAGCTCGTCGGGCTCATAACCCGAAGGTCGCAGGTTCGAATCCTGCCCCCGCTATGGCCTTAGGAGCGGACCCAGACAATTCGCTCAGGCCCTTGATCTCACTGAAGGCGCTCGATACGAGCGCCTTCAGTCGTATCTGGCCCGCGTTTCGGTCGATTTCGACGCGGAGGCGGAAGGCCTCGTAGAGGGCGTGGCGGGTCTCAGCATCGGCCTCCGCGAGCGCGGCCGAGAGGTCAGGCACCGAGGCGAGGATTTCGGCCGCTTCGTCGGGGTCGACCGCACTGCTGTCGGTGCGTGCGTGATCGAGCTGCGCGAGCTTCGCTTCGACCTCCTCGCGCTCGGTCTTCAGTGCGCGGATCCGGTCGCCGACGAGGATCGGGTCGATGCCCTCCTCGATCGCGTCGAGCTGGCGCTCGATCTTCTGCTCCAGCTCGGCGAGCCGGGCGGCGACGCGCTCGCGCTCGTCGTCCTCCTCGCCGCCGACCTCGGCCCGGAGCGCGGCGAGCTGGCGGCGGAAGTGGTCGAGGCGATCGGGGCCGAAGATCCGCTTCGAGATGAAGGAGTCGGCGAGGGCGATCACCCGGTCCTCGCGGACGTACTGCCATTTGCCGTGGCCGTTGGCCTCGGCGGCGGTGTCGCCGTAGGAGATCCGGTAGCCGCAGGCGTAGTAGTTGTTGCCCTTCCGGCTCTTGCCGTGCATGCGCAGCGGGTTGTGGCCGGTGGCGCAGTGGACGATGCCGCGCAGCGGATAGAAGCGCTTCTGCGCGCGGCGCCGGCGGTTGCCGGAGTTGCCGGTGGTCCGCGCCCGCATCTCGACCTGGGCGCGTTCGAAGTCCTCGGCGGAGACGATCGCCTCGTGGCCCCGCTCGGCCTCGATCCACTCCTCCTCGCCGCGGCGCACCAGCGGTCCCTCGCCCTGCTTGACCGCGCGGAAGTCGAGCCGGTTCCAGTAGAGGCGCCCGGTGTAGACAGGGTTGTCGAGCATCGAGCGGATCGTCGATTTGGACCAGCGCCCGGAGGTGTTGCGCTTGGTGTCGACGTGGCGAGGGGAGGGGGGACCGCCGGGCCGGTTCAGGTGGTCGGCGATCTCGGCGTAGCCCGAGCCGGAGAGGAAGCGGGTGAACATCTCGACGATCACCGGCGCCTGCTCGGGGTTGACCGCGAGCCGCGACTTCGTGTCGCCGGCCCGCGCTCGGGCAGGGTCGGGATGCGGCTCGTGGCGGAGGCGGTAGCCGTAAGGGGCGCGGCCGCCGTTGCGGTAGCCCTGGCGCGTGTTCTCGGTCTGACCCCTCCGCACCTCACGGCCGAGCTTCTCGACCTCGAACTGGTCGAGCGCCTGGAACATGTGCCGCATCAGCCGGCCCTCGGGGCTCGTCTGGTCGCCAGAGGTCAGGGCGTAGAGGACCTCGACCCCGACGCGGGTCAGCTCGCGCTCGAAGCTCAGCGCGTGGAACATCTCGCGGCTGAGGCGCGAGGTCGCGTAGATGATCACCGCGTCGAAACGTCGGACCTCGACCTCCTTGGCCTCGCGAACCAGCTCGGCCCAGCCCGCCCGGTCGTCACGCCGGCCGGACTCCTGGTCGGTGAAGTCGCAGACGATCCGCCCGCCCAGCTCAGCCACCTTCGCCTCGCACTCCCGTCGCTGCGAGGGGAAGGAGAGCGTCGGGTCCTGCTTGTCCTTGGTCGAGAGGCGCCCGTACCAGGCGAACCTCCGCATCAGTCCTCCATCCGTCGGCGATGGGCGGCGAGCAGATCGAAGACGGCCCGGGCCTGCTCGCGCCGAAGCTGCGCGTCCAGCGCCGTGCCCGGTTGCGTGTACTCGATCGACATCTCGGGTCGAAGTTCCTCGGTCGGAGATTCCCTGCGGCGGATCGGGTCGGGGCGCCTCCGAGCGCACGACGATCCGCCATCAGCAGGTTTAGCGTGGTCGCCCCGGGATCTCAAGTCGTCGCCTCCTCTCCGCCGGGATCCCCGAGCCAATCGACGGGATGTTTCGGATCATGGAGCTCGCGGAAGATCGGCGCGAAAGGCCCTTCGTCCTCCAGATCTTCGAGCAGGCAGAAGTAGATCTGCAGCTCGGGAGTGCGACCGACCTGCGGATCCTGGCGGAGGAGGGCGAGGGTGATGTCTCGCCTCCGACCGAGCGCCTCTCGCGAGTTGCCGGCGAGGACGCACAGCACCCGCGGGAAGGTCGGATAGCTCCGCTTCCACATCGGCCCTCCGTCCGGATTCGCGAGGCGGTAGAGATCCGCGTAGCGACTCAGCTCCGCAGCGAGTCGGTCGACGCTGAGCGTCGCGCGGTCCAGCTCAAGGAAGACCTGGTGCATGTAGGTGCTCGTCGCGGTCGGTTGGAGGTAGGTAAGAAGGGCGTCGGCGAAGAGGGTCCGGCGGCGCGTTCCGCGTCCGGCGTTCAGAGGGTGGGCGACCTCGTGCCGCCACGACAGCCCCCCGAACTCATCGCCGCGCTCCCGCGCCGCGCGGACGAAGCAGATCGCTGCGTCGTTGACAGCGAGCGTGTGAGCGCGGAGCGCCCCGGCGGCGTCCCTCGGTTCGAGCACCTTCGGCCTCCGCTCCAGCCCGCCGGCGTCGACGGCGAGGTCGGCGCCGGCCTCGCTGAGGAACCAGAGTCGCCGCGGTGCGACCCGTGCGTCGACGTGGGAGAGCAGCCCCGCGCTCTCCAGGCTCGCCAACACCTGCTGCGTCCGCCGCAAGCTCCGCTCGGGCAGGTGGATCGTCCGGAGCTGCTCGGTCGAGAGGACGCGATGCCCGCCGACCGACGCGATCAGCTCCGCGGTGATCTCAGGCAGCCCCACCCCCGCCGTCACCGCCGCGCTCATGCGCGGCCTCCCTTCCGCGGCCGGTCGGTCGATTGGCGTTGCCTCGCCGGCGCCGTGGCGATCGTGTTCGCGCGGAGTGCAGAGGAGGGAGGAGTGATCGAGAGCGGAGTCGAGGTCGAGAGGTTCACGTCATGTTCCGAACTGGACGACGCGCAGAGATGTCGGCAAATCCGGCC
The DNA here is from genome assembly GCA_018268415.1 of Actinomycetota bacterium. Classification (GTDB taxonomy): domain Bacteria; phylum Actinomycetota; class Thermoleophilia; order Solirubrobacterales; family 70-9; genus VAYN01. The sequence goes on along the minus strand of JAFDWO010000018.1, from coordinate 74,795 downwards.
GCCCGCGATCCGCGACACCGCGGCGTTTGCGCCAGCCGCTCGCCGAAGTCCGACGAAGGGTCGCGCGAACACACCGACGAAGTCTCGGACGAAGGGTTCGGCGACGCCCTGCGAATCTCGGTTTCGTCTGGTCACCCGCCGTTCGCATCTCCCGGTGGATACCGCGGGGTGGGGGTGACGTCTACAAACGTGCCTAGGTGCTTGTGCGAGGGAGTTGGAACAGGAACGCCCGTCGTGGCTCATACCCATCAGGGCGCCGAGCGCTGAAAGTGGCTCCCCTGGGAGGGAATCACCGGCACGGGAAGGCCGGTGACGAGATGGGTCAGGATGGCCCGGTGGGCTCCATTGCGAGGTCCCACTCCCCGCAGACCAGGACGAGCGGGTCTGGGGCCGGGTCGGTCAGGGCGATCGGCTCGCCTGCCTCCAGGAGTTCGGCTCGCCCCTCAAAGAGAGCCAGGGCGGGTAGGCCGTCGAGGCGAGACGGGAACCGAACGGCGGCGGCGCCCCCGTCGAATAGCTCGCCGGCGATCGTCTGCGTGACGACTCGCCGTCGTGAGGTGATCTCGTGGAGGTCGAGATGCTCCAGTCCGTTCTCGACCAGCAGCTCGCGACGGAGCGCCTCGATGGCTGCCCGTACATCGGGCTCGGTGAGATCGACGATTTCGCCGTCGAGGACCATCCGCGCAGGGGCGAGGAGATGCTCTTCTCTCCACCTCGCGGTGACCGGCTCGGAAAGGTCGTCCAGTGCGTCGTCTCCCATCGCGTCGGCGAGCGCCTGGAGCGCGGCGAGGTTCGGGCGGAAGTCGGCGAGTACCTCGCGGAGGGAGGTCTCCGGATTCTCAGCGCAGTAGATCGTTCGGAAGCGCCGCTCGATGTCGTCGAAGCGATGGTTCCAGGAGCAGAGGGACAGCGGCGTGAAGGCAAGCGGATCCGCGCGATGCCCGACTCGCCAAAGCTCTCCCCTGCTCACCCCTCGAAGCTAACAAGCTGCCTGGCGGCTGCCTTGACCTCGGCGAACTGGGTCGGTTCGGTGGCGCGGCGAAGCACGTCGATGGGGGCCTCGTCGTCAAGGCGCGTATTCGTCCCGAAGAGCCACGCCCGGGCGGTCTTGTCGTCGAAGCTCTCGACGATCATGCGGACGATCTTGTAGCCCTCCCGCAGCCGCAGATCAGTCGTTGCGCCTGGCGTTGGCCCGTCCGTCTTGCGATAGCGGCCAATCTGCTTAACGTCCCGAGACCCGACCAGATGGGCCGCGATCTTCTGACCGAGGGCATCCTGCAGGTAGCCCGCGACCTCTGGGATCGACAGGGTTGCGGCGTCGTGGTCGAGTTGCTCAGCGGCTGGTGGAGTGAGTACAGGCACGGATAGCTCCTATTGCTTTAAACGTAAGACTACCAGCAACTACACCGGAAACTACACCGGGCCCGTTGATCGCCCTGCCGCGCCTCCTTTCACAGCATTGAGTCGGATCGCTTATCGCAAGGAAAGATCAACTGCGAGGGACGAGGCCGATCGGATGAGTCTGACTGGCCACCCATTGTTTGAGCTGAGCGGTCAAAGCGAAGCCACATTCAGCAACCCGATAGGCAGCCTCCAGCTCTCGAATGGCAGCGGAGACAAGCATCAGCGCCTCAAGAGAATGAGACTCGGAAAGGTGTCCGAGGTCAGAGCCATGGCCGGTGACGTGTCGGTTGAAACCGGCGTCTGGGGACCGCGTCTCCGACCGAACGATCGAGAGGTGGATGGCGCTTTGGACCAAGGCTCGGCGATGAGACCAGAGGCCGGCGGCGGCGGGCGGTTCGGCGTCAAACGCCTGGCGCGCGAGTCCGAAGGAAAAGCCGTAGTGGTCTTCTAGGACGCCGGTAAGAACGGTTGCTGAGAGCGTCTGAGACGCGCCGAAAAAACCAGATCGCGCCGTCTGCGTGGCTTCGAAGATCCTCTCGCGAAGCAAGCGCAATTCGGGGTGGGCAACCTCCTCGATAGTTGCTTCGATCGAGTCAAGGATACGGTCGGAGTTCAGCACGAGAATCGAGTTGCGCTCCTCCCTGTCGGCGGCTTCGACAAGTTGAACGACGATGCTTGCGTCCGGGACCCAGACCAGGCAAAGACCTGTCTCGCTAACAAGGATCTCCGCCTCTCGAACCAAGCCAGCCGGAAGCCCCTGCCAGTTCGGCGGCGCGACACCAAACAAGAACGCCCGCATGAGGCCCAGGAGGCCATCCGTAGGAGGCGTCTCTGCTAATTCGACCACGAAAAGCCTGAGCCGAGCTGCCCCCTCGGGATTCCGATCTGCCCAGTCCAGGAAGAGAGACCAGAGGTTCCCGACGCGGGCCCGCGCTGCCTCTCCCATGCGGGCTAGCTCATTCTTTCCGTCCTCAAGCATCTGGCGATGATGGCACTTGGTCCGCAGGAAGGACACCGCCATATCCAACTCGAACTGTCTTTGTATCCGACTGAATCGAGAATATGGCTGAGTGATTAACTGCCCTTCGTCCCGACGCAACCAGAGAGCCGCGACTCGTCTCCCCGCTCCCGAGGTCAGGCCGTCATGAAAGACGTACCTGGGGCCGGCGTGCCCGAGGCCTTACCCACCCAACCGATTCGTCGATTCGGAGCGTCGGATCTTGCGTCGTTGTCGCGAGACGAAAGACGAAAACTCTTTCAGGTACTCCTCACGGAACACGGAGTCGAGGTGGTCGAGTTCAGTGGTCCGGCGACCTACGATGAGCTCGTGGTGTCGACGACGCCCCTTTGGAGGCCGAGGACGCTACGTGTTCGAATCGCCGCGGGCCCGGTGGGTCAAGACGATATGGATCGATTGGCGGATCGAGTCCGTGACGCGGCCGACTCTGAGGGCGTGATACTCGCACCATTCGGCGTGGAGAACGACCTTGTTGTCCCGTTGGAGCTGTCCGTCGTAGGTCCTGACGATCTCATCAAGAGGCTTGAACGGACTCCTCTTGTCGGCTGGGCCGACAACTCTCCGTACCCCGCCTACGATCGATTGGACGCGCTCTCCCACCTTGGGGCCGAAGCTGCGCTTCTCGATCCAGTAGGCATTCGTTGGCTGCCGGTCCTGGCTCTCAACGAGCTCCCCCATGAACTGAACAGTCACGGGGCGGCGCCGCAGGATCTTCTTGAGCGACTGACGTTCCGCATGCTCACCTCAGTGTTTCGGTTTGGTGGCGTCCGTTACGGGGAGGCCGCGCGCGGCCAGCGTCTGGCGGACAGCGTGATCACTTGGCCCCTTGGGAGCCCGTCGTCGCCGATGGCCGCGCTAGTGGACTGTAAAGCGGCATCCCGCGGCTACACCATGAACTCTGATCACGTTCTACGAATTTCTGGCTACGTGGAGAATGCCCGTCCACAACTCGAGGCCGATGGCTACGAGCTGCGCTATTTCGTAGTCGTTTCCTCCTCTTTTCCTGGGTCGGACGCAGATCATCCCTTCCATGGTCGAGCGGCCGAGTTGCTGGAGAAGGTCGATATCCAGCTTGTCTACGTTCAGGCGATTGACCTCGCGGGTCTGGCTCTGTCGGTTGTGGCCCGCGAAATAGACCCTGCGGCACGAGAATCCATCGACTGGGTCACGGCCTATAAGCGGGGTCTCGTCCTCGCTGAGGACTTCGAGCTCATGCTCGCCGAGGAGGGCGAGTAGTGGGAACGTCTGTCTCCTATCGAGCGCCGGTGACTCCACGTTGGAGCGCGTTTACGACTGCCCTTCAGCAGGGCCAGCCCGTTGAGCGCCTCTGCTCTGAGCTCTTCAACGCGGGTAGCGATTGGGAGGAGGCGCTTTCAGGCCGGGCCGTCGCCTTCTTCGCGCTCGCTGTAACGACCGCCCCGGAACGGCTCTTGGCTCGGATTGAGGCGGCAGAGCGCCCTGACCGAGAGTTGTTGGCATACGTGTCCGAGGCCCGTGGAGCGGCTGCCGAGCTTGAGCCGACCTCCGCGGCACCGATCGCCGAGCGTGCGCTCGCTACCGTCTTGGTGAGGAGCGCTTCCGGGGAGGAGGCGTCCTTGGAGGGACGTTCGGGCGCCGAAGCTGCCGCGTCAATCCAAAATGCGCTCGGCGATCCGAGCCGCGCTTTGGCCTCGTACTTGGGTGAGGTCCTCTCCCAGTACGCAAAGCACGTCACGGCCCGCGAGATCGGGTTCCTGACTGAAGGGCCTCAAAGCATCGGCGTCTCGGAGGCGCGAGTCCTGACCGAGAAGCTCGCTTCCGCCGCTGCGGGGGTTGCGGCGGCGGCAGAGGTTCCAACCGGCGATCCGCAGGAGAGCTGGAGAGGCCTTCTCCAAGAGGCGTTCGAGCGTGGTCGCCGTCTCCCGGGCGGCGAGCGATGAAGAGATTCTCCGTCGTGGTTAATGATTGTGCTGCTCCATCTGTTCCGGGAATCCTCTATATACGCAGCCGGGATACCGAGTACGGCGAGCGAAACTTCACGGCAAATTTCGAGGCCCTTGCAACCGGACTCCCCAGGCTCTTTGCCCCGCGGGAGCTCGACTGGCTTGAAGTTCTCTCTCATCTATTCGCGGCCGACCTAGTGTGCGAGCGAGGACGTGGCGACACGGACTGGAGTCGGTCAATTGATCTTTGGCTTCCTGTGAGGGATCCGGACTTCTGGGACGACCATCGGTCGGCGATCGAGGGCGTCTGGGTCGACCTCACTGGTGACGCGCTACGTCTTCACTTTGTGGAAGCTGCCGATGCACCCGGCCCGCCGCGGATGGGAACTACCGCCTTTCCAAAGCACGAGGGAGTCGCGTTGCTTTCCGGCGGCCAGGATTCCTTTGTCGGGACCGCCTCTCTTCTCTCGGAGGGGACTGTTCCGTTGCTTCTGTCCCATTCTGCGAGCGGAGCGACGAACACTGCGCAGGCGGCCGTCGAGGCCGCTCTTCGAAACTTCGAGAGTGGTGTCGTCAGATTGAAACTCTCGGCCCGCCGCTCCGCGCAAGGGTCGTTCGCGACGTTTGAGGCCTCTCAGCGGTCCAGAACCCTCCTATATCTAGGGGCCGCATCGGCCGTCGCGGCAGTGGGTGGGTCGGGAAAGGTCTGGATCAGTGAGAACGGGGTCATGGCCATTCATCTCCCACTCACGGAGGCGAGGATCGGGAGCCTCTCAACCCATACGGCCGCACCGCCGATTGTCGAGCGGATCAGCCAGCTGGCCACGGCCGTCCTCGATAGCGAGATCGAGATCGTCAATCCTCTTGTAGCCAAAACGAAGCCCGAGGTTGTGGGCGTCGGGGTGGACCTGGGTATCGCAGATCGGTTCGTGGACACTGTCTCCTGCTGGAAGATTGGACGGACCAGGGCGCACTGCGGCGTATGTGCGCCGTGTCTCCTTCGGAGGGTCTCTTGCGAGACCAATGGTGTCGCCGATGTCACCTACGCGGCAGACGTCTTCGACGACCAAGACGCCCTCGATGACCCGGTGGCGCGCGACAACCTCGCCCATTTCATGGCCCTCACGCAAGATCTGCTCACTGTCGGGGATATTGCGCTTCCGATCGAGTATCCCGAGCTGCTTAACGGCGAGCCTGCGATTTCACTCACGGAATCGATTGAACTTCATCGACGGTGGGGAGAACAGGCCCACGCGGTGCTTTCTGCCCACCCCGTCCCCCAATCGATTCGATGACGCGAATCACCTACGGTCTCTATCGGAAAGGAGTCAGAGAGCCTGGCCTAACCCTGACCGGTTCGGCAGCGGGATTTTCACCGCCGACTCCGTTTCCTAGTGCAGCGTCTGCGGTGGTCAGGTATCACCGTGAAGGGGGAGAGGTCGCTGCCGAGCGGTTGGATCGCTCCTTCCGCAATAGCTCATATTGGGGTCCCGCAGGTAGCCCCCAGAATCGAGGCTGGGCCGAAGCAATCCGGCGCTGCTTCCGGACCTATCGTGACCTGGCCGACCAGGACGGCCGCTCCGCGTTCGCCGAGGGTTTGCGTTCTGATCTCGTCCTTCCTCCCGATGAACTCGGCGTCTACATTGATGTGCTCTTGCTTGACGACGCTGGGTATGTGCCTCGGCTCGTGCTCTGGGACACCAACGATCCGACCGACGAGCGCACGCTCCTATACGCCGCACCGGCCTGGCGGGTCGCCGAGCAAGAACTCGGCACCGGACGGGTCCCTGAAGTCGAAATCTGGCACCTGCGTAGCGCTCAGCAGTTCGTGATACCTGCCGGGCGCGCTGAGGCGGCGCTTTCGACCGTCGGTCAGATCGTCCATCGACTCGCTACGTGACAAGAAGTGATTTCACAGACACTGCGGCGCTGCTTGGTTGCGAGAGTCACAAGTGATGGCCGAGGGCGGACTGCCCATCTGGACGCTCGAAGCCCGCGACTCGGTGATGTTGGAGGTCGTCAGCTCCCTCTTCAACCTGTCGCCGGAACAGATGAGGCGTGAAATCAAGGCGATGCATGAGACCACGGTTGCCGCGATAGCCGCGAAGGGCATTGAATATGGGGAGCTCGGCAACGCTCTGACGCCGCAACGCACTCGACGAGAGCGGGCCTTTCTGTTCGACACGGCGCGGATCGAGGCTGGCGCGTACGGGTATGCGGTAGCTGAGGTGATCCTGCCGCTGCTTCCGCCTGACCTCTCTTGCTCGATCCGCCACGGGGACCTGGTCTTGGAGCCACACCTCCAAGACCGCGGGGTCGAACTTCTCAACACAGAGGCAAATCTCATTCGCCGGGTTGACCTGGTGGACACGAATCAGATCTATTGCGTGTATTTGAACAATTTGACTGCGAGGATGGTCACCGACATCACTGATGGCCTGTCCGACTACGATCCTTTCGTCGGATATGTCGAGGCGTCGACCTCCTCGTCGATGAAGGACTGGTTGTCGACGACGCTCGTGAACGCTTATCTCAAGCATCGCAGGGCTATGTTGAATGGCCACGAAGATGACGCACCTAACACGGTCAACTACAACCTTCCCGGCTGGCCCGTCGAGGACAACGGATACCAGTGCCTCAGCAACCAAGACATGTACTTTCATCTATTCCTCGGCTACAAGATCGAGCGTCGGGTTGTTCCTGGAGCCGAGGGCGACACCGACTTCTCTCTGACCGCTATCTCCGGCAACCCGCTTCCTCTGGCAGATTTCGATATCGAAGTCGACAGCGCGAAGGCCGAGTATCTGAGACAACATCACCCCGGCGGTCTTGAGCGCGCCGGGTTGCTTGCGTTGAGCAACGATGAACTGGCCGCGGCCGTCAAGGCGAAGGTCAGCGATTCTTACATCTACAAGCTCCGCTACCTCGACGAGCACGATACGAGCCTCTTCGATCTGATGGTGGAGCTTGAGAGTCGGGATGAAGAGGGCTCGGCACGCAAAACGAGATTGCTCGCGTCCCTGGCCTACGAACCATCGCGTCGAGTGCTTCGCCTCGTCACCCTCTTCTAAGTGTCTGCCACGGTCCAGTCATACGGCTTCCTCTCGATGTGGAAGTGGGGAAGAACTGAACGGAGCATCAAAGGTTGCACTATCCCGACCGGCTCACGCCGTAGAGCGGTGTAGATGCAGATCAGGCGCGTCAGAGTTGAGCGATTTAGAGGCATCAAAGAGCTCGTATGGTGTCCCGGACCCGGGATCAATTGCCTCATTGGACCAGGCGATTCCGGGAAGTCGACGATCCTCGATGCCATCTCGCTTGTGCTCTCGCCCGCGCCTGGCCGTGTGGCATCCGAGCACGATTACTACGGGGCAAACGTCGGAGCTGGATTCAAGGTCGACCTCTTGGTCGGCCAACTAGATGAGGCGGTTCTGAGTGCCTGGCCAGCGGCGCCACTGTGGACCTGGCTTCCTTCGGAGAGGCGCGCTCAGGCCAAGCCCGACCCGGAGGGGGAGGGAGTCCTTTGCCTCCGAGCGACGGGAACCGACGATCTCGAGATAGCGCACACCGTTATCGATCCGAGCGACGGGGAACTCCCCCTCTCGCCGTCGAAACGACAGGCCTTCGGGCTGTCCCGGATTGCTTCTCCGAGCGCTGCGTACCGTGATCTGCGGATGTCGCGGGGGTCTCTGCTTACTCGGAATGTTCAGCCAGATCAACTTCGAGCGCTGGTCACCGAGGCAATGCAGGCGACGCGAGACGACTTCTCGGTTCCCAAGGAGACCGCCGCTCGCCTGCAGGAGCTATCGGAGGCGCTTCAAGCGGTCGCACCTGGCGCCGGAAAACTCGATCTAGCGATTCTCTCGCCCCTAGGACAGAATCTTCTTTCCTCAGTCGGGCTGTTCGGAGTCTCAGGGGAGTTTGCAGTGCCGTTGGCCAGCGCCGGTCTGGGCACCCAGCAACTCGCACTGTTCGTATTGGCCAGCATGCTTATCGCCGGATCGCCATTGTTTGTCATCGACGAGATCGAGAGCGGTTTGGAGCCCTTCCGGCAGCGGGACTTGATCGCTCGAATTCGGAAAGCGATCGGGAACGACGGCCAAGCCTTTGTGACCACGCACTCCCCGAGCGCGGTCGGAGAGATGGCGATCAACGAGCTCCATCGGGTGAGCTCATTGGATGAAGGAAGTGGGCGTGTTCTCTCGTTGCCCAAAGGGCTGGATGCGATGCGTAGCACCGATCCAGAGGCCCTCCTATGCCGGCTGCCGCTTATTCTCGAAGGGCAGACTGAGGTAGGCGTCCTCGAACCGATTCTCAAGCGAAAGGCGACCGAGGCCGGGACGACCCTAGGGGCTCTCGGAGTACGGCTTGTCGATGGGGGAGGACAGCCGAAGCTCTTCGCGGTCACTGATGCGCTCGTTGAGGCAGGAGAATCATTCGGCGTCTTCTTAGACGAAGAGGACATTCACAAAGGCAGACGGGCAGCCTTGGGCGCCGTAGATGGAGTTGTCTTTGGCACCTATACCGACGCAGGCTGTTTCGAGGAGGCGCTCTCCAAGCAGCTCTCATTGCTAGAGCTCGATCGATTGATCGCGGCCCCAGACGGTGCTGGTTGGAGCAATGCCGATGCGCGATATCAACAACTCAACGGCGACCTCGGTAACCAGTCGCGGAAGACTCTCGTCGAATTGGAGAATGAGATCGGCGAAGAAGATTGCCGTGTCGCTTTCAGCACTGCCGCTAAGAAACGCGGCTGGTTCAAGACGCTTCAGGCGAGCTTGATGGTCGGCGAGTATCTGTGTGCGAATCACCCCCAGATCCAGCTTGTCCGGGATGGTGAAGCCTTTTGGGCATCGATCTTGTCTCTAGTCCCGATCGAGGTGTCTTCCGAAGGTTCGTGACGTGGAGCTCGAGGCGATACGAGCGCAGATCTGCGGCGGTGCGCCACTCCTGATCATTGAGGCGCCAGCAGGCTACGGCAAGACTCATGAGGCAGTGCTCGCGGCTCAGACGATCGCGCCGACGCTGCCGGCTGGCAGATCGGTTCTCTTCCTCACCCATACCAATGCTGCGCGGGAGACTTTCAACCGTCGGCTTCGTGGTGGCGCTGCTGTCATGAAGACCATCCACTCACTGGCCGCGGAGCTCGTCGACCTCTACGCAAAGCCGTTCGGTCTGCCCAGGCCCATCGATCCATTTCACGATCGTCCGAGCTTTAAAGACATGATCGGGCTGGCGATCGACATCCTGGATCGGCGTCCCGAGGTAGCTCTCGGGCTTGCGGTCAGGCATCCGGTCATCCTCGTGGACGAGTATCAGGATTGCGACCAAGATCAGCATGCGCTCGTCCAGAAGATTGCGAGTGCCGCGCCGACGCGCCTTCGACTGTTCGGCGATGATCTGCAAGCGATTTACGACTTCGCTGGCGAGCAGATCGACTTCGCGGAGATGGTTCAACGATCTCCCGCAGTGCAGCTCTCGACGCCGTGGCGCTGGCGCGGTCAGCCGGAGATGGCCGCATTTATCGTCGAGGCCCGTCGAGCTCTTATAGCCGGTGAGCCACTCGACCTCACCGATCCGCCCAGCTGCGTGACGGTGGAGCTCTGGGGCGGAGACGTCCCCGGTCCAGGACAGGAGGGCTTTGCTCCTGAGTGCGTCAGCGCTCTATCGCGGCATGTGGGGGCGGGGACCGTCACGCTCACTCACCACAACGTTCATGCCCTAGGTTTGCGAAAGAAGCTTCCCGGTGGTGGGCGCTACCACGAGGGGGCCGACCATGAGCCGGCCAGAATTCTCCTTGACCGGGTCGTTGCCGCAGAGGGTGACTATCACCTGTTGGTGACCCTTCTCGTCAAGGCGATGGCCGATTGGGGACAAGGGATGACGAAGACCTATCGAGATCAAGCGAGCGAGATTTGCACGACGGACGGGGTGAAGGTTGGTGCGAAAAAGAAGATCGTCGAGTTCTCCCGGCTCTGCGAGAGTCTCCACGCGGAGCCGACGGTCATTCAGTGGCTGCGTTGCATTCGCCTAGTTCTGGACGGCGAGCACGGGGTCAAAGGGTGGCGGGTCTTGCGCGGCGATCAGCTTTATTTACTGGCGCGGTTGCGGCCCGGAATTGACGACGATGTGACCGCACTTCTTCATGCCGAGGCTCGCGCGCGGGACGCCGTAAGGCCGGCACCGAAGGAGGGCTTCATGGTGATCCACAAGGCAAAGGGACTGGAGTTCGACTCCGTAGCCGTGCCCTATTGCGCAGGGGCGTTTTTTCAGGACGACCTGCCCTCGCGTCGCCGCCTATATGTGGCCATTTCGCGGGCACAAAGACGGATTCATTTCCTGGTTCCTTCCAGCGATCCGACGCCCTTGCTGCGCTTCTAGACGCGGATCAGTGGACTCGGTTTGGTCGCATTTGGTCGCCATGATTAAGGCCGTAGGTCACTCAGCAGCTCCGCTGCGTCGACCCTCAATGCGTCCGCGAGGGTCAGCAGCGTGTCGAGCCTCGGCGAGCGCTGGCCAATCTCGATCTTGTAGATGGTGTCGCCCCACAAGCCGGTGCGCTCGGCGAGCTTTTCCTGGGAGAGTCCGCGGCGCCGGCGGGCCAGGCAGAGATTGCGGCCGAACATGTTGGCGGCGTACTCGTTCCTCGTCACTTCGCGTCCTCATCGATCACCCACCGGCCTGGGCTCGACCGGCCGGGCTCCCATCTGACGCCCTCCGCCAGCACGGCCAGGTCGACGCCGAGCGCAGCGGCGAGCTTCAGGAATGACCGGGTCAGGGGTTCCCGCTCTCCCCACTCGTACTGGCCGATCATGGTCCGGTGGATGCCCGCCTGGTCGGCGAGGGCCTCCTGGCTCAGATCGGCCGCACGTCTGATCCGCCTGATGTTGCGGCCGATCCTCTGGTTAGCGGTCATCGGTTCGTGTGCTTTCCCCGCCCAGGAGATCGAGCAGCGCCAGGTGGGCGTCGTGCCGGAGGGTCGCGAGCGTGTATTCCGCCGCTTCCTCGTAGCCCTCGGTCGCTGCCTCCATCGTCGCCCGCGCCTCCTCGTCGGGGAGCATGACCTCGCGGCGGTCGAGTGCTTCGAGCAGGCGCCGCCACACTGCGGCCTCGCGGACGGACTCCTCTGGGTCCTCAAGCCCCGGCGTCTCAAGATCCTCCTCAACGCCGGCTAGCCATCCGCCGACCTCCTGCTTCAGGAGGTCGATCAGGGGGTCGGAAAAGATGATGGGCACTGCCCGAGGGGCGCCCTTAGGGTTCTCGTCAGCCATGAGGAGCTTCGCCTCCTTGTGGTCAGGCCCTCGGATGGCGTTGCACCGCCGCCGAGGGCCGCTTCGTTTTACCGGTGCGCCAAGGTAGGGCGGTTGCGGCCGATGTCAAGGCGACTTTTTCGAGGCCTTCTCGCGGGCGCCTCGGAGCTACCTCCGACGGCCCGCCTCAAGCCCGCCTACAAAGCCAAATCTGCGGCTTCTTCAATCGGCACGGCGCGTGCTCCCCTAAGGTCGGATCGTCCCCCCGCTATTTTGAAAGGGCCTGCAAAGCAGGCCCTTTCTGCTGTTGTGCAGAGCATTGAGCGTGGCACGCGGTACTAAGCGGGTACTGAGTTCGCGTCATCCGCGCTGTAGGAAGTTCGTCTGCCGGGGCGTTGAGTGCGTTCCACCGGCGCCTCTCACCCCGAGGCGCAATCTGCGCGACAACATGACCCTCGCCCTCCTCCGCGCTGCAGCAGCTGATGGGGCGGCTCGACCAGCGCTCCGAGCGGGGGCAGGTGAACCGTGAAATCGAGCGGGTCGCCGCGCGCCCGGCCAAGCCGGGCCGCGCACTGGAGCTTTTGTGGGGCGGCAACCAGCAGAGCGCTCTTGTCAGCCCGGCGGCGGATCGGGTTACCGCCGCGGCGGGCGGCCGATGCCCTTGTTCGAAATCATCCAACCCGTTACACTCAGCGCAACGGGAAATTCGAATAACGGAATGAGGAGAAGAGATGGCTGTAGCGAGCGCGATCCCAGACATCCTTTCGGAGGAGCACGATCGCGAACCCCAGATCGCGTATCGGCACCTGCGCGAAGAGGAGCCCGTCGTCTTTCACGAGGGGTCCGGGGGTTGGCTGGTCACGCGGCACGCCGACATCCTCAACATCCTCAAGAGCAAGGCGATCAGCTCTGACAACTACGCCGCCTCGATCGGCACCGTGTACGGGCGGACCCTGCTGGAGCTGGACGGGCGCGAGCACCAGCAGCAGCGCGGGCTGATCATGCCGCTGCTGAACCGGACGGCGATCGCCGATTACCAGCCGGTCGTGAAGCGCGTGGTGGAGGCCCTGTTCACTCCCGCCTATGAACAGGCCGTGGCCCCGGTCCTCGCGGGCGAGCAGGAGTTCGCCGAGATGGACATCGCCGAGAGCTACCTGCAGGCGATCCCGATCTCGGTGATCCTCGAGATGCTGGACCTGCCGCGCGAGTCGCGCAGTGACTTCATCCGTTGGTTCAAGGATCTGATGGCGTTCGTCGCGAACGTCGGCAACGACCCCGAGGCGGCCGCCCGCGGGATCCGGGCGCGCGACGAACTGGCCGAATTCGTCGCGCCGCTGATCGCCGCGCGGCGCGCCAATCCGGGCAACGATCTCGTCTCGCAGATGTGCTCGAACGAAATCGAGGGCGAGACGCTCACCGATGACGAGGTGCGTTCGTTCATCACCCTGATGGTCGTCGCCGGCGGCGAGACCACCGACCGCGCGCTCGGCATGGTGATGCTGAACCTGCTCCGCCACCCGGACCAGTTGGCGGCCGTCCGCGCCGACCGCAGCCTGGTCGCCAACGCATTCGTCGAGACCCTGCGGTACAGCGCGCCGGTCAACATCGCCTCGCGGACGACGATTGCCGACCTCGAGCTGGATGGGGTGACGATCCCCGATGGTTCGGTCATCCACTGTCTGCTCGGCGCCGGCAACCGCGACCCGCGGAAGTTCTCGACCCCCGAAGTGTTCGACATCTTCCGCACCGACAACAACGTTGAGCGCGGATTCAGCGGCGGCGCTGATCACCTCGGATTCGCCAACGGCCGGCACTTCTGCGTCGGCGCCGCGCTCTCCAAAGCGGAGGTCGAAAACGGTGTCAACCTGATCCTCGACAACATGAAGGAGCTGCGCCTGTCGGAGGGTTTCGTGCCGCAGGAGACCGGACTCTGGACCCGTGGCGTCGACAACCTCCGCGTCACTTTCAAGCCCGCCTGACCCCCGGCGGCAAGTGCGAGGAGGACGTGGCCTCTGCCGGCGGACAGCCCCGCAGAGTGCCGAGCTACGCTTGTCTGGCCCCGTGGGCCGGGAGGACTGGTATGAGTCGACGACATCGTGATGGCCGGTAGCGCGCAGACCGGCACGGTCGCCACTTCGAGCGCGAACGACAGCCGGGCGCCGATCCTGAGCGACTACGACGCCGCCGCCGGGGTGAGCTCGCCGGCGATCGCAGCGTGGCGTCGCGCCCGGGCGGCCGCGGGCGGCCCTTTCCGCCCTCGCTACATGGTCTACTCCGGGCTAGGCAGCCCGGCGATGACCGCCGAGCGCCTCCGCATCCTGCAGGAGGTCGGTGCCGAGTCGTTCCTGATCGCCACCGACCTGCCGTCGCAGCTCGGCTTCGACCCCGACGCCGAACTCGCCTACGCCCAGGTTGGCCGGGCCGGGGTGAGCTGCACGACCCTGGCCGACTTCGAGGCGATCTGCTCGGAGCTCGCGCTCGACCGGGCGGACAGCGTCGGCATGCTCTCCAACTCGGTCGGGCACATCGGCATGGGCATGGTCGCCTCGACTCTGCGCAAACTCGGTGCCCCCGAGGTGAAGTTGGTGATGCAGAACGACCCGCTAAAGGAGTTCACCGCCCGCGGCACCGAGATCCACCATCCCGCCGAGGCGGTGCGGATCGCCTGCGACTGCGTCGCCCACGCGATCGACGAGGACATCCCCGGCGTCGCCATGACCGTCTGCTCGAACCACTACGACGTCGCCGGCACTGGCCCGGTGCTCGCGATGGCCTTCGCCTTCGGCAACGCGATCGTGTACATCGACGAGCTGGTCGGTCGCGGTTATACCGTGGATGACGTCTGCGGCAAACTGATGTTCTTCCTGAACGAGCGCAGCGACTTCTTCGTCGAGGCGGCGGTCTTCCGGGCGGCGCGGACCCTGTGGAGCGAACTGCTGGCCGAGCACTACGGCGTGAAGGTCGAGGATCAGCCGGTGATGTGCCTGATGGGCTACGCCCACGGTCTCGAGTCGGCCGCCGAGCCGTTGGTGAACCTGCCGCGCGTGACCCTCAGCGTCCTCGCCTCGGTGATGGGCGGGGTCGACTACCTCTGCGCCACCGGCTATGACGAGGCGCTGCGCATCCCCTCGGTCGACGCGGCGGCGCTCGCCGTCCGCACCATGCAGGTGGTCGGCAACGAGCACGGCACGGCCACCACGATCGATCCTTTGGTCGGGAGCGCCAAGCTCCACGACGTCGAGGACTACGTGGCGACCACCGTCCACGCAGAGCTCGAGCGCCTGGACGAGGAGGGCGGGTCCCTGCGGGCGTTGGAAAGCGGCTATGTGAAGCAGCGGATCGACGAACAGAGGGGCGCCCGGGAGGCGCAGCTCGAGAGTGGCGAGCGCCTGATGGTCGGGCACTCCACGAACGTCGCACCGGCGCAGCGGGATCTCTTTCAGGGGAGCAGCCAAGGAGAGGTCGACTTCGGTCGGGTCGAGCAGGAGATGCGGGAGCGGATCGAGCGTCACAAGGCCGCGCGCGGCGACGTCGCCCCGGCCCTGGCCGACGTGCAGGCGTCGGCCGCGACGACCGAGAATCTGTTACCGCCGACGATCGCGGCGCTGCAGACCGGGGCGACCGGACAGGAGATCGTGGCAGCGACCCGCGCGGGGTTCGCACGTTGAGCGACAAGCCACGCGTCGTCCTCGCGAAGCTCGGCCTCGACGGGCACGACGTGGCGATCAACCTGATCGCCAAATCCCTCGTCGACGCGGGCTGCGAGGTGATCTACCTCGGCAAACGCATCCCCACCGCAAGCGTGGTCGCGGCGGCGGTGGCGGAGGACGCCGACGTGATCGGGGTCAGCTGCCTCAGCGGCGGCCTCGGCCATTTCGCCACCAATACGGTCGAGCTGCTGGCCCAGGAGGAAGTGCAGATCCCGGTGCTCGCGGGTGGCATCGACGAGCCCGCCGAGATCGAGCGGATGCTGGTCAGCGGAGTGAAAGTCCATTTCGGCCCGGGGACGCCGATCGGGGAGATCGTTCAGGCGTTCCTTGACTGCAAGCGCGTCGAGGCGTAGGGCGACGGGAGGCCAGGGTGCCGAGAGGACAAGGCGGGCAGGAGTTCAAGAACCTGAGGTCCGACAACGCGGACGGGATCGCCTCGATCGTCCTCGACCGCCCCGGCCACATCAACGCCTACACGACCGAGATGTACCGTGAGATCCGCCTCGCAACGCGGATCGCCGAGGCCGATCCGGAGGTCGCGGTGATCGTGTTCAGCGCCGCGGGCGACGTCTTCGGCGTCGGCGGCGATCTGAACGAGATGCTCGAATACCTCGACGACGGGCCGCCGCACGAGCGGGTCTTCAGGTACCAGGACGACCTTCCCTTCGCGACCATCCGCGGCTGCCGCAAGCCGACGATCGCCGCGATCAGGGGCACCTGTGTCGGCGGCGGCTTCGGGCTTGCCACCGCCTGCGACGTCGTCATCGCCGCCGAGGGGACCCGGGTCGGGATCCCGGAGGCGAAGGTCGGCCTGATCGACGGCCTGGCGATCGCGCGGCTTTTCGCCCAGATGCCGCTCCCGGCGCTGAAGTACCTGCTCTTCTCTGGATCGCTGATCGACGCCCGGGAGGCGTGGCGCCTCGGCCTCGTCCTCGAGTGCGTCCCGGCCGACGATCTGCTCGCGCGGGCCTGGGAGGTGGCGGCGGAGTTCGCGGCCACCAGCCCGGCTGCGATCCGTGCGTACAAGAAGATCTTCCGTTCCTACGATCGGCCCGACCACCTGGACGAGATGATCGAGCTGCTGCTCGGCGATCCGGAGGCCGCGGACCGCATGCGGGCCTTGGTCCGCCACCGCGACGACCAGCGCCCGTGAGCGGCGCGGTGCCAGAGCCCACCCCGGACACCCTGCCGTTCTGGGAAGCGGCAGGGCGAGGCGTGCTCAGCATCCAACGGTGCATCGATTGCGCCGCGCATTTCTTCTACCCACGGGACCACTGCCCGACCTGCCTCGGCGATCGGGTCGAGTGGACCGAGGTGAGCGGCCGGGCGACTCTGCACACCTACCTGATCTGCCATGACCCGGCGCCTGGCTTCGAGAACGATGTCCCCTACGTGATCGCGATCGTCGAGCTCGAGGAGGGCCCGCGGATGATGTCGAACATCGTCGGCGTCGAGCCCGATCCGGAGCTACTGCCGCTCGACCTGCCGCTGGAGGTCGTGTTCGAGGAGCGCAACTCGGTGGTGCTGCCCTTCTTCCGCCCGGCGGGACCGGCATGAGCCGCGGTCGGATCGTGATCGCCGGGGCCGCCGAGTCGACCGAGATCGGCCGCGTCCCAGGGATGTCCGCGCTGCAACTGCAGGTCGACGCCGCCCGCAACGCGATCGCCGACTGCGGCATCGAGCCGGCCGCGATCGACGGCCTCGCCACCGCCGGCCATCCGCCGATCGACGTCGCCCACTACCTCGGGGTCAGGCCGCGGTACGTCGACGGCACCCGGGTCGGTGGGTGCTCCTTCCTTGCCCACGTCCGGCACGCCGCGGCGGCGATCCAGGCAGGCCACTGCGAGGTGGTCCTCGTCACCCACGGCCAGTCCGGCCGGTCGCGGGTCGGGATGACCTACCCCGACCCCGGGCCGGAGTCGATGCACGGCCAGTTCGAGCGGCCCTTCGGGACCAAAGGCCCGCCGTCGATGCTGCCGCTCGGGGTGCTCCGCTACATGAAGGACTTCGGCCTCACTCCGGAGCAGCTGGCGAGTGTCGCGGTCGCGCAGCGGCGCTGGGCGGCGCTGACGCCGCGGGCCTTCAAGCGCGATCCACTCACGGTCGCGGACGTCCTCGCCTCGCCCTACGTCGATTATCCGATCCACCGGCTCGAGTGCTGCCTGGTGACCGACGGCGGCGGGGCCCTGGTGATCATGGAGGAGGAGCGGGCCAAGGACCTCCGGCGGAAGCCGGTGTACGTCCTCGGCAGCGGCGAGTCGAGCGAGACCCCGATCATCACGACGATGGACGACTTCACCACCTCGCGCGCCTTTCGTGTATCCGCGGCGCAGGCCTTCCGCGAGGCGCGGATCGCCCATGCCGAGGTCCACCATCTGATGATCTACGACGCCTTCGCCCACCTGCCGATCTTCGGCCTCGAGGACCTCGGCTTCCTGCCGCGCGGCGAGGCGGGGCCGTTCATCGAGGCAGGCAACACCTCCCCCGGCGGGCAGTTGCCGCTGAACACCTCCGGCGGCGGCCTCTCCTACACCCATACCGGGATGTACGGGATGTTCGCGATCCAGGAGTCGGTGCGCCAGCTGCGCGGCGAGGCCACCGCCCAGGTCGATGGGGTCGAGATCAGCCTGGCCCACGGGATCGGCGGCATGTTCAACCACGCCGCGACCCTGATCCTCGGCACCGCCGCGGCTGCGGTGGGGTGAACGGCGGGTGACCGCCCTGAACCGCCTCCATGCCGACGGGCGGTTCTTCGAGAGCCCACGTTGGTACGCCGGCCTGTGGTGGGTGGCGGACATGTTCGCCGACCGTGTCCTCGGCCTCGACCCGGCCGGGATCGTGGTCGAGGAGCACCTCCTCCCCGATCACCCGGGCGGGATCGGCAGGCTACCGGACGGGAGCCTTCTGGTCGTCCTGATGAGTCGGCGGCAGATCGTCCGCGTGTCCGGTGACGGCAGCCCCGAGGTCTATGCCGAGCTCGGACCGCTGATGCGGGGGCCGGCCAACGACCTGATCGTCGCCGCCGACGGCCGCGCCTGGGTCGGTGGCCTCGGCTTCGATATGGAGACGGGGGAGAGACCGCTGACGAGCCCGCTGGTCGGCGTCACCCCAGACGGGCGGGTCGAGGTGGCCGCCGCCGATCTGACGGTCCCCAACGGCGCCGTCGTCCTCGGCGACGGGAAGACCCTGGTCGTGGCCGAGACCTTCGGCTCGCGCCTCACCGCCTTCCCGATCGCGGCCGACGGCAGCCTCGGCGGCGCCGCGGTCTGGGCGCAGCTGGCGCCACCGCCGCCGCTGGACGACCTCCGGGGCACCCTGAAGGCTTTGCGGGTAGCTCCGGACGGGCTCGCGGTGGATCGGGAGGACCGGATCTGGTGCGCCGATGCGGCCGGCGGCGCATGTCTTCTGGTGCGGGCCGGAGGCGAGGTCCTGGATCGGATCGAGCCGCCCCCGGGGCTGCGGTGCTTCGCCTGCGCGCTCGGCGGTCCAGACGGTTCGACCCTGCTTCTGTGCTGCGCGCCGGACGCAATCGCGGCCAGACGCATGGGGGCGCGCGAGTCCGAGCTGCTCACCTGTCAGGTCGAGGTCCCGGCGCCTTGAAGCGGCGTAGGCACCAGGCCCGGAGGACGTCGGCGGCGGTCCGCGGTTGCGGCCTGTCGTTTCTTATGATGAAATTGAAATACCGATAAACGGAATAACGGTTTGTACGGAGGAGTGAGAGCCAATGGGAAAACTTGACGGCAAGGTCGCGTACATCACCGGCGCCGGCCGCGGACAGGGACGTGCCCACGCCCTGCGCCTGGCCGAAGAGGGCGCCGACATCATCGCCACTGATATCTGCGCTGACATCACCAGCATCGACTACGGCCTGGCGACGAAAGACGACCTCGATGAGACCGGCGCCCGGGTCCGCGAACTCGACCGCCGGGTGTACCTAGCTGTCGCCGACGTGCGTGACCGGGAGGGCGTGACCGCCGCCGCCAACCGAGGCGCCGCCGAGCTCGGCGGTATCGACATCGTCTGCGCCAACGCGGGCATCTGCACGATGAAGCCGTGGGACGAAACCACCGACGAGATCTGGAATGACCAGATCGACACGATCTTGACCGGGACCTGGAACACCTTGAAAGCGACCGTCCCGCACCTGCTGGAGCGCGGTTCGGGCTCGATCATCATCACCGCGAGCGTCGCCGGGGCCCGCGGCAATCCCTACCTGGCGGCCTACGGTGCGGCCAAGCACGGCGTCATCGGGCTCGCCAAGACGATGGCCAACGAGCTCGGCATGCACAACATCCGCGTCAACTGCATCAGCCCCAACGGGGTGAACACGGGGCTGCTTGAAGGGCTCGGCGGGTTCGAGGAGCTGATGGCGAAAGGCCCGCACTTCGCGCCGCTGTTCACGAACGCGCTGCCGATCGAGATGGCCGAGGCGCGCGACATCAGCGAGGGCGTCCTCTTCCTCGCCTCCGACGAGGGCCGGTTCATGACCGGGCACAACCTGCTGATGGACATGGGGAACATGCTCCGATGAGTGGCCAGAACGACACGGCGCCGTCCGCGGAGCGGGTGGACGACCTGCTCGGCGGCCCGGCCGTCCTCCTGATCGGCGACGAGTGGGTCGACGCCGAGTCGGGTGCGACCTTCCCGACCACGAACCCGGCGACCGAGGAGACCCTTGCCGAGGTGGCCGAGGCGGGCGACGCCGATGTCGAGCGCGCGGTCGGCACCGCTCGCAAGGCGTTCGAGGCGGCGAGCTGGCGGGATACCTCGCCGGCCGACCGCGCCGTCCTTCTGCGGCGTTTCGCCGAGCTGATCGCCCGCGACGCCGACGACCTGGCCCGGCTCGAGACCCTGGACTCGGGGATGACCCTCCCCACCGCCGAGGCGATGATCGCCGGGGCGATCGAGACCGTGCTCCACTTCGCCGGCGCCGCCCACACGATCCACGGCGTCACCCCGCAGAGCGGCGGCGACGCGTTCAACTACTCGCTGCGCGACCCGGTCGGCGTGGTCGCCTCGATCGTGCCCTGGAACGCGCCGATCACGAACGCCGTGTGGAAGCTCTCGCCGGCCCTGGCAGCCGGCAACACGGTGATCCTGAAGCCGGCCGAGCTGACGCCGCTGACCGCCCTGCGGCTCGGCCGGCTGGTGCTCGAGGCCGGGTTCCCACCCGGCGTGGTCAACGTGCTCCCGGGTATGGGCGAGGGCGCGGGCAGCGCCCTCGCCGCGCATCCCGGCGTCGACAAGGTCTCCTTTACCGGCTCGACCGAGGTCGGCAAGCTGATCCTTGCCGTCTCCGGGTCGACGCTGAAGCATGTGTCGCTGGAGCTCGGCGGCAAGACACCGAACATCGTCTTCGCCGACGCCAATCTCGAGGCGGCGCTGCCGGTGGCGGTCGCCGCGTTCACGAGTCTCAGCGGGCAGATCTGCACCGCCGGCTCGCGTCTCTTCGTCCAGCGGGCGATCCACGATGAGTTCGCCGCACGGCTCAGTGCCGCGGTCGGCTCACTGACCGTGGGCGACCCGACGGCGGCGGGGACCGACGTCGGTCCACTCATCTCGGCCGGTCAGCGCGACCGGGTCGCCGCCTACCTCGCCACCGGCAAGGAGGCCGGCGCGACGGCAAGCGCCGGCGGCGCGGTGATCGAGGGGCGCGGCTTCTTCGTCGAGCCGACCGTCTTCACCGGGGTCGAAAACTCGATGCGGATCGCCCGCGAGGAGATCTTCGGCCCGGTCGTCTCGGTGATCCCGTTCGACGACGAGGAGGAGGCGGTGCGGCTCGCGAACGAGACCGACTACGGGTTGGCCGCGGCGCTTTGGACTCGCGATCTGGGCCGCGCGCATCGACTGGCCCGGCGGCTCGAGGCGGGCACGGTCTGGGTGAACAAGTGGGGCAGCCTCGATCCGACGATGCCGTTCGGCGGCTACAAGCAGTCGGGGCTCGGCCGCGAGTTCGGACTCGACTGGTACCAGGCCTACACGGAGAACAAGGCCGTCTACATCGCGGTCTGAGGGAAGGACGTACGAATGAAGGCGATCGTTGTCGAAGAGCTGGGCAGATCCGAACTGCGGGACGATGTCCAGCCCGTCGCCGTCGGGCCGGACGAGGTCCGGGTGCGGATGCGGGCCTCCGGGATCTGTCGCACCGACCTGTCGGCGGCGAAGGGCATCTGGCCCACCAGGCTGCCCGTGATCCTCGGCCACGAGGGGGCCGGCGAAGTGCTCGAGGTCGGCGCCGACGTCGACACCGTCGCCGCCGGTGACCGGGTCATCCTCGCCAACCTGCGCGGCTGCGGTAAGTGCTATTTCTGCCTCCGCGGGGAGCGTTATCTCTGCGGACACGAGGACCAGAAAGGGGCCGCCGAGCACAACTTCCTGCTCGCCGGGGAGCCGGCCTTCGGCATGGTCGGGCTAGGCGCCTGGGCCGAGGAGGTGGTGCTGCCGGAGATCAGCGTGGTGCCCTTCGTCGGCGACGACGTGCCGTTCGAGATCGCCTCTCTGATCAACTGCGCGGTGATGACCGGGGTCGGTGCCGTGATCCGCACCGCCGAGGTCGAGCCCGGCTCCTCCGTGGTCATCGTCGGCGTCGGCGGCGTCGGCGCGGCCGCGGTCCAGGGCGCGCGTCTGGCCGGGGCCTCGACGATCGTCGTCGTCGATCCGATCGAGTCGAAGTTCGAACGGATGCGCCAGTTCGGGGCCACCCACACGGTGACGCCCGACGGGCTCGCCGCGGCGAAGGAGGAGGCGACCGGCGGCATCGGCTTCGACTACGCGTTCGAGAACGTCGGCCGCACCGACACCCTGCGCGCTGCCTGGGACGCGACCCGCCTCGGCGGCATGGTGGTCCTCTCCGGGATCGGCTCGGAGACCACCGAGACCGGGCTCAGCCTCTACGAGGCGACGATGGAAGCCAAGCGGTTGGTCGGGTCCGTCGGCGGCTCGGTGAACCCGCTGATCGACTACCAGATGTACCTCGATCTCTGGCGCACCGGACAGCTCGACCTGGAGGGCCTGATCACCTCGAAGATCGACCTCGCCGACGCCCCCGAGGCGATGGACGCGCTCGACGGGGGCGCCGACATCTCCCGTCAGGTCATCATCTTCGACTAGCGGACGATGTAGTCGTCGAGGTCGGCCTCGCGGGTCATCGACCAGAAGTCGATGACCCGCCAGGGGCTGTTCACCACCACCCGGCCGCGGTGGTTGCGGTAGTAGGTGTCGGCGCCCTTGTGTGACCAGATCATCCGGTCGTGCTGGGCGTCGACGGCGGCGTTGTAGGCCTCGTTGATCTCGTGCCGGCACTCGATTGAGTCGAGCCGGCGGTCGAGCATCTTGCCGACGATGTCGAGCAGATAGCGCAGCTGGCACTCGGCGATGTACATAAGGCTGCCGCCGTGGCCGGTCAGCAGGTTCGGCCCGTTCATGGTGAAGAAGTTGGGGAATCCTGGCACGGTCATCCCCAGGTAGGCCTTGGGATCATCCTCGTCCCAAGCCTCACTGAGCGAGGTCCCGCCGCGTCCGCGGACGTCGAGCGAGGCGAGGAAGTGGGTGGCGTCGAATCCGGTGGAGAGGACGAGGACGTCGAGGATGTGCTCCTCGCCGGACTCCATGATCACCCGGTCCTTCGCGACTTTGCGGATGCGTCCGGTCTCCAGGGTCACGTCGTCTCGCGCCATCGCCTTGAACCAGCCGTTGTCGAGCAGCATCCGCTTGAGGAACGGCGGATAGGTCGGCAGCACCTTCTCGACCAGGTCAGGGCGGTCGCCGATCTCGGCCAGGATGTAGTCGGTGAAGAACTGCCGGTGGCGGTCGTTGACCGCGTTCACGGCGCGGTCCTGGTGCGGCCACTCGGGGTCCTTGATCAGCGAGTCGTAGACCCGGTCGTTGAAGATCCAGGCCTGCCGTTGGCGATACCAGGCGCGGTAGATGGGTGCCGCCAGCGTCAGCTCTCGAAGCGCCTCCGGGATCTCGACCTTGCACTTCTCGAACGGCGCCGCCCACTGGGCCGAGCGCTGGAAGACGGTCAGATGGCCGACCTCGTCGACGATCGAGGGGACGAGCTGCATCGCGCTGGCCCCAGTGCCGATCACGCCGACGCGCTTGCCGGCGAGATCGATCCCGGCGGGCCAGCGCGCGGTGTGGAACGACGGGCCGATGAAGCTGGCGAGGCCAGGAATCTCCGGGATGGTCGGCCGGCTGAGCGCGCCGACCGCGCTGATCAGGAGGTTCGCGGTGACGGTCTCGGTGGAGCCGTCGCGCCGGCGCAGGGTGACGCTCCAGGTCCGGGCGTCCTCGTCCCAGACGGCGGTCCGGGCTTCGACTCCGAAGCGGATCGCCGGGCGCAGGTCCTCCTGGTCGGCGATCCCGTCGAGGTAGTCGCGCAGCTCGTCGCCGGCGGCGAAGTAGCGCCGCCACCGGAACGGTGCGAAGGAGAACGAGTAGATGTCGCTCGGCGTGTCGACCGCGGCGCCCGGATACTCGTTGTCGAGCCAGGTGCCGCCGACCTCGGTGTTCTGCTCGACCATCAAGAAGGGGACGCCGACCGAGCGCAGCGCGATCGCCGCGGCGATCCCGGAGGGTCCGGCACCGATGATCAGGGCGCTCAGGTGGGCGTCAGGGCGGGCCGCCGGCGCCGGTGTGCGGGGCGCCAGCTGGGCGGCGAGATCCTCGTGCATCATCCGCCCGTAGTCCTCCGGCACCTCCTCGCCGACCGAGAAGGTCAGCAGCTCGCGGAGGGCGTCAGGGGACGGCATCGCCGGCGCCGGGCAGCCCCGCTCCAGGTACTCGGCGAGGGCGAGCCGGGCGGCGGCTTTCACCTCGGCCTGGGCTTCGGCGTCGAGGCCACCGGAGTCGTCGTCCCCGAGGCCGCGCGGGCGCCGTGGCCGGTAGCGGTCGTCGAGCCAGCGGCGGTCGCCGGTGAGGTGGATGACCACCATCAACAGGGTCGGGAGGTTGGCCGCCTCTACCGCCGCGGCGAGGGTATCCGGCCCGACCGCGGCCGCGGTCGGGCCGCTTGCCGTGGCCGGCGCCGTGCCGGTCATCGGACCTGCTCGCGGTCGAAGTCGTGGAAGTCGGCCAGCGCCGCCTTGGCTTCCTCGCGGAGCGGCTGCTTGCGCACCTTGGCGTTGCCGGTGCGGGGGAAGTCGTCGACGAACTTCAGATACCGGGGTCTCATGTAGCGGGGCAGGTGATCGACGGCAAACTGGCGAATCGCCGCCGGGTCGGCCTCGGTAGCGGTCGGGATGACGAACACGGCGATGTCGTCCTCGCTGATCTCGCCGAGATCGGAGGGGACCGCCACCGCGGCCACCTCGGCGATCAGCGGGCACTCGAGCAGGATGTCCTCAAGCTCCCCGGCGGAGACGTTCTCACCGCGGCGGCGCAGCGAATCGGACTTGCGGCCGACGAAATAGAGGTAGTCGTCCTCGCCGATGTAGCCGTGGTCGCCGGTGTGGAACCAAAGGTTTCGCCAATCGCCCAAAGTCTCGGCGTCGCGACCGTAGTAGCCCTGGAAGGAGGTGAAGGGCTGCTTGCGGCGCACCGCGATCTCACCGATCCGTCCGGTCGGCAGCGGCAGGTCGTCGTCGTCGAGGATGGCGATGTCGTTCAGGTCCCAGCGCAGCGGCCCGGCCATCCCGGTGGGCTTGTCGTACCCCTCGCCGGGCCGCGAGAGCGAGACCGGGGTCCACTCGCTCATCCCGTAGATCGTCATCAGCTTGGCGCCGAAGCGATCCTCGTAGCTCTGCGCGTTGGTCGGGAACGGCACGACGAACATGCTCTGCAGCCGGGCGTTCTGCTCATCCGCGTCGGGCTCGCGCTTCCAGAGCAACTGCAGCATGCTGCCCAGCAGGCTGGTCTGGGTCGACCCGGTCGCGACCACGTCCCGCCAGAACCCGCTGACCGAGAACCGTCGGCTCAGCGCGACGCTGGCGCCGACCGTGATCGCCGTATAGACGGTGAACCACATCGCGTTGGCATGGGAGAGCGGCAGGCAAGTGTGCATCCGGTCCGCGGCGCTGATCCCGGCGGCGTCGGCCATCGCCAGGGCGGCGGTCATCGGGTGCGCCTGGGCGACGATCGCCGCCTTCGACGGGCCCGAGGTCCCCGAGGTGAACATAAGGAGCGCGGTGTCAGAGAACCGCGGCTCGGGGATCGGCTCGGCGCCGGCGTCCACGGCGATCGAGTCGGTGAAGGTGAGCGCCGTCTGGTGGGCGGAGATTGCGAGGCCTGCCTGGTCGGCGCCGGCCTCCGTCGTGACCACCCAGACGCGCTCGATCACCTCCGCGCCGATTGCCTCGCTGACGCGGCCGAGATATCCGTCGGCGATGATCGCCGAGCGGCAGTCGGAGGAGAGCAGGAAATGGCGCAGCAGAGGTCCCTGCGCCTCGCCGTGGATCGGCACCGCGACCGCGCCGATCCGGGCAAGGGCGAGCAGCGTCCACACGTACTCCGGCCCGTTGTCGAGGAAGACCGCGACGTGCGACCCGGGGGCGAGGCCCTCGTCGTAGAGCCGCCGAGCGGTGGCGGCTACGAAGCGGTCGGCCTCGCCATAGCTCCACTCGTCACCGTCGAAGAGCAGGAACGAGGCGTCGGGGTCCTTCTCGACCGCGGCGGCCCAGAGATTCGGGATGGTCCGCTTCTCAAGGGGGGACGCTTCCAATAGCAACGGCTTACTCCTCCTCAGTTCGTTTCCCGGGTGCGTACGCGCCACCGCCGACGCCGCTCGCGCAACGTCGCCATTCCGTTCAACGATATCAATATTTCGCTAATCGGATTATTGGTTGTTCCGACTAACGAAACGTTTGACTCAATAAATGGAACTCATGCTACGCTCCAATCCCCATTAACCCGTACCCATCTGACTCGTCCACCGGACGATTCGCAATCGAAGCCGGGAGACAACTTGAACCTTGCATACCTCCTTCGGAGGGCGGCGGCCTGGTATCCAGATTCGCCTGCCGTCGATGACGGAATCAGGCAACTGACGCTTGCCGAGCTGCTGCGCCGGGGTGAGTCCATCGCAAATGGCCTCGACCTGGAAGGGGTCGGGCCTCACGCCCCGGTGGGGATCCTGTCGGGCAACCGCGCCGAGATGGTCCAGATCGACGTCGCGCTCGCCCTCGGCGGTCGCGTGCGCGTCGCCCTGAACTCGCGCCTTCACCTCGAGGACTTCCGCTTCGTGATCGAGGACGCCGCGGTCGAGCTCCTCTTCTACTCACCGGACAACGCCGAGGCGGCGCTGGCCTTGGCGGAGCAGACCGGCGTGCGGGTGGTCGCGATCGAGGACGGTGACCAGGAGATGTCCCTCGACGAGCTGGCGATCCGCGGCGGTGAACTCCCGCGCGAGCGGTCGATCGACGCCGAGGACCCCGCCTGGATCACCTATACCTCCGGGACCACCGGCCGGCCGAAGGGTATCGTGCTGTCGCACCGGGCAATCCGCGAGGTCGCCTACAACCTCCTGCTGGAGTTGGGGCCGGTGGTGCCGGGCGAGCAGATCGTCCTCACCCAGGCGATCTCCCACGCCTCCGGGTACTTCGTCCTCCCCTACCTGCTGAGCGGGGCCGGGGTCAACCTGATGTCGAGGTTTGATCCGGACCGGATCTGGCAGCTCTCCCGCCGCGAGGATCTCCGCACCCTGAAGCTGGTGCCGGCGATGCTGGAGCCGCTGCTCGAGGCCGAGGCGGGGGAGTGGGGGTTCGAGACCATCGTCTACGGCGCCTCCAGCGTCAGCGTGCCCACCCTGGAGCGGTCCCTGGAGCGCTTCGGGCCGACCCTGTTTCAGGACTACGGCCAGTCGGAGGCGCCGATGACGATCACCTGCCTTGGCAAGCTGGACCACCTCGACCAGGAGGCGCGCCGCTCCGCCGGTCGTCCCTGGCGCACGGTGGCGGCGGAGGTCCGCGGCCCCGACGGTGCGGTGGTCGAGGTGGGGGAGGTCGGCGAAGTCTACGTCCGCGCCCCCCAGGTGATGAGTGGGTACCACAAGAATCCGGCCGCCACCAACGAGGTCCTGGTCGACGACTGGCTGCGCACGCGGGACCTCGCCAAAGTCGACGAGCGCGGCTTCGTCTACCTGCAGGGACGCAGCGACGAAATCATGAACTCGGGCGGCTACAACATCGCGCCGCGCGAGGTCGAGGACGTGCTCGAGAAGTTGCCTGGGGTGCGTGAGGTGGTGGTCCTCGGGATGCCCGACCCGCGCTGGGGCGACGCCGTGACCGCGGTAATCCGCCAGCACGATCACCAGCAGATGACCCCGGCGGAGATCGTCCGCTACGCCTCCGAGCGCCTCGGCATGCGGGCGCCGAAGCGGGTCGAGATCTGGGAGGACATCCCCCGCACCCCTTACGGCAAGGTCGACCGAGTCGGCGTCCGCAAGCGCCTCGAGGGAGAGGCGACGACGTGATCGACGAGGTCGAAGTCATCGGCGTCGGAATGCACCCGTTCGGTCGCTTCAGCGATTCGAGTCTCAAGGACCTGGCCCGGGTGGCCACGGTCCAGGCGCTCACCGACGCGGGCA
Source organism: Actinomycetota bacterium (assembly GCA_018268415.1). GTDB lineage: Bacteria > Actinomycetota > Thermoleophilia > Solirubrobacterales > 70-9 > VAYN01. Next base: position 46,968 of record JAFDWO010000018.1, on the reverse strand, counting down.
TCGGCACCCGCGACATCGACGTCGTCTACTCCTCGAACGCGATGGGGGGAATGCTGCAGGGCCAGGAGATGGTCCGCGGCCAGGCCGTCATGCGCGAGGTCGGGATCGAGCGGATCCCGATCGTCAACGTCGAGAACGCCTGCGCGGGCGGCTCGACCGCGTTGCGCCAGGCGATCCTCGAGATCGCTGCCGGCGCCGCCGAGATCGTGCTCGCGGTCGGCTTCGAGAAGATGTTCGTGAACGACCGGACGCGGACGCTCGACGCGCTGCAGTCGGCCGCCGACGTAGACGTGGTCCGCGGCGCCGGCCTCCAGTTCACCGCGGTCTACGGCATGCGCCTGCGGAAGATGCTCGCCGAAGGGACGATCCGCGGCGAGGACCTGGTCGAGGTCTCGGTCAAGAGCCACGCCTGCGGGGCACTCAACCCTTACGCCCAGCACCAAAAGGAGGTCACCCCCGAGGAGGTGCGGGCAGCGCCGATGATCGCCGATCCGCTCACCCTGCTGATGACCAGCTCGATCTGCGACGGGGCCGCTGCAGTCGTCGTCGCCCGCCGCGGCGCGCTCAAGGTCGACCGGCCCAGGGTTAGGTTCAGGAGCTCCCGCGGGGCCAGCGGATTCACGCCGCTACCCGAGGGCCAGCCGACCCTCTCCGAGCAGAACGTCACCGCCGCCTACGAGGCCGCCGGGCTCGGGCCGGGGGACGTAGACGTCGCCGAGGTGCACGACGCGATGGCGCCCGCCGAGTTGCTCGCCTACGAGCAGCTCGGCTTCTGCGAGAAGGGCGGCGCGGGCGCGCTGCTCGCCGCCGGGACGACGAGCATCACCGGCGCCAAGCCGGTCAACCCGAGCGGCGGCCTCTCCTCGCGTGGGCATCCGGTCGGGGCCACCGGCCTGGCGCAGATCGCCGAGCTGACCTGGCAGTTGCGCGGCGAAGCCGGCGCCCGCCAGGTCGGCAACGAGCCGCGCATCGCCCTTGCCCATAACAGCGGTGGCTGGCTCGAGGGCGAATCGGCCGCCAACAACATCCACATCTTGGAGCGGATCGACTCATGGACCTGACCCCGGCGCTGGACGCCGAGCTGACCGGATCGCGACCGCGGGTGGACCGCGAGGCTCAGGCCCTGGTCGGGTCCCGCTGCTCCGTCTGCAACACCCCCTCCTGGCCTGCCCGTGCCGTCTGCAATCGCTGCGGCAGCGCCGCGCTCCGAACCGAGGTGTTCGCGGGCTCCGGCGTCCTCATCACCCACACCACGGCCCACGTCCCGCTGGCCGGGCTCGCGGCTCCCTACATGCTCGGCCAGGTCCAGCTCGACGCCAACGGGCCACTGGTGTTCGGCCTGATCGAGGGGTTGCCGCCCGACGCGGACGTCCCGCGGTCGGTCCGCACCGTCGTCTCCGCGGAGGGGGCCGTGCCTCCGTATCGCTTCCACGACCGGTAGGCGACACGCGTTCCGCCATTCCGGCAGATAAAATGACCTTTGCGATGGCTGCCAGCGGGACGCAGGAGCGGGTGGGGACGGTCTCGCGGGCCGTCGGCCTGCTGATGGTCCTTCGCGACGGCCCGAAGCGCCTCGGCGACGTCAGCGCCGCGGCCGGGCTCTCGAAACCGACCGCCCATCGGATCCTCTCCAGCCTGAAGGCGACCGGCATGGTGATGCAGGACCCGCTCTCCGGTGAATACGCGCTCGGGCCGACCTGCTACAGCCTGATGACCGCGATCGTCAGCGGCGACGCGGGCATGCTCCTGGGAGCCGGGCGGCGGCTCGAACAGCTGCGCGACGAAACCGGCGAGACGATCACCGTCCACGTGCGGGCGGGACGCTCGCGGATCTGCATCCAGGAGTACCCGAGCAGCCAACCGATCCGCTACACCGAGGGGGTCGGCTCGACCGTCGGCATCCACGTCGGTTCGGCGGGGAAGGTTCTCCTCGCCTTCATGCCGGAGGCGGAGCGCGAGAAGATCCTCGAGCAGATCCGGCTGACGCCGCTCACCTCGACCACGATCACCGATCTCGACGTCCTGCGTGAGGAGCTTGCGGAGACGCTGCAGAACGGGTACGCGATCAGCCGTGGCGAGCGAGCCGAAGGAGCAATGGGGATCAGCGCGCCGATCCTCGACTCGACTGGGGACGGATTTGCGTTCGCGACGCTCAGCGTGCTGGGGCCCGCGGAGCGGGTGACGGAGCAGCTCGACGTGACGATCAAGCGCGCCCTCACCGCCGGGCGGGAGGTGGCCGCCACAGTCGCCGAAGGAGTCGCGCCCTAGGGAAATTCGTTCCGATCTTCGGAATCCCCGTTTCGTCTATTGTAAGACGCAAGCCAAACCAGAGGGGGTCAACCGTGAAGGTCGCCGTTGTCGGAGCAGGGACGATGGGCAGCAGCGTGGCGCAACTGGCCGCCATGCACGGCCACGAAGTCCGCAACATCGACGTCGACCAGCCTTCCTTGGAGCGCGCGCGGGCGAGCGTCGACAGGAGCCTCGAGCGCTTCGTGCGGGCGGGGCGCGTGGAGGAGGCGGGCGCGGAGCGCGTGGTCGAGTTGATCGACTACGGATGCGACCTCGGCGCCGGCGTGGGCGATGCCGAGGTGGTGATCGAGTCGGTGGTTGAGCAGCTTGAGGTGAAGCGGGCGGTCCTCCGCGAGGCGGCGCTCGCTGCGCCCTCGAGTTGCCTGCTCGGTACCAACACCTCACAGCTCAGCATCACGGCGATCGCCGCCGGCGTCCCGGAGGAGGCAGCCGAGCGCGTGATCGGGATGCACTTCTTCAACCCTCCGGTGTTGATGCGCCTGCTCGAGGTGACGCGTGGTCAGCTGACCGCCGATGACACCGTGGCCCGCACGGAGGAGTTCGGACTCACCCTCGACCGTGAGGTGGTGATCCTCGCCAAGGACGTCCCCGGATTCGTCACCACAAGGATCTCCGCCGCCGTTCGCCTGGAGTGCCTGCGGATCCTCGAAGAAGGTGTGGCCTCCGCCGAGGACATCGATCGGGCCTGCAAACTGGGACTGAACTTTCCGATGGGACCGCTCGAGCTCGGTGACTTCAACGGTCTCGACACCTTCCTTGCCGCGGTGGAATCGTTGGAGGCATCCCACGGCTCGCGGTACCACCCGCCGGCCGTACTCCGCAACATGGTCATGGCGGGCCAGGTAGGGCGCAAGGCGGGGCGAGGCTTCTACCGCTATGGCGACGACGGCCGGCGCCTCGACTGAGCCCTCTGTAGCGCTTTGACCCGGGCTGAAAGGACCCCGAGCTGCCGCTCGCATGCCTCCCTGCCGTCTTTAGGCCATATCGTTCTTCGGAATGCACATTGCAATTACCGGAACCGCTCGCTATTGTCGTTTGGGCCACATCTGTGGCGGGAGAGATCGAGCGCGAACCGCGCGTGAGGCCCTTCCTTCAGCAAAAAGGAGAGAGAAGAGATGCAGATGAAGCACTCACGGTGGCCGGTTTGGGCGCTCGTGGCCGGCGTGCTGGCTGCCGTCGCCATGCTCGCCGCCGGATGCGGCGGGGGCAGCGGCAGCAGCTCTGCGGAAAGCACTACTTCGTCCGAAAGCTCGGGTTCGGAAACGTCCGGTTCGGAATCGTCGGGCACGGAAACGGTCAGCAATGACCCGGTGGTTGCGGAAGCGGCGGAAAAGGTCGAAGAACTGTCGAAACCGCCGACCGAAATCACGCTGAAAAAGCCCTTGCCCGAAGCACCGCCGAAGGGCACGATGATCTGGATGAACTGTGACGTGCCCGCGTGCACGGTCATCGGTACCGGGGTGAAGGAAGGCGTCGAAGCAGCCGGTTGGAAGTACGAAACCGAGAACTACGAATCGGCCGATCCGGCCACGCTCACCGCGGCGCTGAAGCGCGCCCTGGCGAAGAACCCGACGGCCGTGAGCCTCTCGGGGATCCCGCCGTCGGCCGGGTGGAGCTCCGTGATCCCGGAATACAAAGCCGCCGGAATCCCGATCGTGGCGATCTCCCTCGGCCCGACCGAACTGGAAGAAACCTTGATCGCGAATACCGCCGGTCCGCCCGACCGACAGCTGGCCGGGGAAAACATGGCCTACTGGTTCATCGCCGAATCGAACGGTGAAGGCAAGGCCCTGCTACAGCGCCTCGACGGCTTCCCGATCCTCAAAGTTTGGGCAGACGCCTTCGAAGAAACGGTCAAGGAAAAATGCGAAAAGTGCCAGCTTGAAACCCTGGACAGCACGATTGCGGATGCCACCGAAGGCACGATTCCGCAGAGCATCGTCCCGGCGCTGCAGTCGCATCCCGAAAACGAATACCTGATCTCGGCCGACCTCGAGTTCCTCGATTCGCTGCCCTCGCTGATGCAGGCGGCGGGTCTCGCGGACAAGATCAAGATCGCGGGGGCGACGCCGACGATCGTCGGTCAGAAGGCGATCAAGGCAGGTACCTGGAACGCCGCCACGCCGGCCCACTTCACGATCGCCGGATGGGCTGCGGCCGACGCCGCGTTCCGTGACGCGATGGGTCTGCCGGTACCCGCGGAAGACAACGGTGCGCTTCCGCAGCAGTTGCTGTTGACCGAAAACGAATGGACCCCGGAAGCCTCTTTCGAACAACCCACGGATTACCGCGAACAGTTCGAAAAGCTCTGGCAGTTGAAATGAAAGCTGGTGACCCGACAGGGTCTGCGGCGCTGACCGTAAGCGATGTCTCCAAGTCATTCGCGGGTCGGCCGGTGCTCTCAGATGTGAGCCTCTCGGTCTCCTCCGGAGAGGTGCACGCCTTGGTCGGCGAGAACGGTTGTGGCAAGTCCACGCTGATCAAGGTCCTGTCGGGCTACCACGAGCCCGACGGTGGGGAGGTCCGTGTCGCGGGCCTCCCCCTGTCGCTCGGCTCGGCGAAGAGCTCCTACCAGCTCGGCTGCCGTTTCGTACACCAAGATCTCGGCTTGATCGACGAGTCGAGCGTCATCGACAACATCCTCATGAACACCGGCTTTCCTACCCGTCTCGGCACGATCAGGACGGGTGCCGCCCGGCGCACCGTCGCCGAAGACCTGCAGCGGGCGGGCCTCTCGATCAAGCCGGACGTCGAGGTAGGGAGCCTCAGCCCGGCCGAGAAGACCGGAGTCGCGGTGGCCAAGGCCTTGCGCCCCGACCCCGACTCGGAGGCGAAGCTGTTGGTGCTCGATGAGCCGACCGCGACCCTCCCGGAGGGCGAGGTCACCCGCCTTCTGGAGATGATCCGCACGGTCACCGCGAACGGCATCGGCGTGATCTACGTGACCCACCGCCTCGGCGAGGTGTTCGATGTCGCCGACAACGTGACCGTTCTGCGCAACGGCTACAAGGTCGCCACCGAAAAGGTGTCCGCGCTGACCCGGCCGGAACTGATCAACCTGATGATCGGACACGAGCTCGAGGAGATCAGCCAGGAGCGCGAAGCGATCCACCTGACCCACGGCGAGCCGACGCTGAAGGTGGGCGGCATCGCCGGGGGTCCGATCAAGGACATCTCGTTCACGGTTCGCGCCGGCGAAGTGGTGGGGATCGCCGGGATCACCGGATCGGGCGCCGAGAGCCTCCTCTCGACGATCTTCGGCGGCGCCCCACGGGCGGCCGGATCGGTCGAGGTGAACGGGGCGCAGGTGCGGGCGGAGCGGCCGGACCGCGCGATGGCCGCGGGCATGGCCTACATGCCGCCCGATCGCAAGACGGCAGGCGGCATGCTCGAGCTTTCGGCCCGCGAGAATCTCACAATCGGCTCCCTGGGGCCGTTCTCATCTCCGTTCTGGCTGCGCCAGGCGTCGGAGAAGAGAGAGGTGAAGGGCTGGTTCAAGGACCTCAACGTGCAGCCGCCGACCGGCGCCGAGAATCAGCTCGGCACCTTCAGCGGGGGGAACCAGCAGAAGGTGTTGTTCGCGAAGTGGCTGCGGCTGAAGCCTTCGGTGTTCCTTCTCGACGAGCCGACCCAAGGCGTCGATATCGGCGCCAAGGCCCTCCTGCACCGGCAGCTGCTGGCGGCCGGCGAGGAGGGGATGGCGATCGTCGTCAGCAGCACCGATATGGACGAGCTCGTCGCCCTCTGCGAGCGCGTGATCGTCATCCGCGACGGACTCATCGTGGCCGACCTCCGCCGAGAAGAGGTCAGCTTGTCAAGCATCTCCAGGAACGCCCTGGGGACCCAAGCAGGAGGTAGCGTCTGATGTCTCGGGGCAAGATCAACTTCGGCTTCGACCGGTTCAGCGGCCTCTACGTCTGGGCCCTGTTCATCATCGTGTTCGGCGCCCTGCGGCCCGATCAGTTCCTGAGCATGGACAACGTCCACCTGATCGCCAGTCAGCAGGCGATCGCGGCGATGCTCGGCCTGGCGATCCTGATGCCCCTCGCCTGTGGCGCGTTCGATCTGTCGATCGGCGCCAACGTGAACCTCGCCGCGGTTTTGGTGACGATACTGCAGGTCCGTGACGGTGTGCCGATGGTCCCGGCGATCCTGATCACGGTCGCGGTGGGCGCGCTGATCGGGATCATCAACGGCTTCATCATCGTGAAGCTCCACGTCAGCTCGTTCATCGCGACGCTGGGGATGGCCTCGATCATCACCGCGGCGCAGACGATCGTGACCAATAACCTTGAGCCGACCCCGGTGCTGAGCACCACATGGACCGGCCTGACGCAGAACACGATCTTCGGTTTCCAGGCGATCTTCCTCTACCTGCTCGTCCTCGCCGTGATCCTCTGGTGGGTGCTCGAGCATATGCCGATTGGTCGCTACATCTACGCCGTTGGCAGCAACACCGAGGCGGCGCGGCTCTCTGGTCTCCGAGTCGGCAAGTACACCTGGATCTCGCTGATCGTCTCCGGTGCGATCACCTCCCTGGCCGGGGTTGCGTACGCCTCGCTCTCGGGACCGTCGTTGACCTTCGGACAGGCCCTGCTGCTCCCCGCCTACGCGGCGGCCTTCCTCGGCTCGACCCAGCTGAAGCCCGGGCGATTCAATGTCTGGGGAACCGTGATCGCCGTCTACGTCCTCGCGACCGGGGTCCAGGGGATCCAGTACATCACCAGTGTCCAGTGGCTGAACGACGTCTTCAACGGCTGCGCCCTGATCCTCGCCGTCAGCTTTGCCGTCTGGCGCCAGCGGGCGAAAGTCGAGCGCGGCACGATCGAGGAGGACTCGGGTGGCGACAGTCCCATCTCTCATGCACCTGGCCTCGGCGACGGGAAGCATCCTGATGGAGCGCCGTCAGTCGGTGGGACGGCGGTGGGAGCGATCAGGCACGAGCCGTCCCCGGACGCCGGCTGAGGCTTAGCGGCCGGATCGAAGGAGGTACAAAGGCGGCCTATGTGATCGCCGATCCCTGCATCGGGACCAAGGACAACTCCGGCCGGACTGGATCTCACCCGATTCGGGGGATGGGGAGGGGATTTGGGGCCAGTATTTTGGCGGCACTCCAACGTGTTTCTCCGGCCTACCCCCCAAGACGATGTCTCGCAGCGGACGGGGAAGGCGGGGGCGCGGGTGATCGGCTCGGTCGAGGCGCTTGCGAGTGGGGATCATCGCCAGGCGATGGTTGCTCACGCCCTCGCGTTGTTGCTGGAGGCGTCGGGGGCGGCGCTCGGGCTGTTCTACACGATCGACCGCCGGATGCGGAAGTTCACCGACGAGGTGATCGTCGGGCACATGGGGACCGGTGCCGCCGCGAACCTGGAGGCGAGCCTCCTCAGGTATCGGGCTCGGTACCACGCGCTCGACCCCTTCGCGCCGCGTCGGGTCGGCGCCGGCCGGGCCGCGCTGGTCGACTCCTCCTCGATCTTCGACTCGAGGTCGATGGCGCGGTTGCCCTACTTCACCGAGTACCTGCGACAGCTGGGCATGGCCGGCCAGACGACCTTGCTGCTCAGGCACGACGGTCGGGCCAGGGCGGGCATCGACCTCCTTCGACCCCACGACGAGGCGCCCGCCAGCCGCCAGCTCGCCCTTCTCCGCGCCAGCCACGCGATGCTCGAGTGCGCCTACGGGGCCGCGCTGCGGGCGGCGCCGCCGGAGTCCGGTAACCGCCTCGCCTGCGCGATCCCGCTCACTCCACGGGAGGCGCAGGTCGTCCGCCTAGTCGCCGGCGGCGCCAGCAACGACGAGGTCGCCGGCGCCCTGATGATCAGCAAGGCGACGGTTAAGACCCACCTGGCCCACTCCTTCGACAAGCTCGGGGTCCGCAGCCGAGTCGACCTGATCTCGCTGCTGGTGAGCGAGCGCGACACCGCCCTGGTCGTCGCGGAGCCGACCACCTCACCGTCGGAGTAGCACCCTCATCCTCGCGGTTGATATTTCGCCCTCGCGGTTGCAACGAGCGGTGCCGACCGAATTGACTTCAGGCCGATTCGCGAACGCTGCCCGCCGGGTGTTCGTCCAGCCAACCAGGAGGTCCGTGGAATGAGGTCAGTGAACGTCAGCCCGTCGGCGCGCCGACGCTTCGCCACCCGCCTGGCTCTCTTGCTCGCGGCGATCAGCGCCCTCGCGGCGTTCGTCGCCCCGGCGGCCCTGGCGGCGCCGGGCGCGCCCGCCGCGCCGTCGGTCGTCTACACGGAGAACTTCGAGAACGGCGTCGCGGAAACGCCCGTGCCGCTCACGTCCTACGTCGGCGCCACCGGTGAGACTTACACCGCCGATCCCGCCTGGCTGAGCGGCTGCAACGGCACCATCCTCGAGTACAAAAGCCCGGACGCCGACCAGCCGACCAGCGGCTGCAACCTGACCAGCTACAGCGGCGTGCGTCAACTTGCCTACGCACTGGGACTGCAGGATGGGAGTGCCGTGCCGGAAACGAACCACGCGGTGACCGCCTACACGGAGGGCAACCGCGCCGCCAATCTCGTCGAGTTCAAAACCGTCAACGAAATACCTCTGGCGGCGACTGGCCGGTTCCTGACCTTCCGGGTCGACGTCGCGGCGGTGAACTGTCAGTTCGCCGCACCGCTCTACACCTTCTACCTGACGGCTGGGGCCACCGAAACCCAGGTCGGCAGCCAGATCAACGGTTGTGCGTCGCCGACCACGGTGAGCGTACCGGCGGTCGGCAACGTCGGCGCCACCACGGCGCGGATCGGCACCTACACTTCCAACGGCTCGGTGCTGTTCAACGGCTCATCGCTGGGCATCCTGATGCGCAACGCGACCGGGAACGGGAGCGGCAACGACGCCGCCTTCGACAACATCGAAATCCTCGATGTGTCACCGACGCTCGATAAGTCCTTCAACCCGCCCACCCAGTACGTGGGCAGGCCCTCGACCCTCACCTTCACGATCACCAACACGAGCGAGCTGTCGGCGAAGGAAGGCTGGTCCTTCACCGACAACCTGCCTGCCGGGCTCCTCGTCGCCAGCCCGGCCGGCGCCTCGACCACCTGCCCCGGCGGTCAGGTGACCGCGGCTCCCGGCGGTACCTCGGTCGCGGTGAAAGGCAACCTGAATACGGGCGAAGCCTCGTGCAACGTGAGCGTCCAGGTCATCGCGAAAGAAGAAAAAGAAGGGACCTTCGAAAACGGGCCCAGGAACGTCGCGATGGTGGGCCTGAACCCTCCGGGTCCCGTCGTCCTCAAATACATCGCGCCGGACGTGGCGATCGAAAAGTCGATGACGCCGAGGCCGCTGGTCCCCGGCAAAGAAGGTGAATATCACCTCAAGGTCACCAACAAAGGGCCCGGGACGGCCGAAGGCGTCGTCGTCTCCGACCCGCTCCCGAATGGGATCACCTTCCTCTCCGGCTCGCCGGGCTGCAGCGTCGCCGCCGGCACCGTGACCTGTGAAGCCGGCTCGCTGGCCGAAGGGGCCTCGCGCACGTTCGACCTCAAAGTCAAGGTCGCCAGCTCGCTGCAGAGCTGCCCGAGCAACACCGCGAGCGTGATCAGTGACACCCCCGACCTGAACCATTCCGACAACACCAGTCAGGTCTGCCCGCCGGTCGGCCGCGAAGTCGACCTGCAGATCGAAAAGACGGCGGCGCCGACGACCGTCACCTCGGGCGGCCAGGTCACCTACACGCTGGTCGTCAAGAACAACGGCCCCAGCGACGCCTCGGAAGTGAAGGTCGTCGACCCGGGGGCGAACGGCCTCGATCTGGTCGCGGCCAAACCAAGTCAGGGCTCTTGCTCGATCACGGGTGACAGCCACCTCTCCTGCTCCCTGGGCGACCTGGTGGCGGGCGGCTCGGCCCAGGTCCTGGTCACTGCGAAGGCGACGATCAACTCAGGCGACGTCGACAACACGGCGACCGTCAGCGCCGCCGAGAAAGAGACGGACCCCGCCAACAACCAGAGCAGCGCCCGGATCATGGTCCTGGCGGGGCCGGTTCCACCGCCCGCCGGCTCCCCGCTGCCCCCGGGTACCCCGCATTTCGACCTCGTCACCAAAAAGACGGCGAAGAGGAAGAAGATCGCCGCGGGGCAGACCGCGACCTACACGATCACGGTGACGAACAAAGGCCCCGATACGGCGCCGAACGTCACCGTCAAGGACACGTTCAACCATGCCGGCGCACTCGTCTCGGCCAAGCCCTCGGCGGGCAGCTGCGGCAAGACTCTGCCGCTGAGCTGCTCGCTCGGTGACATCAAACCCGGTGCCACCGTGACCGTCACGGTCGTCGTGCGGCCGCTCGAAGCCGCCGGCCCGCAGGTCAACGCGGCAAGCGCGACCGGCGAAGGGACCGACGAAGACTCCGGGGACAACCTGGCGAAGGCCGACATCGGCGTCACCCCCAAGCTCGGCATCGTCAAGACGGTCGACCGCAGGTCGGTCAAGGCCGGCGCCACCCTCCACTACACGATCCGGGTCACGAACCTCTCGAAGGGGGTCGCCGCCCGCGACGTGAAGACCTGCGACCGGCTGCCCAGCGGGCTCGCCTTGATCGGCTCGAAGCCGAAGGCGACCCTCTCGAAGGGGGTGCCGTGCTGGACCGCCGCCAAGCTGGGGGCCGGCAAGAGCGTCGTCTACCGCGTCACGGCCAAGGTGCTCAGTAGTGCCAAGGGCAGCCTGCGGAACGTGGCCACCGTGACTGGCCCGGGTGGGAAGCCGGTCCGGTCCTCGGCCCCGGTCACCGTCCAGGCCAGGGCGCCGAAGCCGACGCCGACGCCGGTCACCGGCTGAGATCGAAGTCCCGCGACCGCCCGCCTGGGCGGTCGTTTTTTCGTGGTTGGCGATCAGCTTGGGGGTGCCCTTCGCGGGAGGTGTTCGAACCCGCCCATTTCGAAGTCCCTACGCCGAGCCTCGGAGGGTCGGCATGAGGCCATCGTCAGACTTCGGATCGCGCCCGCCGGGCCTTTACCTTTTGTCGGCCTTGATCGACAGAGGACGTTGGCATCGAGGCGTCGGATCGTCACGCCGCTCCTCGCGCGCACGCGGCTCGACCGTTCCGCGCGGGCGCGCCCGCCCTCGACGCCCACCCCGAGAGGACTGGCGGCGATCTACGAACGGGACCGCCAGCCTGATCCGCGCGACTTCGTCGGCACCTGGGTCCTCGCCCTGACCGCCCGGTCCGACGTGCTGAAGCACTTCGAAGGAGGCACCGGACGGATCGGCATCCACGGCCGCGCCGGCGCCAGCCTGCTAGATCCCCTCGGAAGCGCCCGCTCCCACGGTTGCGTTGCTATGCAGAGAAAGGCCCCGCTGGTGCGGGGCTTTCGTGTTTCTTGAGATGTAGACGGGTGCCTGCAGAATCGGGCGTGGGGCACGGCCATCGCCGTCTGGGCGGGAGAGGTGGCTCATCGAGCGCCTCCCGCCACAGCCTCGCCTTCGTTGGCAGCGCATCGGAAGGCTTGCCTTCGAACCGGGTGGGCCGAGCGGGCCCGGTCCGTCGAGCCCGAGGGATCACCCGATCGGCATGAGGCGCTCGCCGGCGGTGATCGGGAGGATCGTGCGCGATGTCGACCTTACTGCTCGATCGACTTCCCCTGGCCGCGTCGGAGCTGTTGGCCGCCCGCGAGCAGATGGCCCTGACCCTGGGCTTTCACATCATCTTCGCCAGCCTGGGGATCGCCTTTCCGGCCTACATGTTGATCGCCAACTGGCGGGGGTTGCGCCGCGGCGACCCGGACGCGATGGAGCTGGCGCGCCGGTGGTCGAAGGTCGCCGCCGTGACCTTCGCCGTCGGCGCCGTCACCGGCACGGTGATCAGCTTCGAGTTCGGCCTACTCTGGCCGGAGTTCACCGCCCGCTTCGGCGACGTCTTCGGCGTCGCCTTCGCGATCGAGGGGATCTTCTTCTTCCTCGAGGCGATCTTCATCGGCATCTACCTGTTCGGCTGGCGGCGCCTCTCGCCGTGGGCCCACTTCTGGAGCGGTGTGCCAATCGTCGTCTGCGGCATCGGCGGCGCCCTCTCGGTGGTCGCGGTCAACTCCTGGATGAACCAGCCGCAGGGGTTCTCGCTGTCCCGGGGGCTCGTGCGCTCCGGGGAAGTGACGAGCGTCGACCCGCTGAAGGTCATCTTCAATCCGGCGCTCGCCTACGAGGCCCCGCACATGATCCTCGCCGGCTACATGTTCACCGGCTTCCTGATCGCCTCGGTCTACGCGGTGGGGATGCTGCGCGGGCGACGCGACCGCCGGCACCGGCTCGGGCTCCTGATCGGGCTCACCGTGGCGCTGCTCGCGACGCCGATCCAGTTCCTGGTCGGCGACACGGCGGCTCGCGCGGTCGCCGAAGACCAGCCGGTCAAGTTCGCGGCGATGGAGTGCGTGCAGGAAACGCACACCCACGTCACCGAGTACATCGGCGGCCGTTGTACCGATGAAGGGGTGAAGGGCGGGATCGGGATCCCGAACCTCGACTCCTGGTTGGTCGGCTTCAGCGCCGACACCGAAGTCGTCGGACTCGACTCGGTGCCGCCCGCCGATCGGCCGCCGGCGAACACGCTGCTCCACCTTGCCTTCGACGCGATGGTCGGCATCTGCTGCGCGCTGCTGGCCCTCGGCGCCTGGTTCGCCTTCGTCTGGTGGCGTCGGCGCGACATCCCCTCGACGAAGTGGTTCCTGCGCGCCGTGGCCGTCTCCGGAGTCGCGGTCGGGATCGCGATCGAGTGCGGCTGGATCGTGACCGAGGTCGGCCGCCAGCCGTGGATCGTCTACGAAGTGATGCGCACCGAGGAAGCGGTGACCGGGGCGGGGGGGATCTGGTTCACGCTGGGCGGCGTGGTCGTCCTCTACGCGGCGCTCGGGACGGCGACCGTGCTGGTGTTGCGGGCGATGGCGCGCCGTTGGCGCGAGGCCGGCTCCGCCGCGGCGGAGAGCGGCGGGCCCTACGAACCGGCGTCGCTCGCCGGGGGAGACGAGCGATGAGCACGGCGGAGGCCGTCGCCGCCGTCCTCTGGCTCGCCGCGACCTTCTACGCGGTCTTCGCCGGCGCCGACTTCGGCGCCGGCTTCTGGGACCTCCTCAGCGGCCGGGACGGTCGCGGCGAGCGGGTGCGGGCGGCGATCACCCACTCGATCGGGCCCGTCTGGGAGGCCAATCACGTCTGGCTGATCTTCGTCCTCGTCGTCCTCTGGACCGCCTTTTCCGCGGCCTTCGCGGCGATCATGTCGACGCTCTTCATCCCGCTCAGCCTGGTCGCGCTGGGGATCGTCCTGCGCGGCGCCGGGTTCGCCTTCAAAGGCGTGGCCGCCCGCGCCCGCGGCCGTTACGTCGCCGACCGGCTGTTCGCGCTCTCCTCGCTCCTGACCCCGTTCTTCATGGGGACCGTCGTCGGCGCGATCGCCGCCGGCCGGGTCCCGCCAGGCAACGCGGCAGGGGACCCGGTGACCAGCTGGCTGAACGCGGTCTCGCTGGTCACCGGTGCGCTCTTCGTCGCCACCGGCGCCTATCTCGCCGCCGTCTTCCTCACCCACGATTCGCGCCGCTTCGCGCCCGACCTGGTCGCGTACTTCCGGCGCCGGGCGCTGGTCGCCGGGATCCTCGGCGGCGCGATCGCGGTCGTCGCGATGTTCGTCTACCGCGCCGATGCCCCTTACATCTATGAAGGTCTGACCGGCGACGGGATCCCGCTCGTCATCGCGTCCCTGCTCTGCGGGATCGCTGCCCTGCTCCTGCTCCGGCGGGGTGGCCACGCCGCCCGCGTCGCCGCCGTCGGGGCGGTGGTGACGATGGTCTGGGCCTGGGCCGTCGCCCAGTACCCCTACCTGCTTCCGCAGACGCTGACGATCGAAGCAGGTGCCGGTGTCTCGACCACGCTGACCTGGGTGCTGGTCGTCTTCGTGGTCGCGGTGGTGGTCGTCGTGCCGTCGCTGTTCCTGCTCTTCGCTCTTGCCCAGCGCGACCTCGTCGAGGAGCAGGCCGAAACGCCGCCGGTGATCAGCGAGGAGGGTGCCTGACGACTCCCGCCCGACGAGCACGGCCGGCTCAGGAAAGGCCGCCGATGCCGTCGCCGATCAGCTTGGCTCCGATCACCAGGCAGAGCACGGCCATGATCGTTGCGTTGTTCTGCGTCATCCACGAGCGCAGCTCGTCGAGCACCTCGCGGGAGCGGTCGCCGAGCAGGAAGTAGATGGCGAGCGGGGCGCCGGGACCGACGGTGCCGATGAGGACGAAGACGCCAAGGGCGAGCGCCTGTTGGCCGGCCGCGACGCCGGTCTGTGAGATCGCCGCCGCAGCGGCGATGACCAGCAGCAGGTTCTTCGGGTTGACCGCCGCGAGCAGCACCGCGAGGCCGGCCGCCTTCGGTGCCCGGAAGCCGTCGATGCTCTGCATCCACTTCGGCATCGGGGCCTCGGCGCCGGCGCGGGGACGGCCGCGCCATTGGCGCGCGGCGACGAGCAGGAGGAGGGCGCCGAGGGCGAGCTTGACCACGCCGACCCAGTCGGCCGGTTCGCTCCCTTCGCTCGCGCCGGCGCCGCTCGAGAGGAGGAGGAAGGCGGCGCCCGCGATCGCCAGGCCGGCGATCCAGCCGCCGATGAAGGCGAGGCCGTTCGACCGCGCCCGCGGGGTCGCCAGCATCAAGGTGACGCCGATGATCGGGACGGGGCTGAGCGCCACGCCCACCGCCAACGGCAGGACCTGCCCGATCGCTTCTCCCATCGGGGCGCCCGGTCAGCCGACGCGCTGGATCGACGGCAGCTGGTAGCTGCCGTCCAGCACCGGCGCCTGCGGGCCGTAGATCCGCATCATCGGCCGGAACGGCCCCGTCGGGGTCGGCAGCCAGTTCGACTCCTTGTCGGCGCCGGGAGAGTCGGCCTGCAGATAGATCGTCAGCGCGCCGTCCTCATCGCGGGCGAGGCCCGGCGTGCGGTCGCCGATCGAGTAGCGGTGGATCGGGTTGTCGACGAGGAGGAACCTCGGCACGTCGTACATCGTCAGCGACCAGAAGGCGCCGGCCGGTGGCGGCTCGCTCAGCCGCAGCTCGTAGGCATTGGCACCGTCGAGCGGTTCACCGTCGGCGTCGGTGTAGACGAGCTCGTAGTCGGCCTCGTAGCCATGGTTGCCGAAGAGGCCGGCGCGGGCAGCGGCGGCGCGGGTCGCGTAGGCCCGTTGGGAATCGGCGATCTTCCACTCGTCGCTGTCGATCGTGCCGAAGCCGAGCCGGTAGCGGTTGTAGTCGAAGAAGTGCATCGCCGAGGTCCACCCCTGCGGGCCCGGTTTGCCGCCTTTGGCGAGCTGCTCGATCGTCGCCCGCCCTCGGGACTCGCCCTCGACCAGGACCTTGACCAGGTCCGGATCGGGATCGACGTAGGGGGAGTCGGCCGCGCCGAGGCCGAGCGGGGCGAACGCCGCGAGGAGCGGCCCGTCCTCGGCCGGCGGCGGGAAGGCGGCGAGCTCGACCCGTACCGTCTCCCACCAGCGCAGCTCCTCGGGTACCTGCGCGGCGGGCTCGGGAAGGCCCGCGGCGCTCGGATGGGAGCCGTCCAGGCGGCGTAGCGAGAACCGGTCCTGCAGTTCCTTCACGGCCGGGAGGTCCTCCTCGCCGTCGACCTGGATCCGCCCGAGCAGCAGGGCGATGCCGGTGGGGGCTTCGATCAGCGTCGTGTCGCGGGGCTCCTCGCCGGCGAAGCCCGGCGCCGCGAGCAGGAAGCGGCCGCCGTCGCCGCCGTGACTGCGCGTGCCGACGTAGGCGAAGTTGTTGCTCCAGGCGTCGATCATCTGCAGGACGTAGTAGCGCGAGCCCGTCTCCGGAACCTCGAGCAGCAGGGGGCCGCCGCGCAGGTCGAGCGAGGAGAGCGAGTAGAGGGTGTCGTTGTTGGGCGAGACGAATTCGGTCTCCGGGCCGAGCAGCTCGCGGGCGTGGTGGAGCTCGTTCCAGGGGCCACCGACGGGCAGCGTGCTGTGGTCGGTGGTGAAGCCCGCCATTTCACGCAGCGCGTACTCCAGCGGGTAGGCGTAGACGAAGGCCTGGGCGGCGAGCTCGACGGCGTCGTCGGGCAGGGCGGGGCGGGTGGTCATCTCTCCTCCTGGGTCAGGTCTAGGTTGCGGAGACGGTGGCGCGGATCTTGCCGTCAGCCTCGGTTGCCTCGTACTTGCGCAGCGGCCCGGTCGCCGGCCCGCGTTCGACCGCTCCGGTGACGACGTCCCAGCGGGAGCCGTGGCACTGGCACATCAGGGTCGTGCCGTCGAGCAGCCCGGAGGCCAGGGAGCACGGGGTGCCGCCGCAGGTGCAGAGGTCGTCGAAGGCGTGGAGCGCGCCGCCGACCCGGACGACGGCGACCCGGCGCTTCAGGTCCTCGAGATAGAAGGGGCGGACGTAGGCGTCGGGTACCTCATCGGTCTTGGCGAGCACCCGCGGCTCGTCCGTCTGCAGGTCAGTCATCTGGATCTCCTCCGATTCGGGACGGCCGGGTCGCGGCCTATTCGTCCTGCGGTTGGTCGCCGATCACCACGTCGGTGATCGAGACGTCCTGGTTCAGCCGGTACTCGGCCGGGGCGCCCGCCGGGACCAGCGGCCGGCGCGGCATCACCGGGGCGATCCGCTCGTACCCCGAACCGAGCGGCGGGCGCGGGTCCTGCTCGCCCTTGTGGGGCCAGAATGACATCGCCCGCTCGGCCAGGGCGGCGATCGTGTGCGACGGGTTGACGCCCGGGTTGGCGGTGATCACGCTGCCGTCCATGATGTGCAGGCCCTCGTAGCCGAAGGCGCGCTGGTAGGCGTCGACGACCCCGTGCCCGGCGTCCTCGCCGATCGTCATGCCGCCGATGAAGTGGGCCGAGGTCGAGCGCCCGGCGACCGAGAACCAGGTCTGGGCGGGATCGCCGCCGAGCTTCTCGGCCACCCGGCGGCCGACGTCGACCGCCGCCTCGACGATCGCCGGCGGCGCCGTGTCGGAGCCCGGTTTCGAGTGCAGCATCCCGTGCTTCCAGCTCAGGTCGAGCCAGTCGTCGTGGTCGCGCATGCAGAGCAGGTTGAAGCCGCGCTCGGACCAGTGGTGGGCGTCGTCGATCCCGATCGTCTCCTTCGGATGCTCGACCAGGTGCTTGACCCAGGCGCGGAAGTGATGCTCTTCGTCGCCATCGGGCTGGGCGGTGTAGACGAAGTCCATCGCGTTGGAGCCGACCCCGTAACGGACCGGCCCGATCGTCGCCTCCGGATCGATCTGCAGGCAGGCGGTTACCGAGGACGCGCCCGGGGTGATGCTGAAGCGCTCCGGGTCGTCCTTGAAGTCGCCCTCGCGGCGCTGGGCGGAGACGAGCGCCTCGGAGTTCGTTCGCGCCCGCTTGCCGGCTTCGTCGGAGAGGTTCGCCAGCGTCCCGTCCTCCTTCATCGAGAGCAGGATCTGGGCGGTGCCGTAGGCGTGCGCGGCGACGATCACCTGCTGAGCGCGGTAGCGGTGGTGCCGCTCGGCCCGGCCGATCAACCCCGGGTGGCGGGCGACGACCTCGAAGCCACCCCCGTCGAGCGGCTTCACGGTGTGGACCTCGTTCAGGTCGTGGATCGTGGCGCCGGCCTTCTCGGCCAGGTAGAGGTAGTTCGCGGTCAGCTTGTTCTTGGCGTTGTGGGCGCAGCCGATCATGCAGTCGTTGCAGCTGATGCAGCCGGTCCGGCTCGGGCCGGCGCCGCCGAAGTAGGGATCCTCGGCCTCGACCCCCGGCGTGCCGAAGTAGACGCCGAGCGGCGCCCGCAGGTACGGCCTGCCCATGTCCGCGGCGACCTCTTTCATGATCCGGTCGGAGTCGGTCTCACCGTAGGGCGAGGGCGCCACCCCGAAGATCCGGTTGCAGAGGTCGTAGTAGGGAGCCATCTCGTCGGCCCAGTCGGTGATGTGCGACCAGGCCGGGTAGTCGAAGAACTTCTGCGCGGGCACGTAGAGGGTGTTGGCGTAGACCAGCGAGCCCCCGCCCACGCCTGCCCCGGAGAGGACGATCACGTCGTTCAGGTAACGGATCCGCTGGATCCCGAAGAGCTCGATCTCGGGTTGCCAAACGAACCCCGGCAGGTCCCAACTGGAGCTCGGCAGGTCCTCGTCGGCCCAGCGTCTGCCCGCCTCGAGGACTCCCACCGAGTAGCCCTTCTCGACCGCGCGCATCGCCGCGACGCTGCCGCCGAAGCCTGATCCAACCACGAGCACGTCGTATTCAGCGTCCATCTTCAACTCCCAGCTCGTTGTGGTTCGTCCCCGATCGCGACGACGGGGTCCGGCGCTGCCGATGCTAGGTCCGGGGATCTGCTCCGGCCTCCTCCGATCCGGGTGAACTTGCTCCTCCTCCGCCGGCGTCCGGGTCGGTCGACCGCGCGGACGTGAGCCGGCGCTGGACGATCAGGGTCAGCGTGCCGGCAGCGATCAGCGCGACGACGTTGGAACCGAGCACGGCGAGCGCCCCGAGGACCTTCCCGGCGTCGCCGATGCCGGCCGCCACCCCGAGGTACGCGGCGGCGGGGATCGTCGTCACCGAGATCGCCACCCCGACGCCGGCGCTCGCCCGGGTCTCGAGCGCGAGCATCGCGGCGACGCCCGCCGCCACCGCGACGCCGATCGTCGCGACATTGACCGAGGTGAGCCCGGACAGCGACGCCGCGCCGACTTCGAAGTTCGTCGGCAGCAGTCCGAGGGGATCGAGCACCGCGGTCATCGCCCCGGCCCAGGCGCAGGTCGCCAGGAAGCCGGTCACCAGCGTTCCGCCGGCGCGGACCACCAGCCGTCCGTCGGCGGCCACGGCGCCCACGCAGATCGCCGCGATCGGCAGCACGTCTGGGCTGATCGCCATCGCGCCGACGATCAGGATCCCGTTGTCGTAGATGACCCCGAAGCCCGCGACGACGCCGGCGACCGACATGAAGGCGAGGTACCGTCCGAGCAGTCGCGAATTGATCGCCGCCTGGCCCAGCATGTCGCTCCAGATCAGACTTGCCGTCGGGAATCTCGTTGATCCTCCGACGGTTTCCTCGCGGACCAGCGAGACGGAGTCCTCGGCCAGCCCCGCCGCGCGGGCCAGCGCCAGGGCGCGGTCGGCGGCGTCGGCGTCGACCTCGCCTTCGAGCCGGGCCCGGCCGCCGCTCGGCGCGGGGACGAGCGTGGCGGCGCGCATCAGGCCCGCCCGTTCGAGCTCGACCCCGAGCGATCGCACCCGGGCCTCGTCACCGAACGCCCGCAGCTGCAGCATCAGGGGACGGGCCTCGACCTAACGATCGAGGCCAGGGCCCTGGACCAGCGACCTTCCGCCGAAGTGGCTGAGGGCTCTGAGGACGCGCTCCTCGCCGCCACCCGGCATCGACAGCAGCAGGACGGAGGCCCCCGGGCGCAGCATCGGGAGCAGCCGGCCGCGGAAGCGCCCGTCGATGGCGGCCGGGTCATCCTCCTGGCTCAACAAGGCTTCCAGGAACGCTCCCCAGAACTCGGCCCAACGGGCCTGGGCGTCCGCGTGCCGGCTGGTCGTCAGGCGGCAGGTCCCGTCACGTTCACAGACGAGCACCGCGGAAGCGTCGGGGTCGAGCCCGAGCTCTTCACCGCAGCGCCGCAGTTCCTCGATCGCGCAGTCGGCGACGGTCTCATCGTCGTATGCGATGGCGACGAGCTCGGGCATCCCAAGCCGAACCTAGGAACCCATCGGCGTCTCCGCCTCGTCCCAACCGGGTGATTTGCCGCGGTGGCGGCACTCAGGACATCAGGGCGGGTCCAGCAGCCCGATCTCCCGCGCCCGCCGGACGGCCTGGTCGCGCGAGGAGCAGCCCAGCTTGCGGTAGACGCTCGCCGCGTGGGTCTTCACGGTGTTTGGTGAGACCTGGAGGGAGGCGGCGATCTGCGGGAAGGAGAGGTGCTGCGGCAGGTAGTGCAGGACCCGCAGCTCGGCCGGGGTCAGTTGCGCGCTGTCCGCTGCCGCGCCGATCGCCGCCCGCGCCTCCTCGGTCCAGGCACGCAGCAGGGATCCGTCCGGGATCTCGGTGAGCTGTGCGGTCGCCGAGGCCAGGAGCTCCTCCGCCTCGGCGCGTCGGCCGAGCCGCGCCGAGGCGCGGGCGAGCATCAGCTTGGTCTCGACTTCGTACCAAGGGGTGAAATGCTCGAGCTTGGCGAGCAGGCGCTTGCCGGTCTCCAGGTCGGCGCCTGCCTTTGCGCTCGCCCCCCGCTGGGCGCGGACCAGCGCCGAGGCGGCGGCGGGAAACCCCATGGTCGGATAGTCGGCGAGGCCGGCGCGGTCGATCTGCGCCCGTGCGCGTGACATCTCGTCATCGGCGGTCCGCCAGTCGCCCCGCTCGATCGCGATCAGCGCCAGCTGGGTGAGTGCGATCACCTGCAGGTCGAGCGCCCCCACGGAGCCGCGGCGCACGGCTTCCCTCAGCCGCGCCTGCGCCGCCTCCCGCTCGCTGCCGAGCAGATGCAGCCCGACTCCGTCGAGCAGCGAGGTGAGCGAGCGCCAGGGGTCGTCCTCGGGAAGCAGCGGCTCGACCGCGGCGACCGTCTCCCGCATCGCCGCGAGGCCGTCGCGGCAGAGCGTGGCATCGCCGAGGGCGAGGCCGGCCTCGAGCTCGGCACCGGCACCGCCCTCCGCCTCGCCCAGCAGCCGGCGCGTCACCGCCATCCAGTGCTCGGCCCGCGGGCCGTGGCCGAAGGTCAGCTCCGCCCAGGCGGCGGTCAGGCCGGCGCCGGGGCTGGCGGCCACGCCACGCTCGCCGAGGCGCTCCAGCCAGCCGATCACGGTCGCGTTGCGGCCGCCGGCGGAGTACTCCGGCACCGCGGCGAAGAGCAGTTCGCCGGCGAGGTCCTCGGCGCCTGCCGCAACCGCGTGGTGGATCGCCTGGTGGGAGTCTTCGGCCGCCGACCACCACTCCGAGGCCCGGCGGTGGATGACCGGCGCCGCCGCTGGTTCGGTGCGGAGCAACTCCCTGTGCAGCATCTCCTGCAGCAGTGGGTGCAGGCGGTACCACTCGTCCCTGCGATCGAGCGGCACCAGCAGCATGTTCGACCGGCTCAGCTCGTCGAGGACGACGCCCGAGTCGTCGCGCTCGAGCGCGAAATCACAGAGCGGGCCGCTCAACCGCTCGAGGGTCGCCGCCTGGCGCAGGAAGGCGGCGTGGTTGAGCGAGGCGGGGAGTAGGAACTCCTCGCGCAGGTAATCGACGACGATCCGGTGGTCGCCGGTGAACCGGGCCAGGGCCCGCCCCGGATCGGCGGACTCGCCGAGCGCCAGGCCGGCGAGGTAGAGGGCGGCGGGCCAGCCCTCGGTCCGACGGGCGATCGCGTCGAGTTGGGCCGGGGACAGCTGGAGGCCGAGCGCCGCCAGCAGCACGGCGCACTCGCCTTTGGTCATCGTCAGGTCCTTGCGGCCGAGCTCGGTGAGCCGACGGCGGGCGCGCAGGCGCCCCAGGCCGATCGGCGGTTCCGTGCGGCTCGCCAGGGCCAGCTGGGACCCCCCAGAGACGCCTCGACAGAGGGCGGCGACGATCTTCAGCGCGTCCGGCGCCTCGATGCGCTCCAGCTCGTCCAGCACCAGGACAAACGGCCGGGTGCGATCCCCCAGCGCCGCCACCAGCCGCGGGGCGACGATGTTCTCGACGTTGGGGCTCGGCGCCAACAGCGCGTCGCCGAGGTCGGCGGGGAACGGCTCGAGCCGTTCCAGCCGCTCGACGACCGCGTCGACCAGCACGGTCGGGTCGTTGTGCTCGGGGCCGAGCAGGACCGTGAAGGACGGACGGGGATCGTCCTCAACCCACTGCCGGAGCAGCACCGACTTGCCGTAGCCCGACGGGGCGGAGAGGACGATCACCCGCCCGGTGTCCTCGGCGAGCCGGTTCCGCAGCCGTGTCCGGGCCACCAGCTCGGTGGCAGCCGTCGTGCCCTGGCCGCGCCGCGGCGCCGGATCCTGGACTGGGGTGTTGGTAGGCGTCGACAAAAATTCCTTCGCGGTTCGGAGTCCTGAAGCGTAGGAGACGGAGTGTCATCGGCCGCTCCGAATCACCCGATCCGGGGGGCGCCGCACGTCCCCGCAGCTCGTACGGTCACCGGCAAATTCGATCTAGACACTGGAGGAAGAATGAGAGGGACCGGACGGGCGATCTTCGTCGCCATCCTGCTGTTGATCGTCGGCACGCTGAACGTGATCTACGGGATCGGCGCGATCGCGGACTCCCACTTCTGGGTCGGTGAAAACCACTTCGTGCTCGGCAACCTGCATACCTGGGGCTGGATCACGGTCGTCCTCGGTGTGGTCGAGCTGATCGCCGGGTTCTCGCTCTTCTCGGGTGGCACCTTCGGTCGCATCATCGGCCTGATCGCCGCCAGTCTCGGCGCCCTCGGCTCGCTGCTGGCGATCGGCGGCGCCTACCCATTCTGGGCCCTCGGCGCGTTCGCGGTCTGCATCATCTGCATCCACGGGCTGGTTGTCCTGGGGGAACCGGAGGAAGCACGATGATCGGGCAGAGGTCGGTCGCCCTCGGCCTTCTGCTGGGGCTCGTCCTGCTCGGCTCGGCCTTGTCGGGGTGCGGCGGCAGCGACACCACCACCGGTGCCGAAGGTGTGAAGCGCGAACTGGAATCTGGCGCCACGAAGGTCAAGGAAGGTGTCTCCAAGGGGACCGAAGAAGCCGAAGAGCTGATCGAAGAAGTCAAAAAGAAGGTCGAAGACGGCGAAGGCAGTACGCAGATCCGGGAAGGCCTGAAGCAACTCGAAGGTGCCGTGAAGGAAGGCAAGGCGCAGGGCCAGGAAGCGATCGAGGAAGCACGGGAGAAGATCGAAGACCTGAAGAAGTAGAAGCCGGATGGCTCGCCGGCGATGCCGGCCGGCGAGCCCCCGCAGTCAGGACGCCAGCCGGACCGGCAGGGTCTTGAGCTGGTTGAGGAAGAGGGCCTCGGCGGCGGCCGGCTCGCCGTCGAGCGCGATGGTGGGGTACCTGGCGAGCGTCTCCTCGATCAAGACCTTGAGCTCGAGCCGGGCGAGCGCGGCGCCGAGGCAGAAGTGGCGTCCGCCCGCGCCGAACGCCTGGTGGTCGGGGTCACGGGTCACGTCGAAGCGGTCGGGGTCCTCATAGACCGTCTCATCGCGGTTCGAGGACACGTACCACATGACCACCTTCTCGCCCCGCTTGATCTCCTGCCCGTGCAGCTCGGTGTCACGGGTGGCGGTGCGACGGAAGTGGGCGAAGGCGGGGAACATCCGCAGCGCCTCCTCGACCGCGCTCGGGATCAGCGCGGGGTCGGCGCGCAGTTGGTCCATCTGCTCGCGGTCTTCCAGCAGCGCCCGCATGCCGCTGCAATAGGTCGCCTTGGTGCTGTCGTTGCCGGCGGCCATGAGGAGAAAGAAGCCCATCACGATCTCGATCTCCTCCAGCCTCTCGCCGTCGATCTCGGCCTCGACCAGGACCGTGGTCAGGTCGTCGGTGGGGTTCTCGCGGCGGGCGGCGATCATCTGGCCGCACCGTTCGAAGACCTCCGGGATGTCCTTTTCGAGGACGGCCTGGGCGCCGCCGGGACTGAGGTCCCCGTCATCGGGGGCCATTGCCGCGTTGACGATCCGCGCCCAGAGTGCGTCCTCCTCCTCGGGGATGCCCATGAAGCTGCCGATCACGCGCGAGGCGACCGGCTGGGCGACGTCGGTGACGAGATCGCAGGTCTCCCGCCCCTCGAGCCGGTCCAGCACGGTCGTGACGATCTCCCTGATCCGCTCCTCGTGGTCGGCGATCCGCTTGGGGGTGAAGCCCCGCTGGAACAGGCCCTTGATGCGATCGTGCTTCGGCGGGTCCATGGCGATGAACATGCCCCGCATCAGCTCCAGCGGGAAGATCTCCGCCCATGCGGTGATACCCCCCAGTTCCGAGGAGTAGGTCTCCCAGTCGCGGCTGACGGTGCGGACGTCCTCCGCGGTCGTCACCGACCAGAAGCCCGCCTCGCCCGGGAAGCCCTCGAGCTTCTCGGTGCGGTGGATCGGACACCCTCCCCGCATCTCCTTGAACAGCTCATAGGGCGGACCGTCCCGCCAGAGGCCACGGTCGGCGAGTTCCACGTCCTTGATGTCACGCTGGGTCGAGCTCATCGGTGTCACCTATTTCTTCAGTCGGAGCGAGATGGTCTTGGTCTTCGTCCAGACGTTTCCGGCGGTCTCGAAGGAGACGGTGACCTTCACCTTCGCCTGGCCGGCCTGGGTGAGCTTCGCCTTCAGGCTGTTGCCGGGGACGACCGTCAGTTCACCGGTGCCCGTGCCTGCCGTCCGGTCGACGGACTTGATGCCCTTGCCGGTCATGGTGACCTTCCCGGAGCCGGTGAAGTCGACCCCGAGCCGGGCGGTGCCCTTCTTGGTGTTGTGCGTGACCTGCTTGATCGCGAACCAGCCGCCTGCCGGGGCCGGCGCCGGAGCGGGGGCCGCCGACGGGGCCGGAGTGGCCGGGGTGGAGCAGCCGCCCTTCGCTTCGAATTCCTGGGTCGTCTCGTAGGTGGTGGTCGGGTAATACGCACCCATGACTTCCTGCTCGGTGCCCGGCGTCGTGATCCTTTCGATGCTCTGCGCGAACGTCGGCGAGGAGAGCTGGTTGCGCATGATCAGCAGGTCGAGGCTCGGGCGGCCCTGGCCATCGCCGGCGGTGCCCCAGTCGAGCCACGCGACCCCGCAGGCGGGCGTCGCGTTCTTGGGACGGTCTTCGGGGAGGCTGACGACGATCGTGTACTCGTCGGCGGCGTCCGTCGGGACCTGCTGGTCGAACAGGCAGGCCGAGTTGGCCGGGATCAGCGGCGGGTTGGAGATCGATCCTGCCGTGCAGAGCGACCAGTAGCGGACCTGCGTGCCCGTGGAGTCGTTGACCGGGTCGCCTTCGTAGGTGGTCGGGTGCGTTGGCATCTTGGCGTGCAGGACCACGATGTTGTGTCCTTCGGTGTTCGGCCCGATATTGCGGTCGACGTAGCTGGTGATGTACGCGTTCGACGGCGTCGAGTAGAAGCCGCCCGTGACGGTGGTCGGCAGTTTCGGGATCAGGCTTTCGTACGGTTCACCGGCGCCCGCGTAGAGCGGCGCGAGCATGTGCTGCTGGTTGAAGAACCGTTCCCAGGTCGGCGTGGGCGTCGCCGGGTGCACCGGCGACCCGAGGTCACGCAGGTGCTGGTAGGTCGCCGGCGGCAGGCCCTGGGAGGCGGTCGGCAGGTTGCCGATGCCGCTTACCGTGGAGAGCGCTTCGCAGACGGCTTTTTCCTGGGTAACCGGGCTCCCGCCGGAGGGATTGAGCGTCGGCGCCGCCAGTGGTACCCCCGCATTGGCTTCGAGGTTCTTGTCGGGCCGGTAGATCCGCATGATCAGCTCGATCTGTTGGGTCTGGCCCGTCTGGCCGGCCTGGCCGGCGTAAAGGGTGTTGGGCGCGGGCGACGCGGGCTGCGTTTCGCCACTGACGGTGATGGTGTAGTCGCGGTCGGCCGCCTGACGGTCCGCGCCGGGCATGAACGGATTGACCGATCCCGCGTCCGGTTCGATCTGTTCGTCGTAGATCGAGGTCGCCGGGTAACCCGTCACGCCGCTTTTCGTCACGTAGCTGGTGAGCGAGAAGTACCGGGCGTGGGGGAACTGTCCGTGCAGGGTGATGGTCGCCCCGGCGGGGAGCTGGAAGAGGGTGTAGTAGTAGACGACGTTCGACTCGAACCCGGCCACGTTGCCGACCTGGACGTTGAGGTGGTTGATCGGGCCCACGTTCGCGGCGGGGCGACCCCAGAAGCAGGTGTTGACCGGGCCCTGGCCCTGTTCACCGGGCGTGACCGCGGAGCTGCCGCCACCGGCCGCCAGGGTGACGGCCGGCACGACGGCCAGCGCCAACAGTGCTCCGATCGCGCCGCGTCGCAGCGCCGTCCAACGATTGCGTCTCATCTCGCTCCTCCTCGATTCCCTTGGTGGTTCCCGAGGCGACCTTAGCACGAGAATGAGAGATTTCAAACGAACCTCTCATAAGATGGCTTACCCACATATATTGCGCTATACAGATATATGCATGATCTCTCGGATGAGCGATACGGTTCTATACTGCGGCACGGTGAGCACGCCCAGATCTCAGCGCGAACCGATCATCCGGCGGCCGCGGCCCGAGGACGCGCTCGAGCTGGCCCGCGAGTCGTTCCTCGCCGAGGAACGCGTGGAACTCGCCACCCTGGCGACGCAGATCGACATCTCGCAGGCGACCCTCTACCGCTGGTTCGGGTCGCGCGAGCAGCTGATCGACCAGGTTCTCGGCCTGTTGACGGATGAGTTCACGTCGACGGCCGCGGTCGAAGCCGAGGGGGAGGGCGACGAGCGGGTCCTCGACTTCATCCGCCGGGTGATGGCGCTGACCGTCGGCTTCGCCCCCGTTCGGAACCTGGTCGCCAAAGAGCCTCAACTTGCCCTGCGACTGCTGCTGGGTGAGGGTCAGGCCGTCCACCGCGGTCTGGTGCGGGCGCTGGGCGAGTGCATCGCCGAGAGTCGATCCCCCGAGCAGGCGCGGGCGCTCGAGGGCGAGATCGACACCATCGTGCAGGTCGGGACCGCGCTCGAGTGGGCGACCCTGGTCGTCGGCGACGAGCCGCGGCTCGATCGGGTCGTGGAAATCGCCCGCGCGCTCCTCGCCGCTCACCGGGGTTGACCCGATGGGCGGCCGCTATCCACCGATCCAGGAGCCGCAGGCGCAGCGGACGTGGTCGGGGCTGCTGCACCCGTGGGCCGGGGAACTGCGCCCGCAGGCGCGCGCGTTCGCCGAGCGCGCCGCCGCCAGGGTTCAGGGGGAGGTGCCCGAGCTCGTCTGCAACAGCGAAGCGAGCGCTGAATTCGCGACCGCGGTCGAGGGATCGATCCTCCAGTTCGCGGAGTCCGTGGACACGGGCGAGGACCCGGCCCAGATCGAGCTACCCCCGGTGGCACTGCCGATGGTGCGTCGCGCCGTTCACCACAGCGTGCCCCTGAACAAGGTGATCCACAGCGTGCGAGCGGCCCGCGCCGACGTCTGGGAGCAGATGCTCGCCCTGCTCGCGGACGGCGGACACGACTCACCCGACGCCGTCGCCCTCCTCTCGCGCTGGCTGCTCGCCTACGTCGACCGGTTCTCGGAGACGGTCGAGCAGGTCTACGAAGCCGAATACGAAAAGCGCGAGCACACCGCGGCCGCCGCCCAGACGCAGATGATCGACACGATCCTGGCGGGTCGGCCGATCGACGTGTCGACCACCTCGCAGCGGCTTCGCTACGAGCTCAAACGCGAGCACATCGCGATGATCGCCTGGGCCGAGGAGTCCGCCGAGCTACCCGCTCCGATCGCCTCCCTGCAGGGGGCGCTCCGCCGTCTCGCGACCGCCCTGGGCTGCGAGCACCCGCTGTTCGAGCCGCTCGGGCCCCGGGTCATGGGGATGTGGGTCGCGAGCTTCGAGCCACCCGGCGCGGAGCGCATCGACGCGCTGCGACTCGCCGCGGAGGACACCGACGTGCGCGTCGCGGTCGGCGAGCCGGCACCGGGCGTGAGCGGCTTTCGCCGCAGCCACCAGGACGCGCTCGAAGCGCGCCGCGTCGCCGGCCTCATGCGCCGCCCGGCGCGCACGATCACGCGCTACGGCGCGGTCGCGCTGAACGCGATCGCGACCGTCGACCTCGATCAGGCGCAGGCATTCGTCGCGCGCGAGCTCGGTGGCCTCACCGCCCGCGACGACGCGACCACGCGGATCGTCGCGACGCTCGGGATCTTCCTCGACGAGGGCGCCAACCACCGGCGCACCGCCCGCCAGCTGAACATCCACGAAAACACGGTCCGCTACCGGATCGAGCAGGCCGAAGCCCTGCTCGGGCGCAGTACGCGCGAGCGCGTGCGCGACCTGCACATGGCGCTCTCGCTGTTGCCGGTGACGCAGGACGACGCCTGAGAAGCGCCGGCCGGTCTCCGCCGATCGGCTTGTGAGATCCCACGAAAGACGCGCTCGCGAGTAGCGCTTGTCCCCAAGCGGCGGCGTCTTCCCCTTCCATACATTGCCGCCAGTACCGGGGCTCAAGGGAACAGCCGCGAACAAGGGAATGCTCGATGCGTCTACTCGTCCAACCGCGGCGCGCAGTCCGCGCTGCTCGGATCACGCTCTGCACGGTCGCCCTCGCCGCCGCCGTCACCCTTGCGGGCGCCGCATCGCCCGTCGGCGCAGGCGCGGTCGAACCCGAAACCCCGAGGTCGGATCTCACCACCTGCTTCTGGACCTACGTCGTCGGTCCTCCGCCCGCCGTGAACGCGATCTTCCCGGACCAACACGCTTACATCTGGCACACGTGGTTCGTGATCCCGCCGGGCGGCTCGGTGGTGCTGCACGGCGAGTACCCGCACGCGCGCAGCATCGCGTTCTCGACCTACACGGTGGAAACGCCCTACGACGTGCTCCGCGACGAAGCGATCGAACCCGAACCGGGCTCGGTCAACCCGTTTCTCCCGAACGCCGACCGCAAGGCGTCCGCACGCTCGTACTCGCTGACCGTGACGAGCGCGCCGCTGCCGCGGGATCCGAGCGCCCGCCGGCCGAACACTCTCTACGCGGGCAAGGAACTCGTGTCGCTCTTCTACCGGGAGTACGTGCCCGACGCGGGGCGGGACGCGACCGGCGGCGCCGGACTGCCCGCGCTCGAATACACGCCGGCCGGCCAGCGCGGCGCGCTCACGGGCCCCCGTGCGTGCGCCGCGGTCGGGGCGCCCGCGAGCCGCCTGCCGAGTGAAGCGCTGCCGTTCGCGCTCTCGCTGACCACCCCGGCCTACCTCGCGCTGCTCGCCCAGGATCCGTTCTCGAACATCCATCCGGCGGTGAGCCCGCTCCGTTGGTACGCGTGGTTCAACCTCGCCCGGTTGGCCCAGCCCTTCCTCGAAGGCACGCTTTTCGGGGCCGCCGTGCCGCTGCTGCCGACCGCCAAGGAAGGCCCCGCGGCCAACTGGGAAGCCGACTCGGGGATCGCCTACGCCTATATCGACCGCAAGCTCGGCCCTGCCCGCGGCGGGCACAACGTGCTCGTGCTGCAGGGCAGGAAGCCGACGACGCCGCGCACGGGCCAGGGGCAGCCGGTGATGGAAGCCGGCACGCAGCTGCGCTATTGGGACATCTGCCAGAACGACTCGATCCCGCTGGCGAACTACGTCGACTGCCTCGACGACGAAGAAGTGCCCGTCGACGCGGCCGGCAACTACACGGTCGTGGTCAGCCTGCCGCAGGATCGGCCCGCGGACGCGATCGCCACCTGCGGTGTCGCCTGGCTCGACTGGGGCACGGTGGGCGACGGCGTCGTCCGGCCCACCGCGGGCCTGCTGATGCTGCGCAACCAGGACCCATCGCCGCCGTTCACGCAGGCGATCCAGAACGTGGGACGGCCCGGCGAAGAGCAGCGCGTCATGGGCGCCTACCTGCCGACGGGCACCTACCAATCCCGCGCGCAGTTCGAACGCGCCCACGGGTGCCCGACGCAATGAGCACATCACTCCCAACACAAACAAGAGAAAGAGGCACGGAGAATGAGACGCAGCGTTGATTCTTCGCCGATCGGCGGCCACTGGAACCGTCGCGTCGTCGCCGCGGTTCTTGCCGTCATATGCACGGCGGCGTTGACCGTGGCGCTCGCGAATTCCCAAGCCCAGGCGATCGGCAAAAGGAACGAGGGACCGCCGAAAGGCACCACCACGCTCTGCAATTACTACTACGAGTGGCTCGACACGGTCCGGTTCCCGTTGCAGCCGGACCCGCACGCGACGTACACCTACGTCATCCCCGGCAACCAGGCCGGCCTCGACGGGATCGGCTTTCTGGTCACGGGTGAATTCGTGCACGCGGCGTGGACCTCGTGGATGGCCTACACCGGCCTGGCGCAGCCGTTCTCGGTGGTCAACTTCGTCAACAACCCGCCGACGAACAGTTATAACCCGGCGCAACCCAACGCCGGCAGCCTGAGCCCGTTCGTCGAAGGCAACCCGATGAACGCGTCGCAGCGCAACTTCTCGCTGCTGTTCAAGCCGGCCGGCTACACGGGGTCGATCGCACCGATGCTCGCCGGCGTCCCGACTGCCGGCATCCCGGCGTCCAACATCAAGGAATACCCGACG
The DNA here is from genome assembly GCA_018268415.1 of Actinomycetota bacterium. GTDB lineage: Bacteria > Actinomycetota > Thermoleophilia > Solirubrobacterales > 70-9 > VAYN01. The sequence goes on along the minus strand of JAFDWO010000018.1, from coordinate 16,549 downwards.
ATCCACAACGGGAACGAAGGCAGGATGTGGGTGCTGGCGAACCGCAACTACGTCAACTTCCCCGGCTACAACCCGGGTGGGACGACGCGGAGCAACTTCCCGATCACGACCGCCGTCGACCTTGCCACCGGCCAACCGGTCGACTGCCAGAAGTACAACGAGATCCCCGACCGTTACCAGCAGCCGCCGACGAATCCGCCGTCCAAGCTGAAGAGCGGCCCGCTCGGGTCGAGGACTCGGATCAAACTCAAGAACGGTGCGATCTGGTCGCCGATCCACGACGGCGCCGGCATCAAAGCGACCGAATTCCAGTACGCACCCGAGAACCCGAAGAAGCGCATCGTCTTCACCCGGCCGAACATCCTGCCGGGCGCCGACGTGGCCGTGGTCCCGCCGCCGGAACGGTGCGCCGGCTACCTGGGCACGCAGACCAGCACCAAGGAAATCTCGCTGATCCGCCTTCCCCATGTCGCCAACTGGACCAATACGTTGGGGTTGACGGAAGCCACGAAGTACCCGAACCCGGTCAGGAGCAACGAACCCTGGCAGGCGGCGTACGTCTCGTTCGTCCAGTATGGGACGTCGCCGGGCTATTTCTATCCCGAAGAAGACGGGAAGGCGAACCCGAACACCGACTCCGTCGCCAACCAGGAACTCCGCGTCGACTCCAGTGGTGGGGCGACTGTCCTGGTCTGGCCGCGCACGATGAACAGGCTCGACCAGCGGCGGGTGTTCGCCTACGCGAACAAGCACCATTGGGCGATCATCCGCGGTGGTACGGCGGGTCGCGCGACGAGCTCGAACATGCTCATGCGCATCAAGGGCTCGGCGGCGAACTACTACGGACGCCTGGCCAACGTGCCGTGCTACTTCGGCAAAACCGCGTCGCCGGAAAACACGGGCCAGAAATGGCGACACGTGCCGACCGGCGAAGGCAGCAAGTTCGTCGCGAGCCCGGAAAACCTCGGTGCGGCCGCGCCGATGGGCGTGACCTGCACCAAACGCGAACTCATGAGCGAAAAGTGCTTGAACGAACTCAAGGGGTACATCGCAAGTAAGGGGGGCGAATACGAAAACAAAGCGGGTCCCGGAGGTGGCGGTGGCTCGGGCGGCTCGGGCGGACCGGGCGATTCTGGGGGTTCGGGTGGCTCCGGTGGCGGGGGCTCCGGGGGTTCCGGCGGCTCCAGTGGTTCGGAATCGGGCAATCCGACGCCGCCTACGACCACCACGCCGCAGGGCTGCGCGGCCGGTCAGGTCGGGACCTACCCGAACTGCATCACCCCGACCGTCAGCGTCGCCGGGGTGAAGTTCGAAGAAAACAACTCGACCGTGGTCCTCAAGGTCAATGCGGCCGGAACCGTGAAGGTGTCCGGCAAGGGAGTCAAGGCCAAGACGACCAAGGTCAAGTCGGGCAACAACAAGATCAAGGTTCAGCTGACCTCGCAGGAGAAGAAGGTCCTCAGCGAAAAGGGCAAGGTCTCCCTCAAGGTCACGATCGCCTACACGCCGACCGGCGGCAAGGCGACGAAGAAGACCGTCAACGTGACGGTCACGGCTCCGAAGCCGCAGAGCTAATGGTGTGATCGCCAACGTTTGGCGGTTTCCATAGCCGGGCCTCACGGCCTGGATGGCTGATTCCACGGGGGACCCGCGGAAGCCGGCGCCCGCTGAAGGGGTTTGGTCCTCATGGGACCAAACCCCTTCAGCGGTGGGTTTGGGGAAGGATAGGGCTGGGTCGGGGGGCGCCCGTGGGCGGAAAGGGATGCGGCCGTCTCAAGCCGGCGCCCGGGGGAAAGGGCCGCGGCCCCCTCAAGCTGGCGCCCGGGAAAGGGCCCCGACCCCCTCGAGCTGTCGCCCGGGAGGGAAAGGGCCCCGGCCCGCTCGAGCTGTCGCCCACTGCGCAAAGGGATGCGGCCGTCTCGTCCACGGCCCTGGCAGGCTGTGGCCATGGCCGAGACGGCCGGGGGTGCGGGGAGCGGGCGGCGGAAGCACGGAAGGCCCCCGCGGGAGGATGCGGGCGAGTACGAGGCGGATCCCCCGCGGGGGCCTCACGGACCCCCTGATCCCGGCCCCCGGGGGTCGGGAGGTGTGACGGATCCCTCACCGGACGGGGGCCTCGTCACGAAGGCGCCGGGAACGTCACCCTTCCTCCCACCTTCGTCATTGCTCAAGGATCTCCGTGTTTGGTTTTGGTTGCACGGCAACCAAAACTCGACGCGCTTCCCACGGACCCCCCGATCCCGGCGTCCGGGGGCCGGAGGGTGCGACCGTTCCGTGACGGGACCGTCACGGAAGGGAGACCCCGTCACGGAGACGTAGGGAACTCCACGCCTCCTCCCGTGTTGTCCAACGCTCACGGACGCGTTCCGTACTTTGACCCTGCCATGGCAGGGTCAAAGTACGGAACGCGTTCCCGGGCCCTCCTTCCAGGCCCGAAAAGAGACCGAAGACTGCGGAAAGGGTGACGTTCCCGGCGTCTTTGTGACCGATCGGGCCCAGGTGTGGCCTCTCCCGCACGGACCCGTCACGTGAGTCCGACTTCCCCCATCCTGTCCCGCCTTTTTCACGACCCCCTCCCGTCCCTGTCCCGCCTCTTTCACGACCCCCTCCCGTCCCTGTGCCCGCCTTCCCCGCGACCCCTCCCGTCCCGGGCGCCTCATGGCGCTCACAGCCTGCCAGGAGCGCCATGAGGCGCCCGGGACCATCTCGGACGGGTGGGGTGGCCGGGGTCGGGGGCATCTCGGACGGGTGGGGGGGCCGGGGTCGCGCCGGCACCGTGCTCGGCCACCGCCCCGTGGAATCAACCACCTAGCAATAGGAAGCGGAAGCGCCCCCCGAACGCGACCGGCGCTCGGGGGGCGCTTCTCTCTCCCCGGTGGCAGTGCTCAGGGTTCCTGGTAGGCCCAGGAGCCGCGGGCGGTCCCGAACGAGGCGGTGCTGGTGAAGACCATCAGAACGCTCTCCGGCCCGGCCGGTGCGGTCGAGCTCGAGAAGGCGCTGCGGAAGCCTTCGAACGTCAGCCCGTTCTGGAACGCGGCGTAGATGCAGAGGAAGCCTGGCGCGGCCTGGCGCGGCCCCGGGCAGTTGGCGGAGGAGCTTTCGACCGGCTGGAAGACCAAGTCGGCGGCGGGGATCTCGCGGCCGAGCTTGGGAAAGAAGTCGATCACCGCGGTGGCGAAGGACCCGCTCGCCCCCGAGGCGCCCCAGCCGCCGACCTCTGTTTCGCCCGCACCGAGAACCGAGCCGTTGGTGAGGTAGCGCGCCGCGGGCACGCCCGCGAGCGCAGCGGCGCTCGCCGCGCTGTCAGCGCTGGTGGCGTGATCGGCGCTTGCCGCCCGGTCGGCGCTGACCGCCCGGTCCGCGGCCACAGCCCGGTCCGCGCTGACCGCCCGGTCGGCGGTGACGGCTCGGTCCGCGCTGGTCGCATGACCTGCATTCGGCACGGTCCCCAGGGTCGCGACCTGAACCTTCGCCCCGGTTACCGCGCCGTTCCTGATCTTCGCCCCGGTGACGGCGCCGTTCTTGATCTGCGCGGTGCCGACGGTGTTCTTCGGCAACATTTGCCTGGCGGCGACCGCGGAGCCGCCGGCGAGGAGGAGGAAGAGGGAGAGCGTCGCGGTGACGTTCGCGTAGGTGAGCCTGCCGCGCAGCCTGCTCATCCCGCCAGCCGCCCTTGAAGCGCCCCTTCGAACGAAGGGAGCATCGGCTTGGCCATCCCCTTGATCAGCATCGACCCTTCCGGCCAGGTCAGCTTCAGCTCGCGCTTGCCGGCCTTCTCGACCTTCATCCCCTCGTAGGCAAGCTCGCTGTGCTCCCGCGGGGCGCCGCCGGCACCGGTGGCGATCAGCAGCAGGCGCCGGTCGGTCGCGGCGAGGACGACGTTGGTGCTCTTGGTCAACTCGCGAAGGCCGCCGGCCAGGGTGATCGAGCGGTGCTCGAAGGTCGGGTTGAGGCCGACGCAGGCGGCGAGCAACTCCTCCTCTGGCCCGAGCAGCTCAGGCAGCTTCTCCAGCGACTTGCCGAAGCGGCCCCAGCCGAAGGGCAGCAGATCCTTTTCGCGCTCGACGATAGCCGCGTCCATCTAGTGACTGCGCGGCTTGAAGGTGACCTGGTACTTGGTCTGGAGGAGCAGCTTCAGCGGCGGTTCGCCTTCCCAATGGGATGGGAACTCGCACTGGAACTTCTCGTTCGCATCGACGTCGAACGTCTTGCCCTTGAAGAATTCGTCGGAGCCCACCTTGACGGTCAGCTCCTGCAGAGGAGAGCCTTCGATCCCGCTCATCCCTTCCTTCGGCAGGCAGGGAGCGTCCGAGTCGACCCACATTTCCAGCTCGAAGGGGCCGGGGCAGCGTTCCGGGAGGAAGGTGGGTTCGATGCCGCCGAGGAGCTGGAACTTGCCACGTTCCCAGGAGAGGTAGGGCCCCATCGTCGTGTTCACGGTCCCGCATTCGCTGGTGTCGGCAACCCGTGGCAGCGGCGTCGGATCGCCAGGCTTCGAGCCGCAAGGCATCCCGGGGGTGACCGAGAACTTGCCCTTCTCGGTGAAGACCGCCGGGATCTGCCAGCCGTCGGTGGAGAACGACATGAACTTGAGCTTGTGACCGCTGAGATACGTTTCGGCCCAGAGCGGCTGTTTCTTTTTCGTCGCGAACGACATGCTGATCGAACCCGAGCCAACGGCTTCTTCGCTCGCCGTCCCGTAGTAGGAGCTGCAGTTCTCGGGCTTTTCGGCGGCGAAGCTCCACCTCACCGTCTGCTTGCCGTCGATCGAGACATCCCAGGCCGTGCGACTGAAGATCGTTGCCTCGGCGCTTGCAGCCCCGCAGGCCATCACGGCAAGCGCGGCGAGGAGGAGGACGAGGAGCCTGCGGGTCATGTGTCCCAGCGTGACCTGGCGGCGCTCGACCCGCATCGGGGGAAACACGGGTCTGTTGTCGATTATTCCTGGAGTTTGATCACGAGGGAGCTTTTGGCGGTGACGCCGCCCGCGGCGCCGGTGACGGAGAGCGTCGAGCTTTTCTTCGCCTTTTTGGTCAGTTCCACGCGGAATGAGACCGTCCATGATTCGGTAGGGGCGAGCGAGGGCAGTTTCTGCTTTTCGGGTCGGACCCGGACGTCTTCTATGGGTTTGACCCGAAGTGAGCCCTGCGTGGTCGCCGCGGTGCCGGTGTTGGTGACCGTCATCTCGAGCTTCCTCGACTTGCCGACCTTCAGCTTCAACGGTTTCACCTTGGCGATCGAGAGCGCAGGGGAAGTGGGCGCCGGTGCGGGCGCGGGGATCGGTGCGGGTGAGGATGGGGGCGGCGGTGGACCCTTGATCGGGAAGCCGATGAGAGTTGACGCTTCCATATCTCCCGCGTACACGATTGCGCAGTTGAAGGTCTGTGCGACGAGATAGGTAGACAGGACCGAGAAGGTCGTCGTCGTCCCGGCCACGGTCTTTTCGGCTGCCCCGATCGGCACGTAACCGGCGCCCAGGGGGTCGCCGAACTTAGCGACGGTGATGGTCGGTTCAGCGTATTCGTACGGGATCGCCAGAACCGGAGACCCGTTGGCCCCGGCGGACTGCAGGGTTCTGAGCGTGGAGGCGCATTCCCCCGAGGTCGTGAAAAGGGCGGCATTCATCAAGATGCTGGACAGTTCGCCTTTTTCGTTTTTGGGATGTGGTGCGGCTGCCGTCGTGACGTTGAAGGTCACCGTCCCGGCGGTCGTGTCATACGACACGTCTCCTTTGACGAGCGTGGCTTCGGGAGAAGTGGCGCGTCCGAAGACCGCTGACGTTTCACCCGTCCTGACTTCCGCGCTCGCGGTGGCGGCAAAGGCGAGAAGCGCGCCGACCACGGCGATCAGCAGGACCGGGGGACGGAGACGGGTCCTAACTCTGAGCATCGCATCCCTTTCGTGAGCCTCACGGCGTGGTAGTCGGCCGCAACCCAGACAGTGCACCGACCCGGCCGCGACGCTGTCGCAGGCTGGAGGGCCTATTTAACAGGAATCCCTATCCGACTCCGGTCCAGCGCGGCGCGGGCGCGACCCTAGTCGACACCCGCGATGAGCTGCCGGAGCGTCGCGACGTGGGAGCTGAGCGCCGCACGGCCGGTCGTGGTGAGCGCGATCCACGTGGTGCGTCGACCTCGATGAACGCCCTTGCGGCTGCTGACGTAGTCGAGCTTCGCAAGGGCGCCGATGTGCTTGGAGAGCACCGAGTCGCTGACCTGCAGATGATCGCGCAGCGTGGAGAACTCGGCCCTGGACACCGCGGTGAGCGTGGTCATCAGCGTGAGCCGCGCCGGCGCCTGGAGGTTCGGGTCCAAGGCCACCGTCAGTGGTCGAGGATCAAGGTCACGAGGCCGACGATCGCCACAGCCGCGATCGCGGCGAGCAGGAGGGCCGGCTCGCCGCGCGCGTGGCGGTCGGGCCGCGCCCGGTAGGCGCGTACCCAGTACAGGCCGCTGAGGACATACGCGGCACCACCGGCACCCGCGGCCACGGCACATAGGGCCCAGGCGCCTTCGTAGGCCGCCCAGATCGCGCCCCCCATTGCCAACGCGTAGGAGGTCGATGCGGCGGTCGACGTGCCGAAGGTGACGCGGCTGGCGAGCCCGCCGAGCCAGACGCCGCTGCGTTGCCGGAACAGAGCCAGTTGGAGGCCTGCCGCGACGGAGAACACCACGACCCCGACACCCACCAGCCACACATGGTCCAGAGCCTGCCCCTGATCCTGACCCAGACCCACGGCGGTCAGGGCGATCTGCGCGGCGACGGCCAGGCCGAGCAACCCGAGCGAGGAGGGCGGAACGACGAGCCGGGCTGCCAACGCCGAGCGCGACGCTTCGGCCTCGTGCAGGGCGGCGGACGCTTCCTCGGGAGCCGGAAGATCATTCATATTTTCCATATTGGAAAGTGTAGCGCGAACTTTCCAATATGGAAAATACTGCGTCGCCCCGCTATGCGTAAAGGCCCGCAAAGCAGGCCCTTTCTGCTGCTCGGGGCCATCGTCGGGCGAGTGGCGGGTACTAATGCCAGTTGCCGATCGCGGCGAGTCGGCGCCGCTGCTGTGCCGCGGCCCCGGCGTCGAGCCCGTGGCCGCGGTCATCGAGGTTCCGGGCGACTCGTTCGCGATGTTCGACCGGGTTGGCGTCGTCGTACTTGAACTTGGCGTCGACCCGCAGCACCGCCAGTCGTACCCCGCGGATACCGGAGAGCATGCGTCCGTAGGGCGGCTCGTCCGCGTCCACCCTTGCGTGTCGTCCCTCCGGTTGAAGGTCGGCGAGCTGGGCATCGAGGATCTCGACCTTGCTCTCGGGGTCGTCGATGACCCGGGGTCGACAGAAGAACTGCACGGCTGCGTAGTAGCTGGTCGGTACACCGTCCTCGTCGGGACCACCCGCCTTGGCGCGCCAGTAGGTCGGGATATAGGCGTAGTCGCCGATTACCGCCAGTCGTACCTCGGCCGCGGCCTCCAGGTGCGGCCAGACCGGATTCGGCCGGGCCAGGTGGAAGAGGAGCTCGTCGCCGGCGGGGGTGAAGTGCGTCGGCACCAGCACCGGGGCTTGCGCGGGGTCGAGGTTGCCGACGGCGAGGACACCGAAATGGTCGGTCGAGGCGAGCCACGCTTCCCACTCGGCTGCGTCGAGGGCGGCGTCCCAATCATGGATCAGCATCTCGGCCTCCTTGTTCGGATGTCGTCTCGGCGGCGATCAGGCGCCGCGCGAACCGGGCCTCGGGGGCCGTCCCGCGCAGCCGGTCGACGAGGTCCTCGGAGGAAGCCACGAGCATCTCGGTGCTGATCGGGTCGAGTGCGTCGAGGATGAAGAGCGCCGCGGTCGTCTCCTCGGTCAGCTGCGTACGTCGCGCCTGGCGCCAGTTCCAGCGCCGGCACGTGACGCCCTCCTCGTCGCACCAGACCACCTCGCCCGGGTCAGGATGATCGATCGCCGGGGCTCCGTCGGCCACGGTGTCGAACGGCTCCTCTCCGGTCGCGCGGAGGAGCCGCGGCGGACCGACATAGCGGTGGAGGTCCTCACCGCCGAGCGGCACTTGACGCACCACCGAGACGGCGTTGTACAGGTCGGTGAGCCGGTTGACGCGGGGCAGTCCGGACCCCGCGCGGCGAAGGAGCGACTCGAGGCTGTTGCGGGTGCGCTGCGGCTTGGCCCCGAACGCCCGGTAGGCCTCACGCCAGGCGGCGACGTGCGGGAGCTCGTCCGGCGCGCGGTCGCCGAGGGCCTCTCCGGCTGCCGCCTCGGCCTCTCCGAGCAGCGCGTCACCGGCGGGGTCGCTTGGTCCGCCGAGAAGCCCGTCGGCGACGACGAGCAGCGCGCGGTAGTCGGGCCGCAGGGCAAAGACCGCGGCGTCGACCTCTGCTCCGTCGAGGAACTCCCGCAGCTCCCGCCCGGTCATCCCGGAACTCCTGCCCCGACATCCGGCTCGAGGACGGCGAGGGAGAAGCGCGCCGGGCGGGAGCCCGCGTTGGCGTAGGAGTGGGGGGTGTCGCCGGGGAAGGAGGCGGCGTCGCCGACCCCGAGGTCGACCTGCTCGGTGCCCACCGCGAGTGCCACGGTGCCCTCCCGGACCTGCATCAGCTCCCTGGTCCCCGAGGAGTGGGGCTCGCTTGTGTGCTTGTCCCCGGGGGCCAGAGTCCAGTCCCATAGCTCGACCACGTGCGGCGGCCCGGCGCCCGCCATCAGGACGCCTTGCCCGCCTCCCTCGCCCTGCCAGAGGACCGCGCCCTCGCCGGCCCGGGTAACCCTCATCGACCACGGCTCCGGGGGCTCGACCAGCGCCGGCAAGCCGACGCCGAGCGCGTCGCCGAGCCGCAGCAGCGTGCCGATGCTCGGATTGGTCTCCCCCTGCTCGACGTTGACGACCATTCGCCGGCTGACACCGGAGATCTCCGCCAGCTGGTCGAGCGTCCAGCCACGCGACCGGCGTCCCTCCTTGACGCGAAGGCCGATCGCCGCGGCGAGTGTGACGGTATCCTGCTCCATCAGTGCAAGATACTGCACCGAGGTGAGCGGGGAAGAGCGATCCGGCGCGGCGCCGGCGCGACGACCTCCCGTTGCTATCGTGGAGTTGCGATCGGCCTCCTGCCTTCGCCCGGACGAGAGTTCGCGCCGTACCCGGATCGACGACGGCGCGTTCAGGAGGTCCGGATGGATCAGATCGTTCAGGTGGCCGGGTCACTGTTGATCCTCGCCGCGTTCGGCGCAGCGCAGCGGGAAAGGCTGGCGACCGACTCGTGCCTCTACCTGTGGCTCAATCTCGTCGGCGGTTGCGTACTCGCGACCCTGGCCGCGCACGAGCGGCAGTTCGGATTCCTGCTGCTCGAGTCCTGTTGGGCCGTGGTGGCAGCTGCCTCCTTGGTCCGGAAGCATCGCGGACGGAAGGAGACCTAGCCGTACGCGGTCCGGCCTGGCCGCCGGTTCGGGCGTCGGCGCGATCGCAGATGTCACAGCTGCGATCCTCGCCGCCTCTCTACTTATATGAACGACCCGGCCGGGTCGGTGATGAAGATCGTCCCGCCCGCCGGAGAGGCGCTGCGCTCGTTCGCCGGTGCCGGGGACGTCGACTGGGACGGCGTCCCCGATGTGGTGGTCGGCGTCCCGACCCAGGGCGGCCCCAACGGGGCCACGACCGGCGCGGCCTATGTGGTCGGCGGCGAGGCCCGCGGCGAAGTCTTGCTCGCCGACGGGGACCAGCCGGGCTCGGGGGTGCTGTTCCCGATCTGGGGCGCCGCTCCGGGCACGACCGCGAACGCGCTCGAGGTCGCGACCGGGGCCGCCGTGGCGGCCGCCGGCGACCTCGACGGGGACGGCCGCGCCGACCTCGCGATCGGCGCGCCCGGCACCGAAGGAGCGGCGGGTCAGTATGCCTCCGGGGCGGCCTACGTGGTCTTTGGCCAGGCGTCGACGGCGCCCATCGACGCGGCCGCTCTCCGCTGCGGTCAGGGTGCCCGGATCCGCGGTTACATCGGCAGCCGCGGGCTCGGTGGGGACATCTCCGCCTCGTCCGGTGCCTTCGGCGCCGATCCCGAAGTCGTGGTCGGCGCCGGCAGCCCCTCGCCCGAAAGCGTCGGCGGGTTCGTGCGGGCGATCCCGCTCGGGGACGTCGCCGGGGCCTGCGAGGCGGCGGAACCGCCGACGGGCGGTGGCGACAATCCCGAGGTCGATTGGGGCTTCCGGGAAGGCTTCCGACGCTACGTCTACAACGGCTTCGATCCGGCCGCTCCGGCGGTCCCGATCGCGGCCTCGAACGGAGCCTTCTGCCCGGTCGGCCATGATGCCGCCCGGGGTGGCTGCGATCCCCACCTGAAGGCGCCGGCGGATCCGGTCAGGCGTGATGCGTTTCGCTTCACCCCGATCGGAGCCGGGGCAACCGACGGTTCCGACACCACGGTGGCGACGATCGGCCGGATCACCTTCCGCTATCCGGGGCACTTCTTCACCTTGCGGCTGGAAGATCCCTGGTTCACGGTCCAGGGCGGCAAGGTCACGGTCAAGGCCCGCATGGACCTCGACGTCGATCCCGGCCTCCCGGCCTACCAGTCGGCCGACGTCCGGGTCGACCTCGGCACCTTCCCGCTCGAAGGCCCGGCCGAAGTCACCTCGCCGTACGTGAAGTGGAAGACCGGCGCCGGCGTTCTCACGGCCGCGGCCGGCGCCGCGCTCGGCGGGTTCCTCGGCATCGGTGCCGAACTGGACCCGATTGCGCTGACGATCCCGCGCGGGATCGCCGCGCTGCCCGCCGAACCGGGCGCGCCCGCGGCTCCGGACCCGGTCGAGAAGCCGGGCGTGAACGTCGGGCTGGGCGACGGTGGCGCGAGCGCCGCCCGCCCGGGCGCCGCCTCGCCGCCCGCCGTGAGCCTGCCGCTGCGGGGTCGGGCGGTCGGCGAGGGCCGCATCGCGCGGGTCGCCTCGCTCACCTGCGGGTGAGCGAGCTGCGCCGTCGAAGCCCCGAAGCGAGTGTGGGTGACGATCGGCGGATAGCCGGTTCCGGGTTGCGGTCATCGCCCCGCGGAGGCTTGTCGAAGGCGAAAGGCGACCGCTGCGGGCGAGGCTCCCGAAGTCGGCCCTGGTTCTCCTCGAGGGCCGCACGACGACCGTCAAGGTCAAGGTGGCGCTCCGCTCCGACCGGCGGACCGTGGTCCGGGTGATCACGGCGAAGGTCCGCTACGTCCCGGGCGCTCCGGCAATAACAAACCAGCACGTCGGTATGTAATATTGCGGCGCCGCGTCGCCGATAAGGGTCCGCGGTCGTACGAGCAGAGGAGAGAACTTCGATGACGACCATCACGCCGTTCGACATGAGCCGGCTCGGGGAGTGGAGGCCGGCCGGCCGGTTCCCGGTCGAGCGCAGCCGCTCGATCGCCTACGCCGAGGCGACGAATGATCCGATCCGGTCGCATCTCGACGGCACCTACGCCCCGCCGCTCTTCGCGGTCGTCGCGGCGATCGATCCGCTGGTCGCGGCGATCCGCTCGATCGTCCCCCCGGACGCCGTGATGCGGGGGGTCCACGGCGAACAGGACATGATCTTCCACCGCCCGATCGTGCCTGGTGAAACGCTCGAGGTGAGATCGATCGGGGTCGGAGTTCGAGTGCGCTCGTCCGGGACCGTCGCGATCGTCAAGGCGGAGATCCGTGGGGAACGCGGGGACCTCGTCAACGAGCAGTGGATGAGCTACTTCGTGCGCGGTGTGATCGCCGAGGGCGACGCCGGCGAGGGCATGCCGGAGCAAGGCGACCGCGGTTCGGGTGAGGCGGAGCCGCGGACGTGCGTGCAGACCATCGACGAGGACCAGACCTTCCGCTATGCGGATGCCTCGGGGGACCGCATGCCGATCCACCTCGATGCGGACGTCGCCCGCTCCGTCGGACTGCCGGGGATCATCGTCCACGGCCTCTGCACCATGGCGTTCACCTCGCATGCGGTGATCAACTCCTTCGCCGACGGCGATCCGACTCGTCTGCGTCGGCATTTCGTCCGTTTCGCCGGCATCCTCGAGCCCGGCCAGGCGATCACGACGACCCTGCGCAAGGCAGATGGCGGCCCGCCGCAGGCGATTCTCTTCGAGACGCGTGCGGCCAACGGCGATCTCGTGATCCGCGACGGCCTGGCCGAGATCGCCGGCTGACGACGCGGTCTCCCGCTCTTACCAATTCGACGAAAGGACATGATGGGAACGCTGGACGGTCGCGTCGCGCTGATCACGGGCGCCGGGCGCGGAATCGGGAGGGAGCACGCGCTGTTGTTCGCGCAGGAGGGCGCCAAGGTGGTCGTCAACGACCTCGGCACCGGTCACAACGACGCCGGCGAGGACGTGCAGGCGGCGCAGACCGTCGTCGACGAGATCGTCGCGGCCGGGGGAGAGGCCCTCGCCAACACCGACGACATCGCGACCTTCGCGGGCGCCGGGAGGCTCGTCTCGGAGGCGGTCGACGCCTTCGGTCACCTCGACGTAGTCGTGAACAACGCGGGAATTCTCCGCGACGCGTTTCTGACGAAGATGACGGAGGAGGAGTTCGACCTGGTTATCGCGGTCCACCTGAAGGGCCATTTTTCGGTCTTGCGACACGCGGCGGAGCACTGGCGGGAGCGGGCCAAGTCGGGTGAGGCCGTGCAGGCCTCGGTGATCAACACCGCTTCGGCCTCCGGAACCCACATGGTCCTTCCCGGGCAGGCGAACTACGCCGCCGCCAAGGCGGGCATCGCCGCGATGACGCTGGTCGCCGCGGCCGAGCTGTCGCGGATCGGAGTTCGCGTGAACGCCATCGCCCCGGCGGCCCGTACCCGGCTGACCGTCGATGTGCCGGGGGTCGTCGGCGAGATGATGGCGCAGCCCGACGATCCGGACGCCTTCGACGCCTTCGACCCGGCCAACATCCCGCCCCTGGTCGCCTACCTGGCGGCGGTGGACACGGAGATCACCGGGCGGGTGTTCCACGTGCAGGGCGGCGAGATCGCCGCGCTCGACGGGTGGCGCCCGGGTGCCGAGCTGAAGTGCGATGGCCCCTGGACGATCGAGGAGATCGCCGAGCGCCTGCCGGCAACCCTGGGGTGAGGCCTCCGAGGCCTCGGGTGCGACGCGCAGCTACGGCCTAAAGGCCGTAGCTGCGCCCGATGATGTCGCGCTGAATCTCGCTCGTCCCGCCGTAGACCGTGGAGACGATGGCCTTCCGCAGGTGGCCCTCCATGTCGTACTCGGTGGCGTAGCCGTAGCCGCCCATCATCTGCATCCCCTCGATGGCGGCTCGCTTCGCCGTCTCGGTGGCCTTCAGCTTCGCCATCGAGGCCTCGCGCGGCATCTGCACGCCGGGATTGGCATCGGTGCGCCGCGCCACGCTGTAGACCAACAGGCGGGTGCACTCGAGCTCGGTCGCGAGGTCGGCGATCCGATGTCGCAGGGCCTGGAAGCTGCCCACCGGCCGACCGAACTGTTCGCGCTCCTTGACGAAAGCGAGGGCATCCTCGAAGGCGCGCCGCCCGGTTCCGAGCATGGTCGCCGCGACCACGAGCCGCTCGAAGTTCAGGCCCGCCATCAGCTGGGTCCAGGCGGCTCCCTCGACGCCGACGAGATCGGCGGCGTCGATGCGTACGTCCTCGAGAAAGATGTCGTTGACCTCGCGCCCACCGAGCGTGTCGATCGGCCGCACTTCGACACCGGGCGCCTTCGGGTCGAGCAGAAGCATCGTGATGCCCTCGTGCTTGGACCCGGAGCGGTCGCTGCGGCAGACCAGCAATATGCGCGTCGCCCGCTGGGCATGGGAGATCCAGGTCTTCTGTCCGTTGACGACGTAGGCGTCGCCGTCGCGCACGGCCCGGCACGCGAGGGCGCCGACGTCTGAGCCCGCGTTCGGCTCCGACATCGCGATCGCCAATGGCTCGCCCGCACACGCCGCGCCGAGGATCTCCGCCTTCTGCTCCTCGGTGCCGAACTTCTCGATCGCCTTGGCGACGATCAGGGAGACCGAGGCCGCCCCGATCGGCAGGCGACCGAGGGCCGCCTGCTCGAGGAAGACGCAGGCCTCCAGGGCACCTCCCCCGGCACCCCCGTAGCGCTCCGGTAGGCAGCACCCGATCCAACCGAGCTCGCCGAGGCGACGGTAGAGAGCCTCGTTGTGTCCCTCGCTGCTCCCGTCCCCGAGCTCCCGTCGCTGCTCGGCGGTGCCGCATTCACGGGCGGCGAAATCGCGGATCGCTTCCTCGAAGGCCAGGAGCTCGTCGCTGAGGCCGACGCTCATGCCTGGGACGCCTTCTTGTAGACGCCGACGACGGCGGCGCCGCCGAGACCGATGTTGTGCTGGAGGGCCACCTCGGCGCCCTCCACCTGGCGCTCGCCCGCCAGTCCGCGAAGGTGCCAGTTCAACTCCGCGCACTGCGCGAGGCCGGTGGCCCCGAGCGGATGTCCCTTGGAGATCAGGCCTCCGGATGGGTTGACCACCGGGCCGTCGCCCCCGAAGGTCGTGGCCTTGGCCCGCACGAGGTCGTGTCCGTGCCCCTTCTCGGCGAGGCCCAGCGCCTCGTAGGTGAGCACCTCGTTGGTCGAGAAGCAATCGTGCAGCTCGATCACGTCGACGTCACCGATGTCGATCCCGGCTTCCTCCATCGCGCGTCGCCCGGCGGCCTCGGTCATGTCGGATCCGACCAGGCTGATGGCGCTGCGGCTCTCGAAGGTGCCCGGGGTATCGGTGACGAGCGCCTGTCCGGCGAGCTCGATCGCCTGACTCCAGAGGCCCCGTTCTTCGACGAACCGCTCCGAGGCGAGGACCGCGGCCGCGGCGCCGTCGGAGGTCGGCGAGCACTGCAGCCTGGTCAGCGGCTGGTAGATCTCCGGCGACCCTTCGATCTGCTCCTGGGTGTATTCGTCCTGGAACTGCGCGTACGGGTTGGCGACCGAGTGCTTGTGGTTCTTCCAGCCCACCCAGGCGAAATCGGCGGCGGTCGATCCGTATCGCTGCATGTGTTCGCGACCGGCTGCGCCGAACATCATCGGTGCCATCGGTCCGTCGGCCTTCCATTCCTGCAGCTCGGCGATCGCGGCGATGTGGCGGTCCAACGGTTGCGTCCGATCGGGGAACTTCATCCCGATCGAGCCACGCTCCATCTTCTCGAAGCCCACCGCGAGCACACAATCGGCGAACCCGGCGAGAATCGATCGACGCGCGAGGTAGAGCGCGGTCGAA
Organism: Actinomycetota bacterium; assembly: GCA_018268415.1. Lineage (GTDB taxonomy): Bacteria > Actinomycetota > Thermoleophilia > Solirubrobacterales > 70-9 > VAYN01. The sequence goes on along the minus strand of JAFDWO010000018.1, from coordinate 1,364 downwards.
CCGGTCGAGCAGTTGTTGTTCACGTTGACGATCGGGATGCCGGTCAGCCCGAGGGAGTAGATCGCCCGCTCGCCGGAGGTCGAGTCGCCGTAGCAGTAACCCGCGTAGGCCTCCTCGATCAATCCGTAGTGGAGGCCGGCGTCCGCCAGCGCCTCGCCGGCGGCGGCCTCGACCCACTCCGGGTAGTCGCCGTCCTTGGTCCCAGGCTTGTCGAACGTCGTCATCCCGACGCCGACCACGTAGCTCTTCTCCATCGGCCGTTCCCTTCCCATCGATTCAGTTGATGGTCGCGATCTTACAAACAAGCACGTTGGTATGAACATGACGAGGCCGTTGGCCGGCCGCGCTGATCGCCCGCGTTGCCAGGTAGCCTGCGCCAGATGCCAAAGCGGCGCACGCAGGAGGAACGACGGGCGGAGACCCGCCAGAAACTGCTCGAGGCGACGATCCGCAGCCTCGTCGATCATGGGTATCCGGCGACCACCGGACGTCGAGTGGCCGAGATCGCCGAAGTGTCGCGCGGGGCGCAGACCCACCACTATCCGCAGATGTTCGACCTGATCAGCGACGCGGTCGAGCACCTGGCGGACCGGCGGGCGGCAGAGATGCGCAAGCGGGCGGCGGCCCTGCGGGGCACCGAGGATCAGATCCCCGGTCTGATCGACCTGCTCTGGGAGGATTTTTCCAGCGACCTCTTCAAGGCCGTCGTCAAGCTTTGGGTGGCCGCCGCGGACGATCCGGCCCTGCGCAAGCGGCTGTCGCCGCTCGAGCGGCATCTGCGCGGAGTGGTGCGGTCGGTGGTCGACGGCATCGTCGGCGACCTCGGCGAGAGGGAGGTGGTGGGGCCTCGCCTCGATCTGGTGATGAGCGCGATCCGCGGTCTGGCCTTGACCGAAAGCTTCGAGCCGCGCGAGCGGCGACCGTCGGTCGATCGCTGGGGCTCGATGCGGCCGATCCTGATCGAGCTGTTGGAGTCGCCTACCTAGGCGGTTGATTTCACGGGGCCCCCGCGCCCGTCCGAGGTGTTGACGGGCCGAAAACTCAAGCCATGCTTGAGTTTTCGGCCCATCAACACGGGGGTGTGACGGAAGATGGACGTGGTTCGCGACCCCGGCCACCCCGCCCGTCCGAGTTGCGGCGCGGGGGTGCGCGGCGCCACGACTCCGGCTCGTGCGCCCGTCCGAGATGCCGCCCGACCCCGGCCCCCACACCCGTCCGAGGCCCCACACCCGTCCGAGATGTCTCCCCGACCCCGGCCACCCCACCCGTCCGAGATGGTCCCGGGCGCCTCATGGCGCTCCTGGCAGGCTGTGAGCGCCATGAGGCGCCCGGGACGTGAGGGGGTCGTGAAAAAGACGACACAG
>JAFDWO010000017.1 GCA_018268415.1 Actinomycetota bacterium | reverse complement strand
TTGACCCTGCCATGGCAGGGTCAAAGTACGGAACGTGTTCCCGGGCCCTCCTTCCGGGCCCGGGAACGGACCGAAGGTTGCGGAAAGGGTGACGTTCCCGGCGTCTTCGTGACCGATCGGGGCGAGGGGTGGCCCCGCCCGTACGGACCCGTCACGGAAGTCCGACCTCGTGCCGTCCCTGTCCCGCCTTTTTCACGACCTCCTCCCGTCCCTGTACCCGCCTTCCCCACGACCCCCTCACGTCCCGGGCGCCTCATGGCGCTCACAGCCTGCCAGGAGCGCCATGAGGCGCCCGGGACGCATCTCGGACGGGTGCGGGGTCGGGGTCGCGCGGCAACGCGCGCCCGGGCGGCATCTCGGACGGGCGCGCGGGCCGGGGTCGCGCCACGACACGGTCCGGGTCGCATCTCGGACGGGCGGGGTGGTCGGGGTCGGGCGCCATCTCGGACGGCCGGAGCGGCCGGGGTCGCGCCGCCACGCGCCTCCCGCGCCGCGACCCGGACGGCCGCGGGGGCCACAAACCACACCCGTCCCTTCCTCGACGGCCCCGCCCTTCCGCTGTTCCTTATGGCGCCCTGGGCGCCATAAGGAACAGCGGAGCGATCTCGGGGAGGGCGGGGCGGCCGGTAGCCGGGCCAGAGGACGACCGCGGGGATCGGCGCCGCGCGGCATCTCGGATGGGCGCCCCGACCGCGGATCGCACCGGACGAACCGCGCCACCCTCATCCCAGCTAGCGCCCGTGGAACTCCGCGTGGCCCGGGCCGCCGTGCTCGAGGAACGCCTGCACGGCGTTCTGCAGGTCCTCGGTGGCGAAGAGATCGGCCGCCTCGGTCCGCACGACGTCGTCCGCGGCCGGGAGGCCGCCTTCGCGGAAGCGGCGGAGGATGCGCTTGGTCATCGCGTGCGCCTTGGTCGGGCCGGTGGCGAGCTCCTCGGCGAGAGCACGGGAGCGCGCCTCGAACTCGTCCGCGGGATAGATCTCGTTGACGACACCCCAGCGGTGCATCTCCTCCGCGTCGAAGATGCCACCGCTCATCACGAACTGGCGCGCCCGGCCGGAGCCGGCCCGCTCGGCGAGTCGCTGCGTCCCGCCCATCGACGGCGTCAGGCCGACGACCTTCTCGACCAGGCCGAACCTGGCGCTCGGCGTGGCGACGATGAGATCGCAGGCGAGCGCCACCTCGAAGGCCGCCGTGAGGGTGAGCGCGTGGGCGGCGAAGACGACCGGGCAGGGCAGCTCTTCGAGCCCGTCGATGAGCTGGAGGAGGCCGGTCCACAATTCGGAGCCCTGCTCCGGAGTGAGCCCGGCGAAGACGTTGACGTCGACCCCGCCGGAGACGGCGCGGCCGGCGGCATTGATGAGGACGGCGCGGGGCGGCTCGTTCGTCAAGCCGACGACGGCGGCGCCGAGGTCGTCCATCATCGCCCGGTCGAAGAGGTTCAGCGGCGGACTGTCGAGGGTGAGGACGGTGAGGCCGCCGGGGTCGGCCTCGACCCGGACGACCGGCGCGCGGTCGCTCATGGGGAGCACCTTACCCCCGGTACCACGAACACCGCTCCTCCCCGCCCCCGGCGCTACGGCACCCGGTGGACCTCGAAGAGGTTCGTCCCCAGTTCCTGCTCGGGGAGGCCGGCGAGGATGCCGATCAACTCGCCCGAGTGGGCGACGCCGTGCCGGGCGGCGATCGCGCCGCAGTGGTCGAGCAGCTCGCGGATGTCCTGGTCGGAGCTCGCCTGCACTGCGGTCACGCCGAAGAGGAGGCTGAGCCGGCGCACCGTCTCCAGCCGCGGCGAGATCGCCAGCACCGGCACGTTCGGGCGGTGGGCGGAGAGGATGCGGGCGGTACGGCCGCTCGTCGTCGGCACCACCAGCGCCTTCAGGCCGAGGCGGTAGACGGCGCCGACGGCGCTCTGGGCGACCGAGTCGGCGACGTCCTGGGTCGCCTGGTCGGTGCGGCTGAAGAGCCACTCGCCATAACGCAGGTCGGGCTCGGTGGCACGGGCGATCCGATCCATCACCCGCACCGCCTCGACCGGGTTGTCGCCGACCGCGGTCTCCTCGGAGAGCATCACCGCGTCGGTGCCGTCGTAGATCGCGTTGGCGACATCGGTCACCTCGGCCCGGGTCGGGCGGCGCGCGGTCACCATCGAGGCCAGCATCTGGGTGGCGGTGACGACCGGCTTGGAGTACCGCCCGGCGGTGCGGATCAGGCGCTTCTGCAGGATCGGCACCTCCGCCAGCGGCACTTCGATGCCGAGGTCGCCGCGGGCGACCATGATCCCGCTGGTCGCCGCCTGAGCGATCTCCTCGACGTTCTGGGCCGCCTGCTGGCGCTCGATCTTGGCGATCAGCGGAATGTCGGAGCCGAGGCTGCGCAGGCGCTCCTCGACCGGCGTCAGGTCGGCGGCGGAGGAGACGAAGGAGACGGCGATCAGGTCGATCCCCTCCTTGACCGCGAAGTCGACCCAGGTGAGATCACGCTCGGTCGCGGCCGGGAGTTCGGCGGCGCCGCCGGGGATGTTCATCCCCTTGTGGGAGGAGAGGGTGCCGCCGACCTCGACCTCACAGTCGACGCCTCCCTGGTCGGGCTCCCCGACCCGCAGCCGGATCGCGCCGTCGGCGAGGTAGACGAGCTGGTTCTCCTGCAGACGGGTGACGCCCGACCAGGAGACGGGGATCGTCTGCCGATCGCCCTCGACCTCGCGCGGCGTCAGGGTGACGTGCATGCCGGTCTCGAGCTCGGCGTAGTCGTCGCGGATCGAGCCGATGCGGAGCTTCGGGCCGGGCAGGTCGCCGAGGATCGCCACCTCGCGGCCGAGGGTGTCGGCGGCCTTGCGGATCGTCGCGATCGTCTGCGCCTGTTTGTCGGGGCCGGCGTGGGAGAAGTTGAGGCGGAAGACATCGGCACCCGCGGCGATCAGCTGCTCGAGCACGCCGAGGTCCCAGGAGGCGGGGCCGACGGTGGCGATGATCTTGGTGCGCCGGTCGATGTGGGCGCTCGGCTTGGCGAGGGGGTAGGAGGTCATCGCGCCTCAGAGTAGCCACCGCGGCGCGCGTTGCGTGAACGGGAGGTGATCGGATTCGCCGATCGGGGGGCACCCTCGCACGCTCGCATATTTGTGTGAGATGACTCCGGTTGACCATGACACCGATCCCTGTAGCTTTCGCGGCAATGGCGACCTCACCGACCGCCGTCGAGAACCGCCGCGATCCCGGGGAGGAGAAGCAGGCCGCGGGGCCGCTCTTCCCGGAGCTCGTCGGCGCCGCGCCCCCCTCTCCCGCCGGGCCGATCGAGGAGGCCGAGCTGACGGCGCTCACGCTCGCGCCCAACATCCCGCTGCCGAAGCTCGTGCAGACCGCGCGCTTCTCGGTGCGCCAGATCGAGTTCGTCTTCAAGGCGCGCCGCGAGCTCGGCGAGGTATTCCGGATGCGCGGGGTCGTCCCCGGCGGTCCCGTCATCACCAGCCACCCGGACCACGTCAAGTCGCTCTTCACGGCGAAGCCCGAGCAGGCGCCCTCGCTGACCGGCGAGTCGCCGCTGCGGCCGATACTCGGTCCCAACTCGGTGCTGACCGCGACCGGCCCGCGCCACATGCGCCAGCGCAAGCTGCTGCTACCGGCCTTCCACGGCGAGGCGATCGCCCAGTACGTGGAGATGATCACCGCGGCGGCGGAGCGGGAGATCGACCGCTGGCCGGTCGGCGAGACGATCGCGCTGGCGCCGCGGATGCAGGCGATCACGCTCGACGTGATCATGGCCGGGATCTTCGGCGTCGAGGGGAGGCCCGCGCCGGGGACGCCGGAGGCGGCGCTGCGCCGGGAGGTCCGCAAGGCGGTCAACGCCTCGACCTGGCCGACCTCGCAGCTGACCGAACTCCTCCACGTCGGGCGCGAGGAGGCGATGGGGCCGCTGAAGCTGGGCATCGCGATGCTCGACCGGCCGGTGTACGCGGTGATCCGCGAGCGGCGGCGGGCCACGGACCTCGAGGCGCGGCGCGACATCCTCTCGCTCCTCCTGCAGGCGCGGACCGAGGAGGGCGAGGAGATGGACGACAAAGAACTCCGCGACGAGCTCCTCACCCTGGTCCTGGCCGGGCACGAGACGACCGCCAACTCGCTCGCCTGGGCGTGGGAGCGCCTCACCCGGAACCCGGAGCCGCACGCGGCGCTGGTCGAGGCGGTGCGGTGCGGCGCGGACGCCGAGGAGCGGGTCGAGGCAACGATCACCGAGACGATGCGCAACCGCCCCGTGATCCCGATGATCGGCCGCCGCGTCCAGGTCCCCTGGCGCCTCGGCGACCACGGCGTCGAGCCCGGTACCGCGATCGCGATGTCGATCCTCCTCGTCCACCACCGCGAGGACGTTTACCCCGACCCCTTCGCCTTCCGTCCTGAGCGCTGGCTCGGCCGCAAGCCCGGCACCTACGACTGGATCCCCTTCGGCGGCGGCATCCGCCGCTGCCTCGGCGCCGCCCTGGCGATGGCCGAGCAACGCGTCGTCCTCACCGCCATGGCCCGCCGCCTCGACCTGCTCCCCGACCGCCCCGCCCCCGAGCGAGCCATGCACCGCAACGTGACGATGATCCCCGCACGCGGCGCGAGGGTCGTGGTCGCCGCGAAGCAGTAACGCACCTCCCCGCCCCCGCAACGCGGTCGTCCTAACCGGCGCCCCCCCGGACCGCGGTCGTCCTAACCGGCGCTATAGGTCGGTTAGGACGACCGCGGTCGCGCGAGGGTTGGTTAGGACGACCGCGGGCCGGTGGAGCGCACGCGGACTGCGGCCAGAGCCTTTGCGGAGACCTGGGCCAGCCTCTGCGGCGGCGTGGGCGGACCCTGCAGCGGCGTGGGCCGGCCTGGCAAGGACGCGGGGAGCGAGACGACGGGAGCGCACTTCCCCGCGTGACCCGAGTCGAGCGACCGAGGACGCCGCCAGGCACCCCCACGCCGCCGGAGGACGGAGAGGGAGGGATTCGAACCCTCGAGAGAGCTTGCGCCCCCTACTCGCTTAGCAGGCGAGTGCCTTCAGCCACTCGGCCACCTCTCCGGACACCGCGGGCCGGGATCCCTGCCCGCGAAGGACGGATTGTAGGTACTGGCGCGGGAGCGCGAGGATAGGGTGGGGCGGGTGTCCTCGCCGCCTCAGCAGTCCCACGTGCGCTACGAGCGGATCTTCGCCGAGATCGAGGCGCCTTTCGCCTTCGTCGACCTGGACGCGATGTGGTCCAACGCGGACAAGATGCTGGACCGGGCGGGGCGCAAGCCGATCCGGGTGGCGACGAAGTCGTTGCGCTGTCGAACGCTGATCGAGGAGATCCTCGGGCGGGACGCGCGCTTCAGCGGGCTGATGACCTACACGCTGCCGGAGACCCTGTGGCTCGCCGAACACGGGCACGAGGACCTGCTCCTCGCCTACCCGACCGCCGACACCGGGGCGTTGCGGGAGCTGGCGCTGCGCTCGGCCGCCGACCCCGAACGGGCACCGCTGGTGATGGTCGACTGCGTCGAGCACCTGGAGGCGATCGAGGCGGTGCTCGGCGCCGACGCGCCGCCGATCCGCGTCTGCATCGACGTCGACGCCGGCTGGTGGGCGCTCGGTGGCCGGATCAAGATCGGGTCGAAGCGCTCCCCCGTCCACACGGTCGAGCAGGCGGTCGCGCTGGCACGGGAGATCGAACGCCGGCCGCAGATCGAACTCGACGCGCTGATGGCCTACGAGGGCCAGATCGCCGGGGTCGCCGACCGACCACCGGGGCGCCTCCTGCGCGGCGCGGCGATCCGCTTCATGCAGCGGCGCTCGACGAAGGAGCTGGCCGCGCGGCGTGCCGCGATCGTCGCCGCGATCAGCGAGTTCTGCGAGCTGCCGATCGTCAACGGCGGCGGCACCGGCAGCCTCGAGACGACCGGCGCCGAGGCGGCGGTGACCGAGGTGACCGCGGGCTCCGGCTTCTACGCCCCTGCCCTCTTCGACCACTACAGCCGCTTCACCCTGACCCCGGCGGCCGGCTACGCGCTGCCGATCGTGCGCAAGCCGGCGCCGGAGGTGGCGACGGCGCTCGGCGGCGGTTATCTCGCCTCCGGCGCGGGCGACGCGCTGCGCGTCCCCGCGCCGTGGCTGCCGGAGGGGCTGGAACTCGACCCCGAGGAGGGCGCGGGAGAGGTGCAGACCCCGCTGCTCGGGCCGCCCGCCGCCGACCTCCAGGTCGGCGATCGCATCTACATGCGCCACGCCAAGGCGGGCGAGCTCTGCGAGCGCTTCGAGGTCCTCCACCTGGTCGAAGGCGAGCGCATCGTCGACGTCGTTCCCACCTACCGGGGTGAGGGCAAGACGTTCCTGTGACGCCTCGTTGAGCGTTCCGTCACGGCGCCCCGTTGATGGGCCGAAAACTCAAGCCATGCTTGAGTTTTCGGCCCATCAACATCAGGGGCCCAGGACGCGGGCCGCGTAGGGGTTGGTGAAGGTGCGGGCGGGGTCGAGCTCGTCGCGGGCGCGCCGGAACTCCGCCCACCGCGGGTAGCGGGGGGCCAGGGTCGCCGCCGTCTGGAAGTGGCGCTTGCCCCAGTGGGGGCGGCCGCCGTAGTCGTTCATGATCGCCTCGACCGCCTCGAAGTACGGGCGCCACTCCATCCCGCGGTACTGGTGGACCGCGATGTAGGCGGTATCGCGTTCGTGGGCGGCGCTCAGGTCGGCGTCGTCCCCGGCCGCCACCCGCACCTCGATCGGGAAGAAGACCGGGAACTCGTTCGCGCGCACCCACTCGATCACCCGCCGCAGCGCGGTCGGGCCATCGGCGCGCGGCACGGCGTACTCCATCTCGGTGAAGCGGACGGTGCGGCGGTTGACGAAGATCCGGTCGCTGCGGTCCTGGTTGACGGTGCCGGTCGCGGCCAGGCCCGCCACCCTCGCCAGCCCCGGGATCGCCCGCGGCATCGCCCTGCCGGTTGCCGCCAGCGCCCCGAGCGCCCAGTTCTCCAGCACCACGTCGTTGAGGAAGGCGACGGCGCGGCCCTTCGGCCGCGGCGCCTCCGCCGTCCGGTTGCGCTCCAGCACCAGCGCCCGGTCGGAGTAGGGGAAGGTGAAGAGCTCGAAGTGGTCGTTGCGCTCGGCGAGCTCGTCGAAGCGGTCGAGGACGTCGGCGAGCCGGTGCGCCGAGTCGACTCGGCGCAAGGTGAACGACGGGACGCAACGGATCGTCACCGCGCTGATCGCGCCCAGCGCGCCGAGCCCGATCCGGGCCGCGCGCAGCAGCTCCGGCTCGGCCGCCGCGCTCAGCTCGCGCACGCTGCCATCGGCGAGCACCAGCTCCATCCCCTCGACCCGCGCCGAGATGTTGCCGAGGCCGGCGCCGGTGCCGTGGGTGCCGGTCGAGATCGCCCCGGCGACGGTCTGCGCGTCGATGTCGCCAAGGTTCTCCAGCGCCAGCCCGCGCGCCGCCAGTTCCTCGTTCAGGTCGCGCAACACGGTCCCCGCGCCGACCCGGACGAGCCCGCTCTCGCGGTCGGCGTCGAGGACGCCTCGCAGCGCGTCGAGCCGCAGCATCGTCGCCGCGGTCATCGCCACCTCGGTGAAGGAGTGACCGGAGCCGGGCACCTTGACCTTCCCCCCGTCCGCCGCCGCCGCGCCGACCATCTCGGCAAGCTCCGCGCGCGAGCGCGGCACCAGGATGCGCACCGGCCGACAGCGCTGGTCGCCTGCCCAGTTGACCCAGTCCCCCTGCCTCCCCACCCGCGCCATCGGATCAGTATCGCGGCCGAGGTCCCCAACGCGGCCCGGCGCGGCGGCGTTCAGCTCTCGGCCGGCAGCGGCTCCGGCGCCAGCGTGCGGAAGGCGTAGAAGATCGTCAGCACCAGCAGGACGGCGATCGCGATGCTCGGCACCGCGTCCCCGGTCACCCCGGCGACCGCCGCCCCGACGACCCCACCCACCACCTGCGCCGAGGCCCACGCCATGTTGGTGACCCCGACCGCGTAGCCCTGGTGCAGGCCGCTCGCCTCGGCGGCATCGGAGATCAGGGTCATCGCCGGCGCGAAGCAGAAGCCCGAGCCCAGCGAGGTGAGGAGCAGGGAGATGATCACGGTCGCCAGCGAGTCGGCGAGCGCGAAGGACACCATCGACACTCCGCAGATCGACACCCCGAGCACGTAGGGGGCGCGGCGCCCGATCCGATCCGACATCCGCCCGGAGAGCGGCGCCAGCACCGACTCGACCGCGGCCCCGCCGATGAAGCCGACCGCGATCAGCGCATGGCCGCCGCCGAGCGCGTCGATCCGCAGCGGCAAGAGCACGTCGATCGCCCCGAACATCAACGACGGTGAGATGACGAGGACCGCCGCCTCGACCACCGGGCGCTCGACGAGACAGCGGACGACCTCGCGCAGCGGCTGGTTCTCCCGCACCACCGTGTCAGGGAAGCGCGAGGCGACGTAGGCGAGCGCCAGCGCGACGACGAGGACGGCGGCGAAGACCGGTTCGGTGCCGATCGAACCGGCGAGCGCCCCGAGAGCCGGCCCCAGCAGCGCGCCCGCCACCGCGGTGCCGAGCGCCGTGCCGATCACCTGGCCGCGCTGGTCCTCGGGGTAGCTGTTGATGATCCAGGTGAGCGAACCGGACCAGATCAGCGCACCCCCGACGCCCTGGATGAAGCGCGCCGCGATCAGCGGCCAGGGCGAATCGAGGATGCCGAAGAGGAGGCTGGCGAAGCCGAGGCCGCAGAGCCCCCAGATCACCGTGCGCCGCGGTCCGAAGCGGCTGGCGAGGTACCCGCCCGGCAGCGCCGCCGCCAACGTCCCGGCCGCGTAGGCGGCGGAGAGCATCCCCGCCTGCGCCGTCGACATATGGAGGTCGTCGACGTATTCCGGCAACAACGGCGCGATCGCCGTGAAGAAGGTCAGGTCGAGGAAGACCATCGCCGAGGCGAGCACGAGGAGACGACGCATGCCACCATCCAATCAACCTCCGGAGGGGTGGCAGAGCGGTTGAATGCGGCGGCCTTGAAAGCCGTTGGGCGTCTTACGGCGTCTCGTGGGTTCGAATCCCACCCCCTCCGTCCGCGGCGCCCCACGGCGCCGTGGGCAGGATTCGGAGCGTCGTGGCCGAACGGAGCGAACATGGACCGGTCCGGCATACGGGCTCCTGGCGGAGAACGGTGGATGCAGCGTGCCGAACGGATCACCGATGCCTTCGGCCTCGTCTTCTGCCTGGTCATCGTCACCTACGTGCTCACCTCGCTGCTCGGTAACACGGGCTGGAGCTCGGTGCTGGTGATGCTGGCGGTCTCGGCAACCTCGGTGGTCGCGCTGACCAGCTCCCACGTGCGGCCCCACTGGGTCCACATCGCGATCTACATCAGCCTCTTCGGGCTGCTGATGGCGTTGATCGCGGCGGTCTCGGGGAACGACGACTGGCTCGACCTCGGGGCGCTGGCCCAGGTGCTGCTGCTGAGCGCGGCGATGGCGGCGGTGCTGATCCGGGTGGTCACCTCAGCCGAGGTCAACGCCCGCACGATCCTCGGCGCGATCAGCGTGTACACCGTGCTCGGGCTGCTATTCGCCTTCCTCTACGAGGCGATCGGACGGATCCAGGGCAGCCCCTTCTTCGAAAACCACGCCCACCTCCACCACAGCGATTACCTCTTCTTCAGCTATACGACGCTGACCACGACCGGGTACGGGGACCTGGTGCCGGGCGGGCAGCCGGGGCGGATGCTGGCGGGGATCGAGATGCTGCTCGGCCAGATCTTCCTGGTCACCCTGGTGGCCGGCCTGGTCGCGCTGTGGCGACCGGGGACCAGCATCAGGCGCCGCCGCGAACAGCGCGCCGCCGCGGACCCGGGCGGACCGGGGACGGAGCCGGGCCCGGCCGCAGACTGACCGAGCGGGCGGGGCAGGTCGCGCAGCCGACCGAGCGGGCGGGGCAGGTCGCGGAGCCGACCGAGCGGGCGGGGCAGGCCGCGGAGCCGGCGATGCTGCCCCGGCCGGCCCCATCCTTCGCCGCCGCGCCGGGGCGACGCTGCCCCCGGCCGGCTTCACCTCCGGCGCCGCGCCCGGGCGGCGCTGCGCGGCCGGCTCCACCCGCCGGCGGTACGCCCGGGTGGTGCCGCCCCCTTGGGTGGCCGGCTCCACCCGACGGCGCTGCGCCCGGGTGGCGCTGCGCCGGGCCTTACTCGGCGAGCTCGACCTTGTCGATCGTCTTCGCCTCGAGCGGCTTGTCGCGGGCGTCGGTCTCCGACTTCTCGATCGCGTCGACCGCGTCCATCCCCTCGACGACCACGCCGAAGACGGTGTGCTTGCCGTCGAGCCACGGCGCCGCGCCGGTGGTGACGATGAAGAACTGCGAACCGTTGGTGTTGGGGCCGGCGTTGGCCATCGCCAGCGCGCCGCGGACGACCTTGTGGTCGTTGAACTCGTCCTCGAAGGTGTAGCCAGGACCGCCGGTCCCGGTCCCTTCGGGGCAGCCGCCCTGGACCATGAAGTCGGGGATGACCCGGTGGAAGATCAGTCCGTCGTAGAACCCTTCGCCCGCGAGCTTGCGGAAGTTCTCGACCGTTTTCGGCGCGTCGTCGTCGAAGAACTCGACGACGATCGGCCCGGCATTGGTCTGCAGCGTCGCTTTCGACATGGCCGGAGCCTAGCTGTTCCTTTTGCCGGGCAGTCCGGCACAAGGAACAGCTGCGCGAGGGGCGGGCGCTCACCCGCGGACCTCGACCGTGACCGCCGCCGAAGAGCCCGCCGCGTAGGGCCACCTGGCTTCCGGCAGGGCGGTCGCGCGGAGGCGGATGCGGGCCGCGCCGGTGACGTAACGGAAGCGATAGCGAGCCTTGAAGCGCCCGCGGCCGCCGGTGCGGACCACGAGCGCGGGGCGCCAGCGCCCGCTCGCGCGCTCGCGGTATTGGATCGTGACGAGCTTGCCCCGCGCGGGGATCCGGGCGGCGCCGGGGCGCACGCGCCCGCTGAGCGTCACGCTCTCACCGGTCCGCAGTCGGAGCGGCGCGGCGGCGAGGCTGACCGCGGCGCGGACCCCCAGCGCCAGCGGCCGGGCGCGGGCCGGCGCGAACCCGCCGCCGCCCCGGAAGGTGACCTGCACCCGACGCGAGGGCCCCGGCGGCAACCGTAACGCGAGGCGGCCGGCCCGGTCGGTGACGACGCGCCGCCGTTCCGGTCCGCTCCCGATCCCTGCCGTCGCCCGCGCGACGACCACCACTGCGCGGCCGGGGACCCTGCTGCCGTGCGCATCGGTCAGCCGCCCGCGCAGCTCCGTCGCGGACCCGAAGTCGACAGTCAGCGACGACCCCGCGGTACCCGGCCGCGACGCGCGCCCGGCCCGCGCCAGGGAGACGACCAGATGCGTGCGGCGCCCACGGCCGCCAGTACCAGGTCCCCCGGCTCGCGGTTCCGGCCCGCCGCCGCTTCCGCCTCCCGCTCCCGCGACCTGCCGCCGAACCTCCGCCGGGCTACCCGCCGCCCGGAACTGGGCCGAGCCGCTGTTCCCGGCGCCGTCGGTCGCGGCGGCGCGGAAGAAGTAGGCCCCGGCGCCCAGACGCGGCAGCTCCGCCCGCAGGGTCGCCGTCCCGCCGGAGCGCCGCTCGACCGTCGTCTGGATCTCCGTCCAGGACTCCGAGTCGGTCGGGCGCATCGCGATCGACCCGGACGCCGGGCCGGAGAAGGCGTCGCTCACGGTCGCCGCCACCTGGCCTTCCGGCGCGGCGGCGAAATCGACCTCCGGCGCCGAGTTGTCGACCTGGATCTGAACCGGAGCACAACCGAAGCCGCCGCTGAAGTCGACGGCGCACCCCTGCAGCGTATGGGCCCCGTCGCCGAACGCGGTCGTGTCGACGGCGAACGCCTGCGATGCGGTCGCCGGGCAGGGACGCAGCCGGGTCGCGCGCACCTCGCCCTCGATCGTGGCCACGGAGCACGCCACGGCGGCGGTGAACACCGGCGTCCCGTCGACGGTCGCCCCCTCGCGATAAAGGCCCGCCCCGCCCGGATCCTCGCCCCCGAGCTCCAGCGGCACCGTCCCCCGATGCCAGCCGCCCGCCACGAGCTCCCCGCCCAGCCGCGCCCGTGGCGGCACCGGATCGTCGATGGTGAGGGTCAGCCCGCTCAGCCACATTCGCGACCACCGCGATCGGTCACAGCCGTACGCCGCGCCGAGGATGAGGCATTCGAGGCGCACTTCGAAGGCCGGTGCCGGGCCGGCCAGGGGCACCGCGACCAGGTGCGGCGGGGTGTCGAGGGCGTCGACCGCCACGCCGCGGAACCCGTTGTCGTCGGCGACGCCGGCGACGTGCCAGACGGCGTATCCCAGCGCGCCGCTCCAGGTGAAGCGGGCGGCGGCGAAGTTCGTTCCCGGCGGCGCGACCCAGCGCGCCCGCGCGACCCCCTGTTCGCCGTCGTTCGCCAGCCCGGTGACGAATTCCAGGCTCGCGCCGGCCCCCGGAGGCGGGCTCGTGCAGTAGCCCGGATGCAGGTAGGCGGCGGCGCCTTCGGTCCTCGGCGCCGCCGGATCGAGCTCCACTCCGACGCCCCAGCCGCACTGCGCGACCTCGTAGGTCCCCGCCCGCGCCGCGTCGGCGAGCAACAACAACAGGGCCACGATCAGCCCCACCACCAGCGCCACGATCCTCCCCAGACCTCGCGTCCCCGCCATCGTTCCTCCTCGCTCGGTTCTCACCGCCGCCTAAGGACCGGGGCGCGCCGATCTCTCCCCCCTGGCGCGACAGATCTCCCCCCGAAGCCCGGCCGAAAGCCGCCCTTTGCGAGAATGCGTGGTGATGGCACTCCCCACGAAAGACCAGGTGACCGAGGCGCTGCGGGGCGTAATCGACCCCGAGCTGCGCCGCTCGATCGTCGAGCTCGGAATGGTGCGCTCGATCGAGATCCAGCCCAGTGGACGCATCGAGGTGGTGGTCTCGCTGACCACCGCCGGCTGCCCGATCCGCTCCCACTTCGAACAAGCAGTCGCCCAGCGGGTCGGCGAGCTGGAGGGGGTGACCGAGGTCGCGATCGGCTTCGACGTCCTCTCCGACGAGGAGAAAGGCCATCTCCAGCAGACGCTGGGACGCGGCAAGCTGCCGCAGGGCGCGCTGGCCAAGGTCAAAAACGTGATCTGCGTGTCCTCCGGCAAGGGCGGGGTCGGCAAGTCGACGATGACCGCCAACCTGGCCGCGGCGCTGACCGCGGAAGGCCACGCCGCGGGTGCCCTCGACTGCGATGTCTACGGCTACTCGATCCCCCGCATGCTCGGCGTCAACGCCAAGCCGGAGGTGAACGGGGAGCGCAAGATCCTGCCGCTGGAGTCGCCGAGCGGGGTGAAAGTCATGTCGATCGGCTTCTTCGTCGAGGAGAACGCGGCGGTCGTCTGGCGCGGCCCGATGCTCCACAAAGCGATCCAGCAGTTCCTCGAGGACGTGGCCTGGGACGAGTTGGAGTACCTGCTGCTCGACCTGCCGCCGGGGACCGGCGACGTCTCGATGACGCTGGCCCAGCTGCTGCCGCAGGCGAAGTTCATCGTCGTCACCACCCCGCAGCCCGCCGCCCAGTCGGTGGCGCATCGCGGCGCCGAGATGGCCAAGAAATTCGACCTCGAGATCCTCGGCGTGATCGAGAACATGTCCGGCTTCACGACGCCCGACGGCGAGCGCTTCACGATCTTCGGCGAGGGCGGCGGCCAGCTGCTCTCCGACGAGCTCGACGTGCCGCTGCTCGGCAAGGTGCCGCTGTCGGAGCCCCTGCGCGAGCACTCCGACGAGGGCACGCCGCTGGTCATCTCCGAACCCGACTCCCCCGCCGCGCAGGCGATCCGCCAGGCGGCGCGCGGGATCATCGCCGCGACCCCACAGGAGCTGCCGGTGCTGCAGGCGACCCCGACGATGGCGGAGATGCCGCCGATCGGCGGCACGCCGCTGCCGGTGGTGCAGGTCGGCCCGACCGCCTGAAGCTCTGGGACCCGGACCGGTCCGGGTCCCACGTCGATGGGCCGAAAACCCGTCAGATTGTCCGGTTTTCGGCCCATCGACGTCCGAGGCCGCGGCAAGCCCGGCCAAACCTCGACCGGGACCGCAACTATGGTCTCGGCCGCGCGTTAGCGCTTACAAATGAATGCCTAATCCCGGCCCAAGATGGGCCGGGAGCGGGGGAACCAAGTTTTCTGGGGCGAACCCACCGCCTGAGGTGGGAGCGCAGGCTCCTTCAGCGCCAGCCCGACAGCTAACTCCGCCGGCACCCGAAGGAGGTAGTTAGTTGATGCAGTCGTCCCCCGGGGTGGCCAGGAGTGCCGCCCGTCGCAGTCTCCTCGCAACGCTCTCCCTGGCCGCCTTGGCCATCCTCGGCGTGGCGTTGATCGCCGCGCCGTCGGCCTCGGCGAAGAAGATCATCCAAGGCGGGCTCAGTAGCTCGACCCTGGAAACGGAAATCCCGGAATCGACCGAACCGGAAGCGCCGGTCGAAGCCGAAACGACCGAAGGCGAAACCGGCCCGATCAGCAAGGCGCGGCTCGTCGGCACCCGGGCGATCGCCCCGACCGACGCCCCCACCGCGGTCAAGCAGGTGATCGCCGCGGCGAACCGCATTCGCACCACCCCCTACATCTGGGGCGGTGGCCACGGCCGTTGGCAGGACCGGGGCTATGACTGCTCCGGCGCGGTTTCCTACGCGCTCCACGGCGCTCGCCTGCTGAGCACGCCGCTCACCTCCGGCTCCCTCGAGAGCTGGGGCGAAGCGGGCCCGGGCCGCTGGATCACGGTCTACGCCAACGCCGGGCACGCCTACATGGTCGTCGCCGGGCTGCGGTTCGACACGGCGGGCAACGTCAGCGGGACCGGACCTCGCTGGCACCCGACGGTCGCCGCGGCGGCCCCCGGCCGCTATGTGGTGCGGCACCCGGCCGGGTTCTAGGCCGCGATGACCCCCCGCCCCACCGCTCGCCTCCCGGTCACCGGCGGGCGACGGGACGGGCGGTGCCCGACGCAAGAAAAAGGGCCGCCCCTCAGGGGCGGCCCTTTTTTCAGCTCGGTGCGGGCATCTCGGGCCCGCGAGCGGATCCGATCAAGCAGCCTTCTTGTAGTAGTTGGCGTTGATCTCCGCGTATTTCGCCCACTCGGCGGGCAGCTGATCCTCGGCGAAGCAGGCGTCCACCGGGCAGGCCTCGACACAGGCATCACAATCGATGCACTCGTCCGGGTCGATGTACAGCTGCTCGACCGAGTCGTAGTCGGGCTCGTCGGGGGTCGGGTGGATGCAGTCGACGGGGCAAACCTCGACGCACGAGTTGTCCTTCTGGCCGATGCACGGCTCGGCGATCACGTAGCTCATCTGGGAAGTCTCCTGAGTGGTTTTCGTCGTAAGCCGCCAGG
>JAFDWO010000016.1 GCA_018268415.1 Actinomycetota bacterium | reverse complement strand
TGAGGGATCCGGCTCACCCGCCCGCACCCTCGCGGGGCCTTCCGTGCTCCCCCCGCCCGCTCCCCGCACCCCCGGCCGTCTCGGCCACGGCCACAGCCTGCCAGGGCCGTGGACGAGACGGCCGCGTCCCTTTCCGCCGTGGGCGACAGCTTCCTCAGGCCTCATCCCTTTCCGGGCGGCAGCTCGAGGGGGCCGCGGATCTTCGCCAGGCAGCCGCTAACCCGCCAGCCTCCTCCCCGCCTCCGCGTAGAGGTCTGCGGGGAGCGGGCCGCGCGAGGCGATCTCGGCGTTGCTCCGGAGGTGGTCGAGGTTGGCGGTGCCGACGATGGCGCTGGAGAGGCCTGGGTGGCTGAGGGTGTAGCGGAGGAGGAACTCGTGACGGCCCATCCCTTCGGGCAGGATCTCGTCGAGCCCGGCCGCCTCCCAGAGGTCACGGGCCGCGGGCCGCGGCGGGCCCATCGCGAGCGGCTCGGTGCCCCAGGCCTTGTCCTCGGAGGCGGTTCCGCGTGCCGTCGCGCCGCGGACCAGGACGCCCGCGCCGGCCGCGGCGGCGGCGGCGATGCACGGCTCGTGCTCCGCCTGGAGGCCCGAGTAGGGGATCTGGAAGACGTCGAAAACGCCCATTGCGATGTGGTCGGGGAGCTCGGGCAGGGTGCCCGAGATGCCGATGAAGCGGACCTTGCCCGCGGCCTGTAGCTCCTGCAGGGCCTCGACCGTGCCCTCGGACTCCATCCGCGTGCGGGAAGGCGACATGTGCACCTGGAGCAGGTCGAGGCGATCGGTGCCAAGGCGGGCAAGGCTCTGCTCGACCCCCGCCCGGACCCGCTCCGGCGCGTAGTCGTGGGCGGCGCCGATGGCAGGCGGGTCCCAGTCGGGCTCGATCGTGAGCGGGCAGCCGCACTTGGAGGCGAGGAAGTACTCGTCGCGGCGGGAGCCCAGGTAGCGGCCGATCAACTCCTCCGAGCGGCCATAGTCGATCGAGGTGTCGATCAGGGTGACCCCGGCGTCGAGCAGCTCGTTCAGCAGCCTCCCGGCGTCGGCGTCGGCGATCTCCGGCCCGGCGATCGCGTCGGGGCCGCGCAGCTCCATCGCGCCGTAGCCGAGGATCGAGACCTCGACGCCGGTTCCGCCGAGGGACCTGGTGGGGATCGTCATGCGGTGCCTCCGTTCTGGTTGGTTTGGGTCACGGCGTCACTGGGCGGTCTGGCCGCCGTCGAGGGAAAAAATCGCGCCGGTCGCGTAGCCGGCCTCGGGACTGAGCAGAAAGGCCACGGTCGCAGCGATCTCGGCCGGGGTGGTGAACCGCCCCAGCGGCACGGTCGAGAGCACCATCTCATGGCCGTGGTCGGGGTCGATCCGGTCCTCCAGCGAGGCCATCATGCGCCCCTCGACCGGCCCGGGGCAGATTGCGTTGACGCGGATCCCGCGCGGGCCGAGGTCGAGCGCCGCGCTCCGGGTCAGTCCGATCACCGCGTGCTTGGAGGCGACGTAGCCCGACATGCCGCCGAACCCGACCACCCCGGCCACGCTCGAGGTGTTGACGATCGCGCCGCCCGCCCGGATCGCCGCCGCGGCGTACTTCAGCCCGAAGAAGACTCCCTTGAGGTTGACCGCGAGGACCTTCTCCAGCCACTCCTCCGAGTAGTCCCAGATCGGTTCGGTCGGCCCCTCGATGCCCGCGTTGTTGAAGAGCACGTCGACCGACCCGCCGCCGAGCGCACGAGCGTCCTCCACGTACCCCCTCACCGCGGCGGCGTCGGTCACGTCGGCGACCGCGGCACGCCCGGTGCCGCCGGCGTCGGCGACGAGTGCGACGGTCTTCTCGAGCCCAGCCTGATCGAGGTCGACGGCAAGCACCCTCGCGCCCTCCTCGGCGAGTCGCAGGCTGACCGCGCGACCGATGTCACCGGCGGCGCCGGTGACGATCGCGGTCTTGCCCGCGAAGCGGGCGGCGGACACGGCCTACGCCCCGCTCGCGGCGGGCGTCAAGGACGCCTCGGTCCCGCCGCGCCAGACGCGCCGGACGGAGAGCGTGTCCTCGATCGCGACGGTGGGGTCGCCGTCAACGAGGGTCAGGTCGGCGCGCAGCCCGGGCGCGATCCGACCGCGATCGTCGAGGCCGAATCGACGCGCCGGAACCGAGGTAGTCGCCCGCAGCGCCTCGCTCGGCGTGAAGCCTCCCTCCACCAGGAGCCGGAGCTCGCCGTGGAGGCTCGCCCCGTGGGCCATTCCTGGGGCGCCGAGATGGGCCGCGTCGGTGCCGGCGAGGAGGTCGACGCCCGCCGCCCGCAGCGCCGCGAGCGAGTCGAGCGCGAAACCGAAGCTCTCCCGCGGGCTCGCCCCGAACGCGCCCGCCAGGCTGTCGAGCCAGACCGGGGTCATCTTCGCCCGGACCCGCGGGTCCGCGGCGAGCTGCTCGCCCGCGGGCTCACCGGTGATCGAGGCGATCACGGTCAGCGTCGGGATCACGAAGACCCCGGCGGCGGCGATCTTCTCGACCAGCTCGTCGGTGTGCGGTCGGTCGAAGAAGAGGTGGGTGAGGCAATCGACGCCGGCGTCGACCGCCTGCGTGGCGGACGCGACGGTCATCGTGTGGGCGAGGACCATGCGATCGCGGGCGTGGGCCTCGCGCACGGTCGCCGCGACCAGCCCGGGGTCGAGGGTGGGCAGCGAATCGCCGAAGACGTGGCCGTCCTCGACCAGGACCTTGATGTAGTCGGCGCCCTCGGCGATCCGGCCCTCGACGAACGCCGGGACCTCGTCGGCGCGCGTCGCCACCGGCCATGGCGGGTCGCCCTCCCCCTTGCGTAGCTGGTGCGGATGCCCGTCCGGATGGGTGAGTCCGACCGACGGCGAGCGCACGTCGGCGAGCTCGCTCGATTCGGCGACGAGACGCCGCAGCGGGATCATCCGGTCCGGAATCGAGAGCATGTCGAGCTCGGTGGTGACACCAAACGTCAGCGCCTGGCGCAGTGCCTCCTCGTCGGTGTGGGTGTGCGAGTCGACCAGGCCGGGCAGCAAGGTCGCACCGGCGCCGTCGATCAGCTCGGCGCCCTCCGGACGCCCGCCCACGCTCACGATCCTGCCGCCGGTGACCTCGACGTCGACGACGCCGAGCGAGTCCTCACCGTCGAAGACGCGTGCGCCGGTGATTACGAAGTGATCCACGGGCCGAGTCCTCCTCCTGTGATGCCGTCGCCAGCATCACGGTTTGTACATCATCCGTAATGTACTATACAGTACAGAACGCCCGCCAGGGATGCCGGGTCAACGGGGAACGAGGGACAAGGAGAGACCGTGGGTACGAACGTGAAGCAAGGTTCTTCGGCGGTGCTGCTGTTGATCGCGATCACCGCCGTCGCCATCGGCGGTTGTGGAGGTGGCGGCAGCACGACTTCGACGAGTGGCGGGGGCGGGAGCGCCGATGTCGCGGCCGCGAAACGTCTTCTGACCCCCTACACCGGCCAGTACAATCCGGCGTTCGCCGTCGACGAACCGTTGAAGGAACGGCCGTCGTCGAGCATCAAGGTGAGCATGCTCCAGCTGGCGAGCCCGATCGGTGGGCTGGTGACCGAACTGGGCGCGGCCGCGGCGAAGACGGCGGGCGTGAACTTCACCGCGGTCAAAGCGGGCGCGTCCGCCTCCACCGCCCAGGCGGCCGCCGAAACCGTCGTTACCCAGCAACCCGACGGCCTGATCCTGCCGCCGTTCGAACCCAGCGTGATCGCCAACCAGCTTCAGGAACTGAACGAAAACGGCACCTTCATCGTCGGTAACGGGACGATCGACGGGGAGAAATACGGAATCTCGGCCACCCTCGATCCGCGGGCGGAATACGAACGGATCGGCAAGGTGTTCGCCGCGTGGGCGGTCGCCAAGCACGGGGCAGAGACCGACGCGCTCCTGGTCGAACATCCGGAACTCTCGCTCTCGCCGGTGCTCAAACAGTCCTTCGAAGCCGAGCTGACGAAGCTTTGCCCCGCATGCAAGGCGAGCTCGCTCCCGATTCCCGCCGAAGAACTGAGCGCGACCCCCAACAAGGTCGTCAGCGAACTGCAGGCCAACCCCGGCATCAACCAGATCCTCGCGATCAGCGACTTCACCGCGGGCCTGCCGGCGGCGCTGGACGCCGCCGGGCTCGAAGTGGGGACCTTCGTCTTCCCGGGCGAACCGCAGACGTTCGAATACATCAAGAACGGCGAAATCGAAGGCGCCTTCGCCACCGGCCTGGCGACCGAGTTCTACACCTCGATGGACATGGTGCTGCGGTCGGTGCAGGGGATGGAACTCACCAAGGGCGAGAAGACCGGGATCCAGCCGGCGCAGATCCTCACCGAAAGGGACATCACCTTCGACCCCAAGTACGGGTGGGAGCCGGAGCCGAACTTCGTCGAGACGTTCGAAAAGCTCTGGCACGTGAAGTAGGCGCGAGAAGAAGGAAGGAGAAACCGATGATGCCCGCACCCCACATCTCGATGGTCTTCTCGGCACCGACTCCCGGCCGGGACGACGACTACAACAAGTGGTACGACGAGGTTCACCTGCCGGAGTCCCTGACGGTCCCCGGCTACGTCGGTGCACACCGCTACCGGCTGAGCGAGGACCAGGCGGCGGGCATGCCACCGTCACCGTACGCGTACCTCACCATCTACGAGCTGGACCGACCGCCGGCGGAGCCGCTCGCCGCGCTGACCGCCAGGCTCGAGTCGCAGGAGATCGCGCCGCCGGACTCGATCGACGTCGGCTCGATCCGCTCCTGGGCGTACTCGCGGATCGCCTCCGCCTCGGCCCCCGACCGCGACCGGACGACGCCGGCGCCCCACGTCGCGGTCGCCTTCTCGGCGCCCACGGCCGGCCGCGAGGACGACTACAACCGGTGGTACGACGAGGTCCACCTCGACGAGGCGCTCTCCCTTCCCGGGCACGTCGGCGCGCACCGGTACCGGCTGAGCGAGGACCAGCTGGCCTCGATGCCACCCTCGCCCTACTCATACCTCGCCATCTACGAGCTCGACCGCCCGCCGGCGGAGCCGCTCGCCGCGCTCGCCGAGGCCCTCGAGTCCGGGGCGATCACGCTGCCCGACTCGATCGACCCGGACTCGCTGCGCTCCTGGACGTTCTCCTCGATCTCCGCTTGAGCCGGGAGGTGCACATCGCGGCGGCCTCTACACTCGCTGCGATGAGCACCGAACCGGCCACCAGGCGTGGCCGAGCGACGCGCGACCGGATCCTCGCCGCGGCGGCCGAGCTGATCGCCGCGAACGGCGTCGGCACCCTGCGGCTGGACGACGTCGAGCGGGCGGCCGGGGTCGGACGGAGCCAGCTCTACCACTACTTCGCCAACCGCGACGACCTGGTCAACTCGGTGGTCCAGTCGACGATCGACACGGTGCTGGCGGCCCAGGAGCCGCTGCTGGTCGGCCTCGACTCGATCGAGGGGATCGACTGCTGGTTCGACGACATCGTCGCCAACGGGCTCCGTGGCGACGGCCTCGGCGGCTGCCCGATCGGTACCCTCGCCCGCCAGCTGAGCGAGCACGACGACGTCTCGAGGAGCGCGTTCGTCGAAGCCTTCGCCCGCTGGGAGGCACCGCTGATCGAGGGCCTGTCGCGGATGCAGGCAAACGGCCGGCTGAACGCCGACGCCGACGTGGTCGAGCTGGCCGACCTCACCATGGCCGCGATCCAGGGCGGGATCCTGCTCGCCCAGGTTCGCCGCAAGCCCGACCAGTTGCGGCTGGCACTGCGCGGCGCGCGCGCCGCGCTGGTTGCCGCCACGCCCGCGGGAATCTCCGCTACATAATATATGATCATTCCCATGAGCGGGACGGTCGGCACGAGCCGGAAAGCCGTGATCACCGCCGCCCTGACCGGCGGCACCTCGACCAAGGCCGACAACCCGAACCTGCCGACCACCCCCGCGGAGATCGCGGCGGCGGCCAAGGACGCCTGGGAGGCGGGCGCCGCGATCGTCCACCTCCACCTCCGCGATGCGAACGAAGCGCCGACCGCCGACCTCGAGATCGCCCGCCGCACCGTCGGCCTGGTCGAAGAGGCCTGCGGCGCGCTCGTCCAGCTGTCGACCGGCGTCGGGCTCGGCGTCCCCTTCGAGGATCGCGCCGCCCTGGTCGAGGTCGGGGCGCGGATGGCGACGCTGAACGTCTGCAGCATGTCCTTCGGCTCCGGCGAGCTGCGCAACCCGCCGGAAAAGGTTCGCCGCCTCGCCGCCCGGATGCAGGAGCTCGGCGTCAAGCCCGAGATCGAGCTCTACGACAGCGGTCACCTCGACTTCGCCCTGCAACTGCTCGAGGAGGGCCTGCTGAGCGAACCGCTCCTGCTCTCGGTCGTGATGGGCGTGCCCGGCGGCGCCGCGGCGCGGCCCGCGAGCCTGATCGACACCGTCGCTCGGCTGCCCGAGGGATCGTCCTGGCAGGCGGTCGGGATCGGCGCCGCCAACCTGCCGACGACCGCGATCGGCCTCGCGATCGGCGGTGACGCCCGCACCGGGATGGAGGACACGCTCACCGCCGGCGGCGCCCCGGCGGAGTCGAACGCCCAACTGGTCGAGCGCCTCGTCGGCGTGGCCCGCTCGCTGGAACGCGAGCCGGCCACCGTCGCCGAGGTCGAAGCGCTGCTCGGCCTCGGCTGAGGAGCCGCGGCCGCCGCCTATTCGGGCGTGTCGAGATCGCGGGCGATCCAGCCCGGCGTGTCGAAGCTCGGCAGCCGGTCGCCCGCCAGCTCGGCGAGGTTCGCCAGCATCGCCTCGAGCTCGGCGGCGCCGATCTGGCTCGCCCAGCGCTCGCGCAGCAGCTCGAAGGTCTCGTCCGCCGCCCGCAGCAGTTCGGTGCCGCGCCGGGTGACCACCAGCGGCTTGCGCCGGCCGTCGCGCGGGTCCGGCTCGCGGGAGATGTAGCCGCGTTCCTGCAGCGCCGCGATCGTCTTCGCCGCCGCCTGCTTGGAGACCCCGAGCCGCCGCGCCAGCTCGGCGCCCGAGTCGGCGCCGGCGCGGATCGCCCGCAGCGAGAAGCCGTGGACCGGCCGCGCGTCCTCGTAGCCGCGGCGCGAGAACTCGACCAGCGACTCGTCGACCAGAGCGCGGTATCCGGCGAGCAGAAGGAGCGGCAGGTCGGCGCCCGTCCAAGAGCCGGACATGGCTTCGAGCCTAGCGAAGGGCGCCTTGAGTCAACCCGGTTGACTTAGGACAACCCGGTTGACTACCATTCCCCGGCGCGCGCCATGGGGGCGCGTGGGAACCCTGGAGGAGCGAGATGCCGAACGAGACCCGCGCCGGCGAGGTCGGCGAGTTCACCAACCACGACCCGGCCGCGACGCCGGCCGATTCCTACGCCAGGTACGCCGAGTGGCGAGGCAGGTGCCCGGTCGCCCACAGCGACGCCTTCGACGGCTTCTACCTCTTCAACCGTTATGCCGATGTGCGGGCGGCGGCGAAGGACTGGCAGACCTACAGCTCCGCCGAAGGATTCACGCTGCCGCCGCTGCCGGTGCGGGCCTGGGCGATCGGCGCCGACCCCCCGTTGCACACGCGCGAGCGCGGCCTGTTCAAGGAAATCCTCAACAACGACATGTACCGGACCTTCGAGGAGCACGCGGTCGAGGACGCGACGCGGCTGATCGGCGCCTTCCTCCCCGCCGGCGAAGTCGACCTGGTCGCGGCGCTCTGCGAGCCGATCCCGGTGCTGACGATCTGCGGCATGATCGGGCTCGACGCCGACGAGGCGCTCCGGGTGCGCCCGGTGGCGATGGAAACGTTCGAGGCGACCAACGATACCTCGCTGATGATCACGGCCAACGCCCGGTTCAACGCGGCGGTCAAAGAGTTCTCCGACGCCCGCCGGGCGGCGCCGCGCGACGACTTCATGACCCGCGTCGCGACCGAGCCGATCGAGGGCGCGATGTTCAGCGACGACGAGATCGGCAACCTCCTGCAGGGGATCCTGATCGCCGGACACCACACCACCACCTCCGCGATGTCGAGCCTCTTCCGCCGGATCCTCACCGAAACGGGGCTGAAGCAGAAGCTGATCGACGACCCCGACCTGATTCGGGCGGCAGTCGAGGAGACGCTGCGCCTGAACACGCCGCTGCACATGTTCGGGCGCACCACCCGGTGCCCGGTCACGGTCGCCGGCGTCGACGTCCCGGACCGCTCGTTCGTGATGCTCAACTGGGCCTCGGCGAACCGCGACCCCGAGCAGTTCGAGAGCCCCGACGAGTTCCGCCTCGACCGCTCACCCAACCCCCACCTCGCCTTCGGCGTCGGCGTCCACACCTGCATCGGCGCCCAGCTGGCGCGGATCGAGCTGCAGGTGGTGACGCGGGAGCTGCTCGGCCGCGTCCCCGACATCGAGCTCGCCGCCGAGCCGCCGGACTACGTCTTCTCCGGCGGCAACCTCGCCGTGCTCCCCGAACTGCGCGCGCAGTTCGAGCCCCGCGATTCCGCGCATTGTGCATAATACCTCCATGCGCGCAGTGACAATCACGCGGCCGGGAGGCCCCGAGGTGCTCGACGTCGCCGACCTTCCCGCCCCCGATCCGAGACCGGGCGAGGTGCGGATCGCGGTCCGCGCCGCCGCCGTCCACCCGACCGACTCGGTCACCCGCGAGAACGGCGTCGCCGACGTGCCGCCGCCCTGGATCCCGGGCATGGACCTGGCGGGCGAGGTCGAGTCGGTCGGCGCGGGCGTCGAGCGCCCCTCCGTGGGTGATCGGGTGATGGCCGCGGTCAACGCCCGCAGGCCCGGTGGCGGCGCCCAGGCCGAGCTGGTCGTCGCGCCAGCGGCCTCCGTCGTCTCCCTTCCCGCGGGCCTCGGCTTCGCCCCCGCCTCGACCTTGCCGATGAACGGACTGACCGCCCGCCTCGGGCTCGAGGCGCTCGCCCTCGAGCCCGGCCAGACGCTCGCCGTCAGCGGCGGCGCGGGGCTACTCGCCTCCTACGTCATCGCGATGGCGCGCGAGCGCGGGCTGACGGTGATCGCCGACGCCGCGCCCGGCGACGCGGCGTCGGTCGAGGCGGCGGGATGCGCGGTCGTGATTCCGCGCGGCGACGATTTCGCCGGCGCCGTGCGCGCGGTCGCCCCGGCGGGTGTCGACGGCCTCTACGACACCGCCGCGCTCGCCGCCGCGGCACTGGGCGCGATCCGCGATGGCGGCGCGATGGTGAGCATCCGCGGCTGGACTCCCGACGAGCCCGAGCGGGGCATCACGGTCACCGCGATCGGCGTCGTCACGGCGCTCGAACGGACCGACTGGCTGGAGGAGATCCGCGATCTCGCCGCCTCGGGACGCCTCGTACCTCCGCCGATCGAGGAGATCCGCCCCGAGGGGGTCGCCCGCGCCCAGGGCGCGCTGGACGCCGGCGGCCTGCGGCGCCGCAGCGTCATCGTCTTCTGAGCGCCGCCGCGCCGGCGGCCTCCCGGTTCAGCTGTTCTGCGGGAAGCCGAGGTCGAGGCCCCCGTGGCTGGGGTCCAGCCAGCGCGAGGTGACCGCCTTCTCGCGGGTGAAGAAGTGGAAGCCCTGGTGGCCGTAGGCCTTGCTGTCGCCGAAGGCCGAGGCTTTCCAGCCGCCGAACGAGTGGTAGGCGACCGGCACCGGGATCGGCACGTTGACGCCGATCATCCCGACCTCCACGTCGCGCTGGAAGCGGCGCGCCGCGCCGCCGTCGTTGGTGAAGATCGCGGTGCCGTTGCCGTACGGGCCGGCGTTGATCAGGTCCAGGCCCTCTTCATAAGAGGCGACCCGAACCACCTCCAGCACCGGGCCGAAGATCTCGTCGATGTAGGCGCGCGAGCTGGTCGGCACGTCGTCGAGCAGGGTCGGGCCGAGCCAGAAGCCGTCGGGCTCACCGTCGGCCTCCACCCCGCGCCCATCGACGACGACCTTCGCTCCGTCGGCCGCGGCGATGTCGATGTAGCCGGCGACGCGATCGCGGTGCTCGCGCGTGATCAGCGGGCCCATGTCGCAGCCACGACGACCGTCGCCGATCCTCAGGCCGGACATCCGGCTGACGATCTTCTCGATCAGCGGGTCGGCGACCGGCTCGACCGCGACGACGACGGAAATCGCCATGCAGCGCTCACCGGCCGAGCCGAAGCCCGCGTTGACGCAGGCGTCGGCGACCAGGTCGAGGTCGGCGTCGGGCAGCACCAGCATGTGGTTCTTGGCGCCGCCGAGAGCCTGCACCCGCTTGCCGTTGGCGGAGCCCGCCTGGTAGATCGAGCGCGCCACCGGGGTCGAGCCGACGAACGAGATCGAGGCGACGTCGGGGTGCGCGAGCAGCGCGCCGACCGCGTCGGCGTCGCCCTGGACGACGTTGAAGACTCCCGCCGGTAGCCCGCTCTCACTCAACAGGGCGGCCAGCCACAGAGCCGCCGAAGGGTCTTTCTCGCTCGGCTTCAACACCACCGTGTTGCCCGCGGCAAGGGCGATCGGGAAGAACCACATCGGCACCATCGCCGGGAAGTTGAACGGGCTGATGATCGCGGCGACGCCGACCGGCTCGCGGAAGGAGTAGACATCGACCCCGGTCGAGGCGTTGGTCGAGAAGTCGCCCTTGAGGAGGTCGGCGAAGCCGATCGCGAACTCGAGCACCTCCTGCCCGCGGGCGATCTCCCCCGCGGCGTCGTCGAGAACCTTGCCGTGCTCGGCGGTGATGATCTCCGCCAGCTCGCCTTTGCGCTGCTCGAGCCGCTCGCGGAAGCGGAAGAGGATCGCCTGGCGGCGGGAGATCGAAAGCTCGCGCCAGGCCGGGAAGGCGTCGGCAGCGGCGCGCACGGCGCGGTCGACGAGGGCCGCGTCGGCGAGCGCGACGGATGCCCCCACCCGGCCGGTCGCCGGATCGTGGACGGGCAGGTCGGCGCCCTCCCCGGGGTCGAAGGCGGTCCCATCAATCCAATGTCCGATGCGGGCGTTCATTCCTGTCTCCTCACGATGCTTGAAGTTCGTCCATGACGACGACGGCGCGTCCGGTGATCTCGCCCTGGTCGAGGGCACGGTACGCCTCGTCGACCTGCTCCAGCGGGAAGCGACGGGAGACCAGGCCGTCGAGGTCGAAGTGTCCGTCGGCGGCGAGCCGGGCGACGGCGGGAAGGTCCTGGCGGGTGCGCGCCCCGAAGGAGCCGGCGACCGTGTAGCCGCGGCGGACCAGGGGCGTGATCTCGACCGCCGCCGCGGCCCCCGCGGGGGCGATGCCGATCGCGACCATGCGGCCGCCGTCGGCGAGCAGCGAGACCGCCTGCTCGAAGGTGGCGGGGTTGCCGAGCGCCTCGAAGGCGACGTCGACGCCGCGCCCGCCGGTCAGCTCGCGGACGGCGGCGGCGGCGTCGGCGGTGCGCGAGTTGACGGTGTGGGTGGCGCCGAGCCGGGTCGCCGCGGCGAGCTTGTCGTCGGCGACGTCCACCGCGATGATCGGGTCGGCGCCCGCCCCCTTCGCCACCTGCAGCACGCCGCTGCCGACGCCCCCGGCGGCGACCACGGCGACCGACTGGCCGGCCTCCAACCCGCCGGCGCGGTGGACGGCCCCGTAGGCGGTGAACGCGGCGCATCCGAGCACCGCCGCGGACACCGGGTCGAGGCCGTCGGGCAGCTTGGTCAGGGCGGTCAGCGGCACCACCGAATAGTCGGCCAGGCCCGCCATCGAATACATCGCCAGCTCCGCGCCGTCGGGCATCGCCAGGCGGCTCTCGCCGTCGTAGAGCGTGCCCCTCAGCCGGTTCATCCGGAAGAAGTTCTCGCAGAGGTCGTCGCGGCCGCGCTCGCAGGCCGCGCAGTGGGCGCAGGGCATGATGAAGGCCCCGAGCACCGCGTCGCCGGGGCCGAGCCCGCGGGTGTCCTCGGTGCCGTCGCCGAGCGCGACGACGACCCCGCTGATCTCGTGGCCGAGCACCGCCGGCCGGGGGAAGGCGACCTCGCCCCGCATCACGTGAAGGTCGGTGTGGCAGACGCCGCAGGCGGTGACCTTCACCAGCGCCTCACCCGCCCGCGGCCGCGGCGTGGCGATCGTCATCACCTCCAGCCTCGGATCGGTGCCGCGCAGCACGGCCGCTCGCATCTCCCGCGGTGGGGTCATCGTCGCTCCTTGGTCGGCCATGGGACGAGCCCAGGTTGGCGTCGCGCGGATGCTCAGTCAAGCACCAATGCCGCATAGTGAATCTGCAAAAACGCAGATCCACCGACGGGCCTCACGGCGCGAGGAGGAGCGCGTCGCGCCGCTCGGCGACGGCCCGGCGGATGGCGGCGCAGACGACCTCGACCGCCTGCGGCGCCGGGCTCTCCCGGCGCACGCCCAGCGAGTAGGCGAGCTCGAAGCGCACCTGCTCCGGCAGGACGCGGACGAGGTCGTCGCGGCCCTCGGCGAGGAACCCCGGCAGGAGGCCGATGCCGCCGCCGCGCGCGGTCACCTCCAGCTGTGCGAACACGCTCGTGCAGCCGACCCCGACCCGGGTCCCCTGGAAGCCGCGGGCGAGGTCGAGCTCGGCGACACTGAGATCGGAGTCGACGTAGAAGATCAGCCGGTGGTCGGCGAGGTCCTCGACCGCCTCGATCGGCCCGCCGCGGGCGAGGTACGCGTGGCTCGCGTAGAGCCCGAGCGCATAACGGGTGAGCAGCTCCGATCGCAGCCATCCCGGGCGCGGCTCGCCGATGCTGATCGCGATGTCGAAGGCGGTGAGGCGCGAGCCGAGCGGCCGGGTGGAGGTCACCAGCTCGACCGTGATGCCGGGATGGCCGGCGACCACCGCGGCGATCGCCTCGCTGGTGAAACGGATACCGAAGCCGTCGGGGGCGGAGATGCGGACGTTGCCGCGGACGCCGCCGTGGTCGCCGTCGATCGCCTCGCGGACCCCCTGGACGATCTCCTCGAGCGGCGCTGCTCGTTCGGCCACCGTCCGTCCCGACTCGGTCAGCGACCAACCGTCGGCGCCGCGCTCGATC
Source organism: Actinomycetota bacterium (assembly GCA_018268415.1). Classification (GTDB taxonomy): domain Bacteria; phylum Actinomycetota; class Thermoleophilia; order Solirubrobacterales; family 70-9; genus VAYN01. The sequence continues at coordinate 78,253 of JAFDWO010000016.1, read as the reverse complement.
AGGGTGTGGCCGACGGCCGACTCGAGCCGGCGGAGCCGCCGCCGGATCGTCGTGTGGTCGACGCCCACCAGCGCGGCCGCCGCGACCAGCTTCCCGGTCCGCGCCAGCGCGAGCAGGATCCGCAGGTCATCGGTCGACACTTCGGGCCGGTCGCGCGGATCCATGCGCCCCTATTCTGGACCTCGGGTGGGGTTCAGGCCAAAGGGGCGGCCACGGATTCCCTCATCCATCAGTTTAGATTTTATATATAGATATGAGCCTGCCCCTCGGAATCAGCCCGCGCCTTGCCAGCAGGCCGCTGCCGACCGCGCTGCTCCTCAGCGGCGGCTTCATCGTCGCCGCCGACGCGCGGGTAGCCGCCCCCCTGCTGCCCGCGATCGCCGACGACTTCCACGTCAGCATCGGCGCGGCGGGGCTGACCGTCGCCTTCTACGCGCTCGCCTACGCCCTCGGGCAGGTCTTCTACGGGCCGCTCGGCGACCGGGTCGGCAAGGTCCAGGTGATCCGGGTGATGCTGATGATCTTTGCCCTCGCCTCGATGCTCTGCGCGGCGGCGCCCTCCTACCCGGCCCTGCTCGGGCTGCGGTTGGCGACGGGGATCGCGGCGGCGGCGGTGATCCCGATGAGCCTCGCCTACCTCGGCGACACGGTCGCCGGTTACGCCGCCCGACAGAAGGCGATCGGCATCTTCCTCTCGGCGATCGTCAGCGGCCAGGTGCTGGGGCAGGCGATCGGCGGCATCCTCGCCGGAGTCTTCAGCTGGCGGGCGATCTTCGTCCTGATCGGGGTTGTCGGCCTCGGCCTGGCGGCGGCGATCTGGGCTTTCGCCGCGCCGCCGGCGCGCCGCCAGGCCGAGCGCGGGCAACGCTCCTTCCGCGAGATCTTCGCCGCCGACCGGCCGCTCTTCCTGGTGGCGACGGCGGAGACCTTCGTCTTCCTCGGCACCTTCCCCTTCGCCGCCTCCTCGCTGGTCGAGGAACACGGTGCCTCCTACCCGCTTGTCGGCGCGCTCTCCGCCCTCTTCGCGGTCGGCTCGGTCGGCGCCTCGCGGCTGCTGCCGAAGGTGGCGAGAAATACCGGCGACGCGGTCCGGTTCAGCTGCGGCGCGACGGTGATGGCGGCCGGCTTCGGCCTGCTGGCGTTGACCCCCGGGGCGGTCCTGTTCGGGCTCGCGGTGCTCGTCTTCGGGGTCGGCTTCACGCTCGCCCACTCGACCCTGCAGGCGCGGACCACCGAGGTCAGCCCGGCGACGCGGGGGACCGCGGTCTCCCTCTTCGCCGGGCTCGCCAACGTCGGCGCGGCGCTCGGCACCTTCGCCGCCGGCGCGCTCATCGACGGCTTCGGATTCGGCCCGACGTTCGCCGCCGCCACCGTGGCCCTGCTGTTGCTCGCCACGGTCGCGCCCAACGCCCTGCGAGGGCGGCGGCGGATCGTCCGCCCGGCCGCGGTTCCCGACGGCTGATCAGGCCGCCGGCGCCGCCGAGGTGGTGCCGTCGCGCCAGAGCACGCCGGGCTCGACGAATTCCGAGCGCGCCGGACCGGTGACCTTGGCATCGCCGATCGCCTCGTCCACCGCGGCGAGCAGGTCCGGGCTCAGCGCGACTCCCGCGGCGGCGGCGTTGGCGTGCACCTGGCCCGGCCGCGAGACGCCGACCAGCGTCGAGGCGACCTCGGGGCGGCGCAAGGTCCAGGCCAGAGCCAGGGTCGGCAGGTCGAGCCCGGCCTCGGCGGCGATCGGGCGCAGGCGTTCGACCGCTTCGAGGGAGGCGTCGAGCATCACCAGCTCCATCTCGTTGCCCATCGACGAGCTCGCCGCCCGCGAGTCGGGCGGCGGCGGCGAGCCGACCTTGTACTTGCCGCTGAGAACTCCCTGGGCGAGCGGCCACCAGACGACGTGGTTGATCCCGTGCGGGGCGGTCAGCGCGAACAGCTCCGCCTCCGGCGCCCGCCAGATCATCGAGTACTGCGGCGTCGAGACGGCGAAGAGGTCGGGGCCGCCGACCTGGATCCCGGCTTCGATCTGCTCGGCGGTCCACTCGCTGAAGCCGATGTGGCGCGCCTTGCCGGCCGCGAGGACCGCCTGGAAGGCCTCGACCGTCTCCTCGATCGGCACGGTCGGGTCGAAGCGGTGGGAGAAGTAGACGTCGACGTAGTCGGTGCGCAGCCGCTCCAGCGAAGCGTCGATCTGCCTGGCGATCTGAGCCGCCGAGCTACCCCGTTCGGAGAAGTCGGCGACCGCCGGCATGCCGACCTTGGTGGCGAGCAGGTAGGAGTCACGCGGATAGTCGGCGAGCACCTCCCCCAGGGCCCGCTCCGAGGCGCCGAAGCCGTACACGTTGGCGGTGTCGAAGTAGTTGATGCCGACCTCGAAGGCCGCCCTGGTGCAGGCATGCGCCGCGTCGCTCGCGATCCCACCCCCGTAGGTGAGCCAAGAGCCGATCGAGACCTCCGAGACTTCGAGCCCGGTTCGGCCGAGCGGGCGATACCGCATGGTCCCCCTCCTTTTCCCTGTTGGCCGGGCCTCTCTCTCCCGACTTGCCAGATATAATATCGGATTTCTCACGTCTGAGCCGGTGCGCCGCAGGTTCGGCCTGACCTGCCGGTACTATCTATCGTGCACAGCCAGAAGACGGAGGGCGTCGACACGAGGTCGAGCCTCTCCCCGGCGGGTAGGGAGCCGTGATGAGTCCAACCACCAGTCCAGAGAAGAACGACCCCGAGATCGCACCGTCCCTCGGTTCGATCCCGACGACGATCACGACCGCGGTCGCGAACCGCCTGCGCGAGGAAATCCGCAGCGGCGCGCTGCCCCCCGGGACCCGCCTGCGGCAGGCCCACGTGGCGGAGAGCTACGGGGTCAGCACGACGCCGGTGCGCGAGGCATTCGCGGCACTCGAGCGCGAAGGGCTGCTGCAGAGCAACGCCCACCGCGGCGTCATCGTCTTCGAGCCCAGCATCGTCGACCTGCGCGAGATCTACGAGATTCGCACCCCGCTCGAGGCGCTGGCGACCGAACTGGGTGCCGTGAACCTCACCGAGGCCGACCTCAAGCGGATGAAAACGCTGGTCAAAGACATGGTCGCCGCCAACCGGAGGAAGGACTGGTCGACCGCGGGGGAATGCAACGACGAATTCCATTACACGATCTATCGCCGCGCCGACCGCCGCCGCCTGCTCAAGCTGATCACCGATCTGCGTTCCGCCTCGAGCGCCTACATCGGCCTCTTCCCGAAGCTCCCCGGGCGGATGAAAGAGGTCGAGCGGGAGCACAAGGAAATCTACGAGTTCTGCGCCGCGCGGCAGCCGAAAAAGGCGGCGAAGGCGATGGTCGCGCACCTCACCTACACGGGGAACGCGATCCAGCAGCACATCGAAGAAGAAGGCCCCAAACCGCGCCCATAGGAGCCGGGTCAGGGCCGGCCGTATCTCGCCTTCGGCCGGATTCGATATAATATTGCATGGGCATGGGTGCACGGGAGCTCACGAGCGAGAACATCGCCTTCCCGGAGTCGCCGCGGTGGCACGAAGACCGCCTCTGGTTCTCCGACGTCTACGACTTCAAGCTGAAGGCGGTCGACCTCGACGGCAACCTCGAGGTGATCGCTGAGGTTCCGGGGCGCCCGTCCGGGCTCGGGGTCCTCCCCGACGGCCGGATGCTGATGGCGACCGGGGTCGAACGGAAGCTGCACGCGGTCTCGGCCGACGGCGTGGTCACCGAGGTCGCCGACCTCTCCTCCCTCGCCACCGGGTTCCTGAACGACATGGTCGTCGACGCCGAGGGACGCGCCTACGTCGGCGATACCGGCTTCAACCCGGCCTCCGGTGAGCCTTTCCGGCCCGGCCGGACCTGGCTCGTCGCCCCCGGCCGCGAGCCCGAGATCGCCGCCGAGGACGTCCATCTCCACAACGGCTGCGCGATCTCACCCGACGGCCGGACCCTGTACGTGGCGGAGACCTTCGCCCACCGGATCACGGCGTTCGCGATCGGCGCCGACGGCCGGCTCGCCGACCGCGCCTTGCACGCCGAGCTGCCGAGCCGACCGGACGGCATGTGCCTCGACGCGGAGGGAGCCCTCTGGGTCGCGATGGTCCAGGACAGCGAGTTCCTCCGCGTCGACCGCACCGGCGCGGTGGTCGAGCGGATCCCCAGTCCGGCGCCGTTCGCGCTCGCCTGCATGCTCGGCGGCCCCGAGCGCCGCCACCTCTTCCTCGACTCGGCCGACACGACCATGGAGCGCCTGAAGAACGGCGACAGCGTCGGCCGCATCGACGTCGTCGAGGTGCCGGTCCCCGGCGCCGGCTTCCCCTAGGCGTCCGTCGCCGGCTGGTCGCCCTTCTTCGGTCGGTCGATCCGCAGCAGGCGCAGCAGCGCGTGCGACTCCTGGGTGCGGCGTTGGTATTTGGCCAGCCCCACGGCGACCAGCAGGGCGACGCCGTTGAACAGCTCGGGGATCCAGGTCGGCGCGCCGGCCAACTGAAATCCCTTGACCCCGGCCTGGAGGACGTAGACGACGACCACGGTGCCGAGCACGTTGATGCGGCCGCCGCGGAACTGGGTCGAACCGAGGAACACCGCGGTGAACGCGGGCAGCAGGTAGGGCGGCCCGATGGTCGGATCGCCGGTGCCGATGGTCGAGGTGAGCAACAGCCCGCCGAGGGCGACGATCATGCCGCAGCCGGCGAGGCTGAGGATGATCACCCATTTCGTCCGGATGCCGGACAGGCGGGCGGCGTCGATGTTGCCCCCGGTCGCGTAGATGTAGCGGCCGGCCGGCGTTCGCTCAAGCAGGTACCAGACCGCGATCGCGACGGCGATCATGATCCAGACCGGCATCGTGAAACCGAGGAACTGGGTGCGGCCGATCGCCGTGAAGGAGCTGCTCAGGCTGAGGATCTGCTGGTCGGACGAGACCCAGGAGATCCCCGCCAGGAGAACCGAGCTGACACCCAGCGTGGCGATGAAGGAGTCGATCCGGGCCACCGTGATGAGCAGGCCGCTGGCAACGCCGATCAGACCGCCGGCAACGACCGTCAACAGGATCGACAGCCAGATCGGGAACCCCGCGGTGGAGAGGAAGTAGGCGACCAGGATCGCGCCCACCCCGACTTCCGATCCGACCGCCAGGTTGAAGGCACCGGCGGAGATCGCCAGCACCACACCCACGGCGATCAGGGCGGTGATCGCCTGCGAGTCGATCAGCGAGCGCCAGGTGCTTTCGGCGAGAAAGGTTTCCGGCACCCAGATCGAGAAGACGATGAAGATCGCGGCGAAGATGTAGAGCGCGCTGATGTTGCGGAAGGAGAGCTTCTCCAGGACCAGCGCGATCTTCGACTCGCCGGCGCTCGTCTCCGGCTCCGGAGTCCCGGGCGCTGACCCGACAAGGCTCCTCTCGGCAGTTTGGTCAGGCAAGGATCTCCTCCTCGTTGTCGCTTGGGCGCGTGTTCAGCTGATCGATCGAAAGTCCCAGTTCCTCTTTCAGGAGGTGCGCCTCGCTCAGCCCGGTGCCGACGGCCTCGGCGACGATGCGGCCGTCCCGCATCACCAGCACGCGGTCACAGACGGCGGTCAGCTCCTTGGCGTCGGCGGAGGCGAGCAGCACGCCGGCGCCGCCGGCCGCCGCCTGCTGCAGCAGTTCGTAGATCGCCACCTTGGCGCCGATGTCGACGCCCTGGGTCGGTTCCTCCAGCAGCAGGGCCCGCGGCTCCATCCGCAGCCACTTCGCGATCACCACCTTCTGCTGGTTACCGCCGCTGAAGAGGTCGAGGCGGCGCGACGGCATCACCGGCCGCAGGTTGACCAGCTTCGTCCACTTCGAGACCTCCTTGGCCTCGGACCGCAGGTCGAGCCAACCGAAGGCGCGGCGAAACCCCCGCAGCCCGGGCAGGGTGAGATTCTCGCGCACGCTCATTTCCATCACCGCGCCTTCCGCGGCACGGTCGGCAGGAACGTAGGCGACGCGATTGGCGATCGAGGCGGTGATGTTGTCCTTCGGCAGCCGTCGGCCGTCGATCTCCACCTCGCCGCGCTCCCGGCGGTGGGCCCCGAAGAGCAGGCCGACCAGGGTCTCACGACCGGATCCGACGATCCCGCCGAGGCCGAGGATCTCGCCCTCGCGGAGGGTGAGGTCGACGTCGACGACGCTGCCGCCACCGACCCCACGCGCCTCCAGCACGACATCGCCGACCCGGCTCGGCCGGCGTTCGACCTGCTCGAGCCGGCGACCGACGATCATGTGGATCAACTGGTCGTGATCGCATTCGGCGGTGCTGACGTGACCGACCACCGCCCCGTCACGGAGCGCCAGCACCCGGTCGGCCAGAGCCATCACCTCGTCGAGGCGATGGGAGATGAAGATCACGCCGGCGCCGCCGGCGGCGACCTGGCGGACGACCTCGAAGAGCTTCTCCGCCTCCTCGCCGTGGAGCTCGGCGGTGGGCTCGTCGAGGACCAGCACGCCCTCCGGGCGGGTCCAGCCGTCGAGGGCGCGCACGATCGCGACGATCGTGCGCTCGGCGGGAGAGATCTCGCTGATCGGCTTGGTGACGTCGAAATGGAGCCCGAACTCACCGATGAGCCGTTCGGCGCGGCGCCGTTCGCGGCGCTTCGCCAGGCTCGTCCTGCTCTCCGGCGCGCGACCGAGGGCGAGGTTCTCGATCGTGGTCATCGACGGGATCAGCGCCCTGGTCTGATGGATGAAGTGCATCTGCACCGGCTCGCCGCCGCCCGCGTCCTCGACCGTGAAGTCGCCGCCGTCGGCCTTGTAGACGCCGGCCAGGACCTTTACCAGAGTCGACTTGCCGCAGCCGTTCTGGCCGACCACGGCCAGCACTTCCCCCGACCGCAGCTCGAAGGAGACGCGGTTGAGCGCGCGCAGGCCGGGGAAGTCCTTGATCACCCCGTCGACCTTCAGCAGGCGCGGGCCGCCGGTGTTCTTCTGCGTCGCGGAAATGCCAGTCATCGGCTCGTCGTCTCTCCTCTCCGGTGCGACCGCCGCCCCAGGCGATCACCTTCGCTCTTTATGCACCTTATACAATCTGGGGCCACGGTGCCGGCCTTGTGCGGCACCCGCGGAGGAGGAGATGAACCCGCTTGATCAATCAATTATGTCGACGGTATGATATACTATGTGTGCCAACGTCGACCTACGTGGTAAGCAGTTCGCAAACCTCGACCCCTACGAGAGCAACCCCGGAATGGCCAAAGTAGAGCTCGGCGTGAGGCCGACCACGATCACGGCGGCGGTGACCAGTCGCCTCCGCGATGAAATCCTCGGCGGTCGCCTCGCACCCGGCAGCCGCCTTCGGCAGGCCCACGTCGCCGAGACCTACGGGGTCAGCACCACCCCGGTCCGCGAGGCCTTCGCCGCGCTTGAGCGCGAGGGCCTGATCGAGAGCAACGCCCACCGCGGCGTCATCGTCTTCGAGCCGAGTGGCATTGACCTGCGCGAGTTCTACGAGATCCGGATCCCGCTCGAGGCCCTGGCCACCGAACAGGCGGCCGCCAACCTCAACGACCGCGATCTGGAGCGGATGCGCGCGCAGCTCGCCCGGCTCGAGGCCGCCAACGCCAAGGGCGACTGGAAGCTGTCGAGCGAAATCAACGACGAGTTCCACCTGACGATCTACGAAGCCGCCCGGCGCCCCCGACTCGCGCGCCTGATCGTCGAACTGCGCGCCTCCTCGCGCGCCTACATCGCGATCTTCCCGAAGCTCGTCGACCGCCTCGCCGCGGCCGAACACGAGCACGACATGATCTTCGAGGCCTGCCTCGCCCGCAAGCCGAAGCAGGCCGCGCAGGCAATGGTCACGCACCTCCAGCACACCGTCGAGGTCGTCGCCGCCAGCCTCGGCGACGGCAGCTCGGAGTAGCTGGTCCGCTCCAGAGCTTGGGCGCTCGCAAGCCATTGCGGGCGGGGAAGGGATGGGGCTCCCGGGGCCGGCGCCCGGGAGGGATGAGGACCTTTCAAGCTGCCGCCGGGGGAAACGGGCGCGGCCGGGGAAAAGGCCCCCGGCCCCTCGAGCTGTCGCCCATGAGGGGAAAGGGATGCAGCCGTCTCGAGCTGTCGCCCGCCGGGGCAAGAGCCCCGGCCCCTCGAGCTGTCGCCCGTGGCGGAAAGGGATGCGGCCGTCTCGTCCACGGCCCTGGCAGGCTGTGGCCGTGGCCGAGACGGCCGGGTATGAAAGCGGTGGAGGAAGGCCCACGGGAGATCCACGGGAGCACCACGGATCCGTGACGGATCCGCCACCGGACCGGACCCCGTCACGGAGACGTAGGGAACTCCACCCTTCCTCCCGTGTTGTCCAACCGTCACGGGCGCGTTCCGTACTTTGACCATGCCATAGGAGGGTCAAAGTACGGAACGCGTCCCCGGGCCCTCTTTTCCGGCCCGAGAACTGACCGAAGATTGCGGAAAGGGTGACGTTCCCGGCGTCTTCGTCACCGATCGGGGCGGGGTGTGGCCTCTCCCGCACGGACCCGTCACGTGAGTCCGACCTCATGCCGTCCCTGTGTCCCCCCCCTCATCCCTGTGTCGTCTTTCGCGACCTCCTCCCGTCCCCGTACCCGCCTTCCCCACGACCCCCTCCCGTCCCGGGCGCCTCATGGCGGTCACAGCCTGCCAGGAGCGCCATGAGGCGCCCGGGACGCACCTCGGACGGGTGCGGGGCCGGGGTCGAGTGGCAACTTGGACGACCGCAGGGGTCGGGGTCGGGCGGCATCTCGAACGGGCGCACGGGCCGAGGTCGGGACGCACCTCGGACGGGCGCGGGGGCCGGGACCGCGCCGCCCCGCCGCCACGCCCCCCGCACCGCACCTCGGAAGGCCGGGGTGGCCGAGGCCACCCCGGCCTCCCCGACGCGTCAGACGCGCCCGACGTCAAACGCGTCAAACGCCTTCGAGCCTATTTTTCGACGTGCCAGTACTTGGCGAATCGTTCGATGTAGTTCGGGTCTGCCTCCCACCCGTATTTGGGGTCGAAGGTGATGTCCTTCTTTTCCAGGATCTGCATCGGCTGCCAGCCTTTTTTCTCGGCGGGGGTCAGGGGCTGTCCCTGGATTTCGCGCAGCAGGATGTCCATCACCGTGTAGGACTGGGTGCCGAGACCGGCGGCCAGGGCCGCTTCGATTTCACCGTTCTTGATCGCTTCGAACGTCTGCGGTTCGCCCGGGTAGACGAAGGTCCCGACTTCGAGACCGGCGGCCTTCTGAGCAGCGGGCAGGCCGGCCACGAAATCGCTGATCGCGACGATCTGGTTTATGTCGGGCTTGGCCTGCAGCTCGCTGACGATCTTGTTCGCCGACTGGCTGACTTCTTCCGCGGTGATCGGCAGGATCTCGAACTTGCATTCCGGGCAGAATTCCTTCATCCCCGATTCGAAGCCCGCTTTGATCGCCTTCGAGAACGCGAGTTCGGGATGTTCGATCAGGACCGGATGGGCTTCGGCGCCATGTTTCATGACGGCCCAAGCCGCCATGATCTCGCCGTAGGATTCGTCCTGCGACGGCGGCACCAGGTTGGCGACGATCGCCGGGTAGTTTTCGGCTTCCGCGGGCCCGCCGGACATCACGACCGGGATTTCGTTTTCCTCCATCTGTTCGAGCTGGGGGCCGATCGTGCTCGGTTCGAAGGGCGGCAGGTAGAACCCGTCGGGGTTCTGGCTGACCACCGTTTCGGCAGCCGCCTGCGCGGTGGAGGCCGTGGCGCCGGCCTTGACGGCGGTGAGCTTCACGCCGGCCGTCTTCGCCGCCCCTTCCATCAGTTCGACCAGCAGGCCGCCGATCGCGCTCGACTCCTGCATCGCGCTGATCTGGACGTCCGGGGACGGCTTTTCCTTCAGCGGTTCTTCGACCGGGAATTCGGGGTAGTACTGACCGATGTAAGGCGCGAGGACCTTTTTCGCCGCGGCGACGTTGTCGGTACCGCCGGCACTCGCTTCCTTGGCTTCGCCGCCGGAGCCTTCGCCGCCCTTGGGTTCGCTGCTCGAGCCCGATGAACCGCTACTGCCACCACAGCCGGCGAGGGCGACGGCGGTGGCCACGATCAGGATCAGTCCGATCAGCACACCAGGCGTCTTCTTACTTCCCATTGGTTTCTCCTCTTCTTTCCTTGCGGATCCCGAAACAACGCTGGGGCAGCAGCCGCGCAGCGGTCAACGGAGCTCAACCCAGGCTCCGACTTCCTCTCCCCCATGGGGGCTAGCACACCATACATGATGTACAAACTTTGGACGAGGCCCGACTCAGTGGTGCTCGACGAACTCGTCGTGATCGAGCCGAGGCAGGCGCTCTCGCCATGGCCGCTCGCCCGGCCTGCCGAGGTTGACCACCAAGATCGACTTCCAGGGGCGATCGGGAAAGAACTCCGCATCGACGGCCACCTGGTCGAAGCCCAACATCGGACCCGCGGCAAGGCCGACGGCACGCGCCGCGAGGATGAAGTAGCCCGCCTGCATCGCACCGCTGAACGTCGCCGCACGCTCACCACCCGCGGCGTCGGCACAGAAGCGATCGCGCAGGTGCGCGCCGTGCGGATAGAGGCGCGGGATGTGCTCGTGGAACTCGAGGTCGACGGCGAGGATCGCGGCGACCGGCGCCGAGGCCGTCTTCGGGCGGTTGGGCGCGGTGAGCAGCGGAATCAGGCGCTCGCGAGCCCGTGGAGAGCGGATGAACGCGACCCGCAGCGGCTGGCTGTTCGCCATCGTCGGCGGCCACCGGACCAGCTCGGCGATCGCCCGCAACTGCGCGTCGGAGACGGGCTCGTCGCTGAACGATTTCGCGGTCCGCGCCGCGGTGAAGAGCTGTTCCTCGGCCTGTCTGTCAATTCTCATATATAATATGCGACCCTACCGGGTGGCTGGTCAGGGCTGCGGGTACGACCGAGGGGGTAAGTCAAGGTGAAAAGCTGCGATGTCGCGATCGTCGGCTACGGGCCGGTCGGCCAAGCATTGGCCGCCTACCTCGGCCGGGCCGGCATCACGGTCGCCGTCTTCGAGCGCGACCGTTACGTCTTCGAGCGCGCTCGCACGGGCGGGACCGACGACGAGAGCCTCCGCTTCTTCCAGCGCCTCGGGCTGGCGCAGACGATCATCGCCGGGCTCGAGGAGGGCACCCGGGTCCCCGGCACGATGCGCTTCGTCAACCGTGACGACCAGGTCCTCCTGAACTGGCCCGCGGGCGAGCCCGGACCGAACGGCTACCGGCGCCTCTATATGTGGCACCAGCCCGAGGTCGACCGGATCGTCCGCGAGTACGTCGACTCGCTCGCCGGCGTCGCGGTCCACCTCGAACACGAGGTGGAGGCGGTGGAGGCGGCCGCGGACTCGGTGATCGTCCGCGCTCGCGACCGGCGCAGCGGCGCGGCGGTGGAGTGCGACGCCCGCTACGTGGTCGGCTGCGACGGCGCCCGCTCGACCGTGCGGGCGGCCGTCGGTGCCAAATTCGAGTCGCTCGCCGCAAGCCAGGGCTGGGTCGTCGTCGACCTCACCCTGACCCGCGCGGTCGACTCCCTGCCCGACGAGATGGTCCACTATTGCGACCCGCGCCGCCCGATCACCTACATCCGCAACGTCGGCAACCGGCGCCGCTGGGAGTTCATGGTGATGCCCGACGAGGACCCGGCGACGATGGACGCGCCGGCGAAGGTCTGGGAGCTGCTCGCCCCCTGGCTCGGCCCCGACGACGCCGAGATCTACCGGGCCGTCTCCTACACCTTCCACTCGCTGCTCGCCGACCGCTGGCGCAACGGCCGGCTGCTGCTGGCAGGCGACGCCGCCCACCTGATGCCGCCCTTCCTCGGGCAGGGCCTCTGCTCGGGCCTCCGCGACGTCCGCAACCTCGCCTGGAAGCTCGCCGCGGTGCTCGACGGTCGCGCCCCGGAAGAGCTCCTCGACACCTACGGCAGCGAGCGCTCCCCCCACGTCCGGGAGCTGATCGAGCTCTCCGACCGGGTCAGCGGGATCATCCAGACCATCGACCCCGAGGTGGCGGCGAAACGCGACGCCGAGATGCTCGCCGACGGCGGCGGCGCGCTGCACACGCCGTTCCCCCAACTCGGTCCGGGCCTCCTCCCCGCCACCGCCGAGGCGCCGCTGGGAACGCTCTTTGCCCAGCCGCGGCTGGCCGACGGCCGCCTGCTCGACGACGCGGTCGGCGAGCAGTTCACGATCCTCGCCCTGCCGGAGTTGGTCGCGTCGCTCGCGCCGGGGCTACGGGAGCGCTGCCGCGACGCCGGGGTGGCGATCCTCGGCGACGCGAGCCCCGAGACGCGGACCGCACTCGCTGCCGTCGGCGCCCGCGGAGTGCTGCTGCGGCCCGACAAATACCTGCTCGGGGTCGCCGATTCAGGCGAAGATCTGGGGCGTCTGGTGGAGCTGGTGCCGGGGAGCGCCGCCCCCGCGCTCGATCCCGCCAGATGACATACAATCGATCTTGCATCGCCTTGTAAATGGGGATAGGAAGGACGGAACGAGGATGACGGAGGGCTCCCGGGTCGACGTCGCAATCATCGGTTGCGGCACGACTGGATTGATGCTTGCGCGGCTGTTGGCAATGGAAGGGCTGAGCGTGGCGGCCGTCGACCGCTCCCGCATCCCGATCGGCTTCCCCCGCGCCACCCACCTGGACGACGAGACGGTGCGTGCCTTCCAGACGATCGGACTGCAGGACCTGGAGAAGGGCTTCACCCCAACCGCCACCTACCGCTTCTACGACGCCGACTGGCGGATCGTCAAAGAGTTCGTCTGGAGCCAGGGAGTGACCGAGCAGGGCTGGGCTTCCGACTACCAGTTCTACCAGCCCGATTGGGAGGCGATCAATCGCGGCTACACCGAGGAGGACCCGAACACCAGCACCTACTACGGCTGGACCATCGTCGGGCTCGAGGACTCCGGCGACGACGTCGACGTCACCGTACGCGAGACCTCGACCTCCGCGGAGACCACCTTCAAGGCCTCCTTCGTCGTCGGCTCCGACGGCGCCAACTCGCCGGTCCGCAAGCTGATCGGCGCCTCCCAGTTCGACCATCAGGCGACTCACCGGCAGCTGATCGTGGACATCCATCCGCTGGTCGGAACGGAGCGCCTGCCGGGCCGCGACGCCTTCATCCGCGGGGGGATCCGCAACCCCTTCACCTACCTGATGACGGCCGAGCCCCGCCTCCGCTTCGAGGAGATGCTGCGGCCCGACGATGACGCCGCCACCTTCGAACGCTCCGAGCACGCCTACGAGCTGATCGAGCCCTACCTGGCCCCGCACGAGTATCGGATCCTCCGCTCCGACGTCTACGAATGGCGTTCGCTGACCGCCGACCCATGGCGGGTCGGCCGGGTCCTCCTCGCCGGCGACGCGGCCCACACGATGCCGCCCCACCTCGGACAAGGGGCGTGCTCGGGCATCCGTGACGCGACCAACCTCGGCTGGAAGCTCGGCCGGGTGGTGCGCGGCGAATCGCCGCCCGAGCTGCTCGACACCTACGAGAGCGAGCGCAAACCGCACGTCACGACCTACACGGTGCTGGCGGCCGGCATGGCCAACGAGATCGAGTCGATGGAGACGCCGGCCGGCGCGACGGCGGGCGAGCACGAGGTCAGCGAAGTGGAGCCGGTGCGGCCGCGCATGGGTCCCGGCGTCCGTGCCGACGATTCCGACGAAGCGGCCGGCCGGGCCAGCGCCCAGCCGCGGCTGGAGGGCGGCGAGCTGATGGACGACGTCGTCGGCTACCGCTTCGCCCTGGTCGGCGATCCAGCCGTCGTCGGCGCGATCGACCCCGAGACGACGCAACTGCTCGGACGGCTGAACGTCGAGGTGCTCGACCAGTACCCACCGGAGATGCGCGCCTGGACCGCGAACCTCGACACCGCCGCGGTGCTGATCAGGCCGGACCGCTACATCTTCGGCTCGGCCACCACGGCGGCCGAGCTCGATGACCTCGTCGGCAGGCTCGGCGCCTCGCTGAACGCGCCGGTCTCAGCCTCTTGAGTCGAGGTAACCGGCGCGCAGCAGGTGCTTCTGGATCTTCCCGACCGGGGTGCGCGGCAGCTCGTTGACCGTCGCCACCTCGCTCGGGACCCGGAACTTCGCCAGCCGCGCGGCGCACCATTCGAGCAGCTCGCCCTCCGTCGCCCCTTCGCCGCGGGGGACGACGAAGGCGATGATCGCTTCCTCGCGCATCGCGTCGGGCACGCCCACCACCGCCGTCTCGGCGACGTCGGGATGGTCGAGCAGGACCGCCTCGACCTCGCTCGCGGCGACGTTCTCCCCGGCCCGCTTGATCATGTCCTTGTTGCGGTCGACGAAGGCGAAGTAGCCGTCCTCGTCGACCGCGACAACGTCGCCGGTATGCAGCCAGCCGTCGCGCATCGCCGCCGCGGTCGCCGCCTCATCGTGGAGGTAGCCGGCGATCAGCGAGACGCCGGGGACGCCCCCGACCAGTAGCTCGCCGCGCTTCCCAGGCTCGACGTCGTGGCCTTCCTCGTCGACCACGCGGCAGGTGTAGCCGAGGGTGACGCGGCCGACGGTGTCGTACTTGGAGCGGCCCCAGATCGGGTTCATCAGCGGCGGCCCGATCGTCTCCGTCATCCCGTACATCTGCAGCAGCGGCGCGCCGACCTCGCGCTCCCACTGGTCGAGCTCGGCGTCGCTCAGGTTCTGGGCAAAAAAGACCGCGCGCAGCTGATGATCGCGGGTGCGGGCGGCGGCGTCCTGGGCGAGGATCATCCGGATCGGCGCCGAGAAGAGGCTGCCGACGGTGGCCCCGTGGGCGGCGCACTGGAGGACGTAACGGCTGGCGCTGAAGCGCGGCACGAGGACGATCGTCGCCCGCGCCGTCAACGCCCCCATGGTCGAGTAGTACTGGGCGTTGGCGTGGAAGAGCGGCAGGGCGACGAGCAGCCGGTCGGCCGGCGTCAGCGCCACCGCTTTCGCGTATACCTCGCCGACGAACAGGTAGTTGGCGTTGGTCACCACCGCCCCCTTCGGCCGCGAGGTGGTGCCGGAGGTGTAGATGATCCCCAGCTCGTCCTCGGGACGGATCGAGGCGCCGGGGTCCGCCGCGGTGGCGCCGAGCAGGTCGTCGCGCTCGCAGCAGAGGACGGGGACGCCCGCGTCGCCGTGCACCGCCTCGACCGTGGCCAGGTAGGTCTCCTCGGTGATGCTGATCCGGGTTTCGGCGTGGCCGGTGATGAAGGCGATTTCCTCCGGCGTCGCCCCGGTGTTGGTGGGGACGATGCTGTAGCCGGCAAGGGCAGCGCCGAACCAGGCAAAGAGGAACTCGGGCCGGTTGGCGAGGTGGAGGTGGATGCGGTCACCGGCCTCGGCGCCGGCAGCGGCCAGCCTCGCGGCCACGCCGCCCGCGTGTTCGAGGACCTCGCGCCAGGTGAACGAGGTCACCTCCCCCCCGCGGTCCTCGTTGACCAACAGGGTGCGATCGGGATGGGCGGCGACGCCCTCGCGGAGCAGGTCGGCGACCGACCGCAGGCTGACCGGGCTGAAGCTCACAGACGCGCCCGCGTCGTCTGCGAGCCGAGCCCCTCGATCGAGCACTCGACCAAGTCTCCGTCGGTCAGGTACACCGGCGGGGTGCGGACGTGGCCGACCCCGGCCATGGTCCCGGTGGCGATCAGGTCACCGGGCACCAGCGTGACGATCTTGCTGATGTAGGACAGGACCTCGGCCGCCCCGATCGCCAGCTGATCGGTCGAGGATTCCTGCATCGTCTCGCCGTTCACGGTCAGCTTCATCGCCATGCCCGCGGTCGGGTCGACCTCGTCGGGGGTGACGAGGAAGGGGCCGACGGGGGTGGAGGCCTCGAAGGTCTTGCCCGCCAGCCACTGCGAGGTGCGCAGCTGCCAGTCGCGCATCGAGATGTCGTCGACGATCGTGTAGCCGGCGACGCCCGCCAGGGCCTCCTCGGGGGACGCGTGACGGATCGGCGAGCCGACGACGACGCCGAGCTCGAGCTCCCAGTCGACCCAGGTCGAGATCGAGGGGTCGGGGAGCACCAGCTCGTCCTCGGGCCCGATCAGGGCGCGGGCGAACTTGGCGAACACGGTCGGGTACTCGGGCAGCTCGAGGTTCGCCTCGGCCGCGTGGTCGCGGTAGTTCAGGCCGACGCAGAAGATCTTCTCGGGGCGCGGCACGAGAGGCGCCAGTTCGGCCCCCTCCAGCGGCACCCTCTCGCCGTCGGCGGCGCCTCCCCTCGCCTGCCAGTCCTCACCCGAGGCGAGCAGCTCGCTGACGTCGGCGTACGGCAGGAGCACCAGCTCCTCCCCCTCGACCCGCGCGGCCTTGGTGCCGACGGCGGTCCTGACCGTGGTGAAGCGCATGCGACTACCTCCTCCATCATCATCATCAAATCCCTGGTGGCAACACGATCTTATCGATTATATATTACGTGCACTAGCCAGAGATCGGCTCGTCAGGAGGCCTTGAGGACGCTGAAGCCGCCGTCGGCGTAGAGCGTCTCGCCGGTGATGAAGGCGGCCGCGGAGGAGAGCAGGAAGACGATCGGATCGGCCAGTTCGGCGGGCGCCGCGAGGCGCTTCATCGCGTGCATCGCGGCCGCCCCTTCGCGCGAGAAGAGGCCGAGCCGTTCGCCCTCGGCCACCATCGGCGTGTCGACGTAGCCCGGGGCGACGGCGTTGACCCGCACCCCGCCCTGCGCCCACTCGACCGCGAGGGTCCGGGTGAGGGCACCGATCGCCGCTTTGCCGACCGAGTAGGGCAGCCGCCGCGGGTGGCCGAAGCGGCCCGCGATCGAGGCGATGTTGACGATCGCCCCGCTGCCGGCGGCCAGCATGCGCCGGCCCGCCTCCTGGTTGCAGAGCATCGCCCCGTCGAGGTTGACCGCGAGCACCGCGCGCCAGCGCTCGAACTCCAGGTCGGTGCTGTCGGAGTTGTCGACCAGCCCGGCGGCGTAGACGAGGCCGCCCAGCGTGCCGATCTCCTCGATCCGCGCGAACGCCGCGGCGACGGCGACCGGATCGGTGACGTCACAGGCGACGAAGTGGGCGCGGGTGGGCTCGGCGTCCAGCAGCTCGCGAGCGGCGTCGCCGGGCCGCAGGTCGAGCAGGGCGACGGCGGCAGCGGGATCGGCGTCGAGCAGGGCCTGCGCGGTGGCGAGGCCGATCGAGCCGCTGCCACCGGTGATCGCGGTGAGGGCGGGGACGGCGTGCCCGGTGGTCACGAGAGGAGGCCCCTGAAGAGGCGTTCGGCGTTCGCGTGGCTGATCTTCGCCCGCTGCGCGTCGGTCAGCTCGGCATCACACAGGAACCGCGTGGCGGCATTGCTGTCCTCGTAGGGGTAATCGACCGCGAACAGCACGTTGTCCTCGCCGACCCGGCCGAGGACGAAGGCGAGCGCTTCGGGATCGTCCATCCCGCTCGTGGTGACGGCGAAGTTGCGCAGCAGGTACTCGCTCGGGGTCAGCTCCAGCTTCACCATCCCGAGGTCGGCGGCGGCCGCCTCGTAGGCGAAGGCATAGCGATTGTCGAGCCGCTGCATCCACAGCGGCAGGCCCTCGCCGAGGTGGCCGAGGACGAACCGCAGGCGCGGGTGGCGGTCGAGCACGCCGCTGAGGATCAGCCGCACCGCGTGCGTGCCGGCGTCGGCCTGGTAGCCCCAGACAGCCGCGACCATGCCGTAGTCCCGGTAGGGGGCGATCATCTGCGCGCTCGGGTAGCGCGGGTGCAGGTAGATCGTCGCCCCGTGCTCCTCGGCCGCCGCCAACAGCGGCTCGTAGCAAGGGTCGTCGAGGTAGAGACCGCGGGTGTGGGAGCAGATCATCAGCCCCGCGAGCCCGAGCGGGCCCATGATCCGGTCGATCTCGCGGGCCGCGTGGTCGGGGTCCTGCGGGGCGACCGCGCCGAGCCCGGCAAAGCGGTCCGGGTGCCGGCGCACCGCCTCCGCCATCTCCTCGTTGGCGCTCTCGACCAGCGCCGTCGCCGCGGCCACGGGCTCGTAGGGCTGAACCCCCGGCGGGTTCAGGCTCAGCACCGCGAGGTCGGTGCCCGACTCGTCCATCACCGCCAGCCGGGCCTCGAGGTTGCCGAGCCTTTCGATCATCCAGGGGGCGAGGAACGGCCCGCGCATCTGCGCCATCTCCAGCTCGTCGCCCGACCAGACGTCGAGCTCGGCGGCGGCCTCGAGGTAGCGCCGGGTCGCGAAGTGCTCCTCGACGGCAATGATCCGATCGTTGCTCATGATCCTTCCTTTCCTCGGGCGGGCAGGCGGCCCGCCTGGTGCGGGGGCAGATCGGCCGGGAGGATGCCTTCCGCTTCGTAGCGGGCGAACTCGACTTCCTCCCGATCGAGGACGCGGGACACGCTCGGACGCGCTTCGCAGCGGCGCGCGTGCGCCGCGTAGCCGGGGAACTCCGATCCGTCGAGCCCCGACCCGACCACGCGGAACCAGATGTAGAAGGCGTAGGCATCGACGATCGACCAGTCGTCGAAGAACCACTCGCGGCCCTCGAGCCGGCGCTCGAGGATCGCGAATCCCTTCCTCAGGTCCTCACGCGCCTGCGCGCGGATTCCCGCCGCGGCGGACGCTTCCGCCGATCCCAGGCGCGGGAAGCGGAAGCGGCCCGCGGTCGGATGGAGGCCGCTGGCGAACCAGGCCATCAGGCTGAGCGCCTCGATCCCGTCGCTTTCCGAGCCGCCCGGCAGCAGGTTCGCGGCGGGGAACCTCCGGGCGAGGCTCTGGACGACCACGGGGACCTCGGTGACGACGAGGTCGTCGAGGACCAGCGCGGGCACTTTCCCCTTCGGGTTGATCGCCAGGTAGGCCTCGGTTTCGTGCTCGCCGCGGTAGCGGTTGATCGGCCGGAGGTCGAACGGCACCCCCGCCTCCTCGAGCGCGACGAACGGCACCCGGGCACAGCTGCCGGGGATCCAGTAGAGCGCGATCGCCATCGCGCTCAGGCCGCTTCGGCGGCGAGCCCGGCGCCGGCCAACTGGGCCGCGAGCCGGTCGGTGAGGCGGTCGAGGTCGGCGCCGCTCTCGGCGAGGCCGAAGATATAACGGTCGGGCCGGATCACGACGGCGCCGGCGCCGAGGCTCCGCACCCACTCGATCACCTCCTCGTGCCGCCCCGCGGGCACCGCGACGTCGAGCCTCTCCCAGGCCGATCGGGTGCCCTCGCCGGCCGCCGCGATCGTCTCCGGGTCGCCGACGACGGCGAAGCGAAAGCCCACCGCGTCGTCGAGCAGCCGCCCGTCGTCGAGCTTCGGCTGGGCGCTGAGGACGCCGGTCGGCTCGGCGGCGTCGTCACGCACCCCCGGCCCGATCTGCGGGCGCAGCACCTCGCTCTCCTGCACCGGCGGCGCGATCCCCTCCGGCGGCGCTTCCGGCTGCAGGTGCTCGATCTCGTTGGCCAGCCGGGCGGAGATCTCGACGAACGTCGTCGTGTGCGGCCGGCGCTCGCTCTCGTAGGTGTCGAGCAGCTCGATCGGCGATTCGCCACGGACCACGCGGGGCAGCTTCCAGGCGAGGTTGAGCGCATCGCGGATCCCCGAGCACATGCCCTGGCCGAGCATCGGCGGCATCGTGTGGGCGGCGTCGCCGGCGATCATCATCCGCCCGCGGCGCCAGGGCGAGGGGACGATCGAGCGCCATTCGTAAACGTCGTCGCGGAGGATCCGGTACTCGTCGGCCTTGAACCAGGGCGCCAGCAGTTGGTAGGCGCGGTCGACGCGTTCGAACTCGCGCGAGTCGTCCTGGGGCCGCAGCATCAGCTCGAAGCGCAGCCGCGGGGCGGCGATCGGCACGTAGGTCAGCGGGTTGGTGATGCCGCCCTGGATGAAGGTGTCGCGGTCGGGCAGGTCGGCCGGCAGCTCGACCAGCGGCATGATGTCGACGATCAGCGAGCGGTGGGTCGCTTCGTAGTCGGTCAGCTCGCAGCCCATGGCGCCGCGCACGAACGACCCGGCGCCGTCGGCGCCGACGACGAAGCCGGCGTTGAGGGCGCGCTGCTGATCGGAAGAGACCTCCTGGAGGATGACCTCGACCCGTCCTTCGGCCTCGCTCAGCTCGGTGACCTCCCAGCCAAAGAAGATCTCGGCGCTACTTGAGTCGTTCAGCTCGCCGCGGACCGTCGCCTCCCAGTCGGGCTGGTGGAACATGTAATTGGAGCGCCAGCCCTGCTCGGTGTAGCCGCGGTCGAGCGGCACTTCCATGCAGGTACGCCACCGGCGGTCGTAGAAGCGGTACTTGCCGACCGGCGAGAAGCGGGGCTCGAGGTGCTGCAGCCCGAGCGCCTGGAAGGCGCGCATCGTCTCGTCGTCGAGGTGGGTGGCGCGCGGGTGCGGGACCTGCAGGCGGGAACGATCGACTGCGGCGACCTTGATCCCCGCCTTGCCCAGCAGGGACGCCAGGGTGAGGCCCGTGGTCCCGCAGCCGATCACGGCGACGTCGACGTCGATCCGGGGGGTGCTGCTCTCCATCTTCTCTCTCCTTCGGCTTTCGGCTCGTGGTCAGGCGTCGGCGCGGGGGTGGCGCTCGACCCAGGCCCGCAGCTGTTTTTCGGCTACCGCTTCGAAGACCGTCTTCTCCGGGTCGGTGCTGACCGCGACGGTCCCGTAGAAGGCGCCGTCGTCGTCGAGGCAGCAGGCGATCGCGAAGCCGTCGACGTCGATGCGCTCGAGGACCTCGCCCTCGCGCACCCGGACGAAGGCTTCACCGGTGGTGGTCCCGACCCAGACCGAGCCGTCCGCGGCGGCCCAGATCCCGTCCGGCTTGTACTCCTCGCCGAGGGCCGCGCCGAGGTCGGCCCAGGGCCGCGGTGCCGAGAGCCCGCCGTCGGCGGCGACGGTGCAGGCACGGAGCCGGCCGGCGAAGGTCTCGGCGACGACCAGCGTCGTCTCGCCTTCGATCAGGGCGAGGCCGTTGGGGAAGGTCATCCCGTCGGCGGCGACCGCAGCGTTGCCCTGCGGATCGACCTTGATCAGGCGGCCCGTGGCCTCGACCTTGCCGCTGTGGTCCTGGCTGCCGAGGTCGTCGACGTAGACGGTGCCGTCGCTGCGCCGGGTCAGGTCACCGAGGCGGCCGGCGCCGACGGCGGCGCCGAGATCGGCGAGGACCGTCCACTCCTGGCCGTCGAAGCGGTCGACCCGGGCGCCCGCCATCCGCGCCCCGACCAGCGTCCCGTCGGGCGCCGGCGCGGTGCCGTTGACCGGCGGCGAGACGTCGTGGACGGTGACCTCGGAGCCGGCGATCTCGACCAGGTGCGAGCCCTGGGTGTCGGAGATCCAGAGCACGCCGTCGTGCCAACGCGGCGCCTCGGCCCAGATGAGGTCGTCGTAGACGACTTCGGAGGTTCGGAACATGCTTGCCTTTCTTAGTCTTCGAAGCCGACTTCGACGGTCTCGCCGGGCTTCGGTCGTCGATCGGGGTCAACTGCAAGGGTCACCAGGCGCCGCCCGGCGTCGGTCTCGACCAGCGCCACGACCTCGCCCGGCGGCTTGCCGGGCAGGGGGACGCGGAGGGCCGTGGTCGCCACCACGACGGCGCCGGCCTGCGGCCCGGCGCTCACGAGGCGAGCACGGTGACGGTCGCGGCGGCACCGGTGCCGCCGAGGTTGTGGGAGAGCGCGAGCCGCGCGCCGGGCACCTGGTTCTCGGCCTCGTCGCGCAGCTGGGCGACCAGCCCGTGGACCTGGGCGAGGCCGGTGGCGCCGACCGGGTGGCCACGCGAGAGCAGGCCGCCGCTCGGGTTGACGACCGGCTCGCCGCCGGCGATCCGGGTGGCGCCGGCGACGATCGCCGGGCCGGCTTCGCCGCGGGGCAGGATCCCGAGGTCTTCGCAGTCGACGATCTCGGCGATCGTGAAGCAGTCGTGGACCTCGACCACGTCGAGGTCGGCGGGCTTCACGTCGGCGGTCGCGTAGGCCGCCGCGGCGGCGGCGCGGGTGGCCACGAAGGAAGTCAGGTCCTCGCCTGCGTCGATCGTCGAAACCGGGCCGGAGGCCTGCTCGCAGGCGAGCACCCTGATCGCGCGCGACCGCCGGGGCGCGTCGCTCTCGCGGCAGACGACCGCGGCGGCCGCCCCGTCGGCGATCGGCGAGCAATCGAAGACCCGCAGCGGGTCGGCGATCAAGCGCGAGGTCTCGACCCGCTCGGCGTCGACCGCCTCGGCGAACATCGCCCGCGGGTTGGTGGCGCCGTGGGCGCGGTTCTTCGTCGCGACCGCGGTCAGCTCCTCGCGGCCGGTCCCGTAGCGGGCGCCGTGGGCGTCGGCGACGAGGCCGAAGAAGCCGGGGAAGGTGAGCCCGGCCTCCTGGTCGGGGTCGCGGCGAAAGGCCTCGCCGAGGGCGCCGGTGACGGCCTCGGTGGCGGCGCCGGTCATCTGCTCGACGCCGACGCAGAGCACCACCCGGGCGCTCCCGGCGCGCACCGCCAGGATCCCGTGGCGGAGGGCTATCGTGCCCGATGCGCAGGCCCCCTCGAGCGTCGTCGCCGGCACCGGCCCGAGGTCGAGCAGGTTGGCGATCAGCGAGGCCGGCACACCCTGGCGGTTGAGCGACTGGGCGAGGAAGGTGCCGACGTAGATCGCATCGACGTCGGCGGGCTCGAAGCCGGCGTCGGCGAGCGCCGCGCGCGCCGCTTCGACGCCCAGCTCGGCGATCTCGAGCTCGGGCCGGCGGCCGAACTTCGTCGCCGCCGCGCCCGCGACGACGATCTGCTCCGCGCCCGCCATCCGCCCCGCCTCAGCCCTGCGCCGTGACCGCGACGGGCAGGCTGTGGAGGCCGCGGGTCGCGTTGTTGAGAGCGCGGACCGGCTCGCCGACGATCTCGATCGTCGCCACCCGGCGGACCAGCGCGTTGAGGATCGCCTCGATCTCCAGGCCGGCGAGCGAGGCTCCGGCACAACGGTGGACGCCGAAGCCGAAGCTGAGATGGTCGATCGCGTTCCTGGTCACGTCGAAGGTGTCCGGATCGGCGTACTTGCGCTCGTCGCGGTTGGCCGAGCCGAACATCACCAGCACCTTGGCGCCGGCCGGGATCTCGCTGCCGGCGACCTCCTGGGCGTCGGTCGCCTGGCGGCAGAAGGACTGGACCGGGGCCTCACAACGGAGCACCTCGTTGATCGCGCTGCGGGCCAGCGCCGGGTCGGCCTTCAGCTTCGCCCACTGGTCCGGGTTCGCGCCGAACAGCAGCATCGCCGAGCCGATCGCGTTGATCGTCGTGTCCATGCCGGCGGAGACGTAGGCGGAGAGCAGCGGGTGGCAGGACTCGGGGCCGATCTCGCCGCGGTCGGCGGCTTCGTAGATCGCCAGGCCCATGCTGCCCGGCGCCAGCCGGTCGCGGGTCGCGACCTCCGCCAGGTAGGCCTGCATCTCGCCGATCAGCGGGAAGGAGGCGAGGGTGCGCTCGTTGTCGCCGGGGCCGAAGGCGTTGAAGACGGCGTTGGCCCAATCCATCAGCCGCTCCCGGCCCTCGTCCGGCAGGCCGATCAGGTCGGCGACGACCGAGATCGGGAAGAACCGGGCGAGGTCCTCGTGGGCGTCGAACTCGGCCTGCTCGACCAGCCGCGCGACCAGTTCGTCTGCCTGCCTGGAGACATCGGCGTCGAGCTTGCGGATCGCCGCCGGCGAGAGCCGTTCGCGGACGACATCCCGAAGGCGGTCGTGGAACGGCGGGTCGGAGGCGAGCACGGTGCCGGCGAAGGCCTCGTTGGCGGGGTCGTTGAGGCTGACCGCGCAGACCGAGGTGAACCGCTGCCAGTCACGCAGGACCTCGCGGGCCTCGGCGTAGCGAGGGATCGCGTAGGCGTCGATCGGCTCGACGTGGACCACCGGCCCGAGGTCGCGCAGCTCCTTATAGGTGGACCAGGGGTCCTCGAGCACCTCGTCCGCGTAGAGATCGACTCTCGACGAAGGGCTTCGCTCGGCGACCGTCATCACAACCTCCGTTCCCGTTGGCAATTCCCGCGCCGGAAAATATCTCAGGTACTATCCATTGTCAACACGACGTCGATTTTGCACCGACTCGCCGCCGGTGCCGTACCGGGCCGGCGAAGAGAGTTAGCCTCTCCCCCGTGAGCGCATCTGAACCCGTCGCCGAGCGACCGCGTCGACCCGACAACCCGACCAAGGGCGACCGGCGCGAGCAGGCGATCCTCGACGCCGCCGAGGCGCTGCTCGAGGAGCGCGGCCTCGACCCGGTGACGGTCGAGCAGATCGCCGCCGGCGCGGGCATCTCCCGCGCCTCGCTGTACTTCTACTTCGGCTCCAAGCAGGAGGTCGTCACGGCGCTGGTGGCGCGGACGATGGGCGTCACCCGCGACGACGCGGACACGCTCGCCGCCGAAGTCGACGTGCCCCCGCAGACAACGATCGAACGCTCGATCCGGCGGATCGAGAAGCAGTGGCTCGACCACGGCGTGGTGATGCGGGCGGCGGTCGACAATGCCCCCTCGAACCCCGAGGTCCGAGAGATCTGGCGGGGCACCGTCGACCTCTACGTCGACCTGCTGGGCGACGTCCTGGTGCGGGCCGGGGTGCCCGACGACGGGGGTCCGACCGGGGCCCGGGCGCTGGCCAAAGGCCTCGCCTGGATGGGCGAGCGGAATTTCTACATCGCCTCGGCAATCAGCAAAGCCGAGGTGCGACGGGTCGCCGAGACGGTGCTGGCGATCTGGTTCTCGACGATCGAAGACCGCGTCGGCTGACCCGTCTCCACGGGGGCCGCGTCGGCCGGCGACCAAGCTCCGCTTCGTGGCGACCATCCCGGCAGCTTCGCGATCCGACATACCGGAGAATATGATATATAGTGGATCGTGCGGGTGAAGGGAGCGGGCCATGGGACGGCCCCGCGTGAGAGGAGCGAATCATCGACCCGATCTGGATCACCGGAGCTTCGTCAGGAATCGGCGCAGCCGTGGCGGACCTGGCACCGCAGGACGCGCGCCTGATCGGCATCTCGCGACGGCCGCCCGTGCGCGGTGAGCACCTCGCCGCCGACCTCGGCGACCCGGCGAGCTGGGACCTTGTCAAGGACGCGATCGAGGCGACGCTCGACACCGAGCGCCCGCGCAAGGCGGTCTTCCTGCACTTCTCCGGGGTGATCGGACCGATCGGGCCGCTGCGTTCGATCGACCTCGACGAGCACCGCTCCTCGGTCCTGCTCAACTCGGCCTCCGGCCAGGTCCTCGGCGCCGCCTTCGTCGCCGCCGCCGCGCAGCGGGACATCCCCGGCACGCTCGTCCTCTGCTCGAGCCCAGGGGGCCACAAAGCGCTCGAGGGCATCGCCCAGTATGGCGCCGGCAAGGTGGCCCAGGAGCACTGGGCACGGGCCGCGGCCCTCGACCTGGCGGCGGGCAACGCGCGGGGCAACATCTTCTCGGTCATCCCCTACGGCGTCGACACGGCGATGGTCCGCGAGGCGATGGATAGCCCCGCCGACGTGCTCCCGCTGGGCGACCATTTCCGCGCCGCGGCGGCCGCGGAGGAGCTCGCCTCCCCGCTCGAAGCCGCCCGCGAAATCTGGGCCCTGGTCGACTCGGCCGACACCGAGCCGGGCGCAGCGATCGCCGTCGGCGCGGTGCCGGTCGAGCAGTCCTAGATGGGTCTTCGAGACGCCTCCCCCGTCCCGCTCGGAGGGCGGATCAACGTCCACGTCCACTACCTGACCGAGGGCTACCGGGAGGCGATGCGGGCCGGCGGCCACGCCGAGCCGGACGGCTTCCCGACCCTCCCCGACTGGAGCGTCGAGGAAGCGCTGCAGGGGATGGAGCGGGTCGGTGCCGATTTCGCCGTGCTCTCCGTCTCCTCCCCCGGCGTCCACTTCGGCGACGACGCCGCGGCTCGCGAGCTGGCCCGCCGGGTCAACGAGGAAGGCGCTGCTCACGTGCGCGCCCATCCCGACCGCCTGGGCCTCTTCGCCTCGTTGCCGCTGCCCGACGTCGAGGGCAGCCTGGTCGAGCTCGGATACGCCCTCGACGAGCTCGGTGCCGACGGCCTGATCCTGCAGAGCAACAGCAACGGCCTCTACCTCGGCGACCACCGCCTCGACCCGCTGTTCGAGGAGCTCGACCGGCGCGGGTCGGTGGCGCTGATCCACCCCGCCTCGCCCCCTGGCTGGGAGAACATCGAGCTCGCCTACCCGCGGCCTCTGCTGGAGTTCATCTTCGAGAGCACCCGCGCGGTCGCCAACCTGGTGCTGACCGGGACCAGGCACCGGTTCCCGAACGTGGAGCTGATTGCGCCCCACGCGGGCGCCGCCCTGCCGGTGGTCGCCGATCGGATCGGCGGCCTGCTCGACATGGTGCCGCAGATGAGCGAGCTCTCGGCGGCCGAGGCGATCGAGACCCTGGGGACCTTCTGGTACGACGTCGCGGGCTTCTCGACCCCGCGGCAGCTTGCCGCGATCCAGACCTTGGTCGGGGTCGACCGCCTCCTGGCCGGCAGCGATCAGCCGTTCACCCCGGACTGGAAGGCGGCCGAGCTGGCCAGCAATCTCGACGCGACGCCGCTCCTCGACGAGGGCGAGCGCGAAGCCGTCTACCGCGGCAACGCGCTGCGCCTCCTCCCCGGCGTCGCCGCCCGGATGGGCGCCTGAGCCCGGCTGCGGCGAGATGCGGGAGACGCATCACGAGGGCGTGGTGATCGGCGGCGGCCCGGTCGGGATGATGGCCGGGATCCAGCTCGGCATGCTGGGCATCGACGTCGCGATCTTCGAGCGCTGGCCGAGCCGTTATCCGGACCCGCGGGCCTGCGGGATCCACCACGACGCCGTGCGGGTGATCCAGTCGGCCGGCCTCGGCGAGGCGGTGAGGCCGGTGCTGGAGCCGGTGATCGGCGAGGACCGCGCCTACATCTTCCGCAACGCCGCGGAGGAGATCCTGCTCGAGATCGCCTGGAACCTGCCCGGCGACAGCGGCTGGCCGGAGATGTCCACCTACTTCCAGCCCGACCTCGAGGACCTCTTCGAGTCGAAGCTCGCGACGCTCCCGAACGTCGCCTTCCATCGCGGCTGGGAAGCCGACGCGGTGAGCCAGGACGAGGACTCCGCCACGGTGGAGCTGCGGGCGACGGCCGGCGACGGGTCGGGCGAAGAGCGGTGGACGGCGGTCGCCGACTGGGTGGTCGGTGCCGACGGCGCCAACAGCCTCGTCCGCCGCACCATGGGCCCCACCCGCACCGACCTCGAGTTCGCCCACGACTGGCTCGTGGTCGACACCATCCCGCACCGGGAAGGGGACTGGTGGCCCTACCTCGAGCAGCGCTGCGACCCGACCCGGCCGACCACCTGCGTCCCTTCGGGCCCGGGCGGGCGGCGGCGCTGGGAGTTCATGCTGCTGCCCGATGAGACGAAGGAGGAGCTGGGCACGCCGGAGGCCGCCTGGCGACTGCTGGGCGGCTGGGGCATCACCCCCGAGAACGCCGACCTGGTCCGCCACGCGGTCTACACCTTCAACGCCGGCTGGTGCGACCGCTGGCGCCAGGGCCGACTGATCCTGGCCGGCGACGCCGCCCATCTGATGCCGCCCTTCCTCGGCCAGGGCCTCGGTTCCGGGATGCGAGACAGCCGCGCCCTCGCCTGGCGGCTCGGGCTGATCCAGGCCGGGATCGCGGGCGAGGAGCTGCTCGACTCCTACGGCCCCGAGCGCCTCGGCCACGTGCGCGGGATCATCGAAGAGGCGGTCGCCCTGGGCGAGGTGATCTGCGTCCTCGATCCCGCCGCGGCGGCGGCGCGCGACCGGGCGATGATCGCCGCCCGCACCGACCCGTCGTCGGCACCGCCCCCTCCTCCGCCCTGGCGCCTCGGCCCCGGAGCGACCCTGGACGGAGACCCGTACGCGGGCCTGCTCGGGGTACAGGGGCGGGTCGGGCACGGGGGCCGGACCGCGCTCCTCGACGACCTGATCGGCCCGGGATTCGTCCTGCTCAGCCCGAGCGGCGATCCTGCCCTCCACCTCGGCGAGGAAGCCGCCGCGATCTGGCGGTGCCTCGGCGGTGCCAGCGCCCGGATCGCGCCCGGCGCACCGTACGACGACGTCGACGGAACCTACGCCGGGTGGTTCTCCCGACTAGGGATCGAGCTGGCCCTGGTACGTCCCGACTTCCACGTCTACGGGACCGCCGCGGATGTCGGCGAGGCCGACCGGTTGGTGGGCGAGCTGGCGCGCTCGCTCCACCTCGGTCGTCCGGTGCGCCGGGTCTAGGCGTCGACCCCGAGCTCGTAGTGCCGCGCCGTCGGCAGCTCGGCGAAGTAAGGCGAGATGTGCGAGCGGTACTCGGCGAACGCCTCGCTCTCGCGGAAGGCGGAGTGGTCCTCGACCCGGTCCCAGTTGACGAAGAAGACCGGTTCGGTCTCCTCCTCGACGCAGTCGAAGAACTTCGCGCCGCGGCAGCCAGGAGCGGCGCCGATCACTGCGAGCGCCTTCTCCGCGGCGGCGAGGAAGGCCTCCTTCTGCCCGGGGGTGATGTGCAACTGCGCGATCTCGTAGATGCCGTCGTCGGCCATGGTCGTTCTCTCCTTGATGGTTTGGTTTCGGGGGCTACTTCGCCGCTTTTTCGGCCGCTTCGCGATCCCAGGCGTCAACCGTGCCTTGGTCTCGCAGCTGGTACTTCTCGGTCCGCTGGGTGGCCGTCTTCGGCAGCCGGTCGACCACGCGGACGAAGCGCGGGACCATGAAGTCGGCCATCCGCCCGCGACAGTGCTCGATCAGCTCGGCCGGCTCGAAGTCGCCGTCGCGGGGGACGACGACGATCAGGATGTCGTCCTCGCCGAGCTCCGACGGCACCCCGACCGCGGCGCTTTCGGCGACCGCGGCGTGGTCGTTGACGATCCGCTCGACCTCGAAGGAGGAGATGTTCTCGCCGCGCCGGCGGATGCAGTCCTTGAGCCGGTCGATGAACTCGAAGTTCCCGTCGGGATCACGGACACCGCGGTCGCCGGAGTGGAACCAGCCCCCCTCCATCGCCCGTTCGGTCGCCTCCTCGTTCTTGTAGTAGCCGAGGAAGAGCGTGATCGGCTCCTTGCTGCGGATCAGGATCTCGCCCGGCTCGCCGTCGGGGGCGCTCTCGCCGCCCTCGCGTCCGATCCGCACCTCGGCCCACCTGGTCGGCTTGCCGATCTTCCCGACCCGGACGTCGTCGGGAGGGCTGAAGGTACAGAAGGTCGAGGTCTCGGTGAGCCCGTACATCTCGACCAGGTCGATGCCGAAGCGGTCCTCGAAGCGGCTCCAGAGCTCGGGCGGGGTGGCCGAGGTGACCGCCAGCCGGGCCGGGTTGTCGAGGTCGTCCTCGCGCGCGGGCTGCTTGAAGAGGATCGTCACCATCGCGCCGATGCAGTTGAAGACGGTGGCCCCGTGGAGGCGCAGCTCGTCGAAGAACCGCGAGGCGGAGAAGCGCGGCGAGATCACCGCCGGGCGACCGCTGACCAGGGAGCCGAGCGTGGTCGAGGTCTGCGCGTTGGCGTGGAACAGCGGCAGGCAGGTGTAGAGGACGTCGTCCGCGCGTACCCGGACCAGGTTGCGGGTCCATTCCTGCGCGGGTCGGGTGATCGCGTTGTGGCAGTTCATCACCCCCTTCGGCGGGCCCGTGGTGCCCGAGGTGTAGAGGATGGTGGCAAGGTCCCCCGGCGCGATCGCCGGGCGCGGCGCCGGCGGATGGGCGCCGCCGAGGAGCTCGGCCAGCGACCCGTAGCCTTGCGGCAGCGGCCCGTCGCCACGCACGTAACGGTGACGGGGACCGCGACCGACCGGGACGGCTGCGTCGAGCGTCTCGACCAGCGAGTCGTCGAGGACGATGAGCTCGGCTTCGCTGTGCTCGACGACGTAGCCGAGGCCATCGCCGCGCAGGCCGACGTTTACCGGCACGAAGACCGCTCCCAGGAGGGCGGTGCCGAACCAGACGTCGAGCATCTCCGTGCTGTTGGGGAGCAGCGCCGCGACCTTGCTGTCGCGGCCGATCCCGACCGCGGCGAGGGCGTCGGCGGTGCGCTCCGCCGCGGCGAGCGCCTCGCCGTAGGTCCGGGTCTCCTCGCCGAGGGTGAGGAAGCGGGCGGCGGGGCTCAGCTCGGCGCGGGCGCGGAGGATCGCGGGGATCGTCGTCGGCTCGCCCAGGCCGCCGACATAATGGACGCCGGTGC
Organism: Actinomycetota bacterium; assembly: GCA_018268415.1. Classification (GTDB taxonomy): domain Bacteria; phylum Actinomycetota; class Thermoleophilia; order Solirubrobacterales; family 70-9; genus VAYN01. Next base: position 48,168 of record JAFDWO010000016.1, on the reverse strand, counting down.
CGCTCACAGGTCCAGCACGAGGCGCTCACCGCGCGCCCGCGAGCAGCAGATCATCATGCAGTCGTTGGCGGCCTGCTCGGCCGGCGAGAGGATCGAGTCGCGGTGCTCGGGCTCACCCGCGAGGACGATCGTCTCGCAGGTACCGCAGGTTCCTTCCTCGCAGGAGGACGGGACCGCGACGCCGGCCGCGGCGACGGTCGCGAGGATCGAACGCCCGGATTCGACCGTGAGGGTCAACCCGGAGCGCTGCAGCACCACCTCGAAGGCCGTGCCGGGACCATCGGGCACGTCGTCGCGAGGCTTGAAGCGCTCGAGGTGCAGGGCGCCCTGCGGCCAGGCGGTGGCGGCCCCTTCGATCGCCGCCAGGAGCGGCTCGGGACCGCAGGTATAGATCAGCGTCCCCGGCCGCGGGTCGGCGAGCGCCGTCGCCAGATCGAGCAGGCCGAGCTCGTCCTCGGGGACGATCGTGACCCGCGGATCCGCCTCGAGCTCGGCGAGGAACGCCATCGAGCGCCGCGAGCGGCCGCCGTAGAGAAGCGTCCAGTCGGCGCCCGCCTCCTCGGCCTCCGCCATCATCGGGACCAGCGGCGTGATCCCGATCCCGCCCGCGATGAAGAGGTAACCGGCGGCGGGCTCGAGCGCGAAGTGGTTGCGCGGACCGCTGACCTCGATGACGTCACCCTCGGCGGCCTCGTCGTGCAGGTAGATCGAGCCGCCGCGCCCGTCGGCCTCGCGCAGCACCGCCACCCTCAGCCCGTCGACCTCGCTCGGCCTGCCGCAGAGCGAGTACTGGCGCAGCATCCCGTTCGGCAGGTGGAGGTCGACGTGGGCGCCCGGCTCCCAGCCCGGCGCCGGGCCGCCGGCGGCCGGGGCGAGCATCAGCTCGACCACTCCCTCGGCCAGCCGGCGCCGGGCGGCGATCCGCATCTCGATCGTCTCTCCCACCGCCGGCGCCGGGTCCGGCTCGACCATCCAGCTCGGGAGACCCATCGCGCGTCAGGCCTGCTCGCCGACCCGCGGCTCGAAGGTGACCGGAAGCGTGACTATGTGGGCGTAGTCGCCGCCGCTCTGGAACACGTACTTCGGTTCCTCGACCGCGATCTCGAGGTCGGGGAGCCGCTTCAGCAGTTGCTCCACCACCACCCGCAGCTCCATCCGTGCCAGCGCCGCGCCGGGGCAGGTGTGGACGCCGAAGCCGAAGGTGAGGTGACGGTTGCGACCCCGATCGAGGCGGAACTCGGTCGGTTCCGGGAAGACCTCCGGATCACGGTTGGCGGACGCCCAGCCCATGTAGACGTCGCTGCCCTCGGGAATCCCGACCCCTGCCACCTCGGCGTCCTCGGTGGCGCGGCGGAAGAAGCCGTAGAACGGCGGATGCAGGCGCAATGCCTCCTCGATCGCGACCGGGATCATCGTCTCCGGATCGGCGAGCAGTTGATCACGCACCTCGGGATCGCGGAAGACCTCGTAGATCAGGCTCGACATCGCCGAGGTCGTGCTGTGGTGGCCGGCGCCGAGAAACGACGTCACCAGGCCGAGATAGTCGTCGTCGCCGAGGTCACGTCCTTCGACCTGGATCGTGGTCAGGTACGTGAGGTAATCGTCCTGGGGTTCGGCTTCGCGGTTGTGCATTTCGCCGATCGCGACCTCGGCGAACTCGCCCAGCAGCCGCATGAACTCATCCGGGTCGGCGCCCGCGGCCATGAACGCCATCGCCTTCTCGCGGATCTCGACCACGTTCTCGTCTTTGACGCCGACCAGCCGACAGATGGTGTCGGCCGGGATCGTGTCGGCGAGCTCGGTGACGAGGTCGGCGCTCCCCCTCGCGATGAAGTTGTCGATCCGCGCGTCGACGTCGGCGCGGACCCCCGGTTCCATCGCCCCCACCGAGGTCGGGGTGACCGCCGTGTTGAACAGCTGCCGCCACTCCTTGTGTTGCGGCGGGTCCATCTCGAGCCCGGGCACCGGCGGTTTCGGAACGAGCGGCCGCAGCACCTGCGGAGTTGAGGAGAAGAGCCCAGTATCGGCCATCCCCTTTTTGACGTCGTCGTAGCCGAGCAGCATGAAGTAGCCGTCGAACTCGTCGCTGTGGGCGACCGGGCACCCCCCTTTACGCGCCGCCTCAAAAAGCTCCATCGCGCGGTCGGGCTCCGTCGTGTAGCAGCTGTACCTGCTGAACCCCTCGACCACGTCCTTGCCGAGCTTGCCGAAATTCCCATCCGTCATAAGTGGCCTTCCCGTCGGAGTCGTCCTTCCCGTGGACCTCGACCATATTAAATATCATATCTGGCCTGCGAATTGGTCGTCTTGCTCGTGACGCCCTTCGCCCTGATCGGGTTCGGGTACTTCGCCATTGGCGGTCAATAAGACGAGGCAGCAACCCCTGTCGACGCCACAGATCGCGAGAGGGGCGACTTCTCCGTCCTCGATCAAGAGGACGGAGACGCCTGCGGATGGCTCGGGAAGCGGGAGCGACGGGACTCGAACCCGCGACCTCCGGCGTGACAGGCCGGCGCTCTAACCAGCTGAGCTACGCCCCCGAGATGACTCGGACGGGCCGGCGGGGGCCCGGAATGGAAAGCTAGCGGATCAGGGGATGGAAGCGGGTTTGGGGGTCGCCGCGGCGCGGGAGAGCTCGGGGACGGCGGCGGGGGCTTTGGCCAGGGCGATCTCTTCGAGAAGGGCGCGGAGGGCGGTGATGCCGTCGGCACCGAAGGTGTCGGCCCAGTCGGATTCGAGCTGGGCGAAGAGGGTGAACCCGATGCGCTGGGCGTTGCGGCCCTTCTCGGTGAGGCGGATGAGCTTGGCGCGTTTGTCGGTGGGATCGGCGCAGCGTTCGAGGTAACCGAGCTTGGCGAGGTCGTCGACGATCTCGCCGACCGACTGCTTGGTGAGGCCCGCGAGGGAGGCGAGCTCGGTGAGGCGCATGCCGTCGCCGTGGACGAAGCGGAAGACGCAGCCGTGGGTCGGGCGCACGTCGGTGATACCCGCCTCCTCGAGGAGCTTGCGGAAGTCCAGGTACATCGCTTCGACGGCGAGGTCCAGCAGGGCGGGCAGGATGATCCGGGAGGTGTCGCCCTCGGCGAGGACGAACTCCTGGGAGGCGGGGATCTGTCGTTGCATGGATTCCATGGTGGTTGTCACAAATCGGGTCGTAGGTGCGTCGTGTCTGTAAGGGCGGTCTTCCCCGGCCGTCCGACCAATGGTCAGGGGACCTGGTAAGGTCACCAGACTACTTGATCAGGATGCCTGACAAGGTTTCCTTACGAATTGTAACCGACGCGAAGGAGGTCCCGGAAATGGCCGGGAGCCAGACCAACAGGAAGTGGTGGACGTTGGGCGCGGTCTGCGTCGCCACTTTCATGCTTCTTCTCGACATCACCGTCGTGAACACCGCGCTGCCGAAGATCCAGCAGGACCTCGGCGGCAGCTTCTCCGACCTGCAGTGGGTCATCGACGCCTACGCGCTCTCGCTCGCCGCACTGGTGCTGACGGCGGGCTCGCTCGCCGACCGGTTCGGCCGGCGCCGCGTCTTCTCCGCCGGGTTGGTGGTCTTCTCCGCCGCTTCGCTGCTCTGCGCGCTCGCGCCCGACCCGACCTTCCTCAACCTTGCCCGCGGCCTGCAAGGAATCGGCGGCGCGATCATGTTCGCGGTCAGCCTCGCGCTGGTCGCTCAGGAGTTCGAGAGCGGCCCCGAGCGGGGCATGGCGATGGGCATCTACGGCGCCTCGATCGGCGTCTCCGTCGCGGTCGGCCCGCTGATCGGCGGCCTGCTCACCGATGGCCTCGGCTGGCAGTCGGTGTTCCTCGTCAACGTGCCGGTCGGGATCGCGACGATCGCGGTCACCTACTGGAAGCTGCGCGAGTCCCGTGACCCCCACGTCACCCGCATCGACTGGGGCGGGGTCGTCACCTTCTCCGCCGCGCTGCTGCTGCTTGTGCTGGCGCTGGTGCGGGGCAACGACGAAGGCTGGGGCAGCACCCCGATCGTCGCGCTGCTGGGCGGCGCGGCGGTGCTGATGGCTGCCTTCATCGCGATCGAGCGCCGCGTCGCCGAGCCGATGCTCCCGCTCGGCCTCTTCCGCCGCCGGGCCTTCACCGGGGTCCAGCTCGCCGCCTTCGCGGTCTCGGCCTCGATGTTCTCGCTGTTCCTCTACATCACCCTCTACCTGCAGAACTTCCTCGGCTACTCGGCGATCGACGCCGGCCTCCGGTACCTGCCGATCACGGTGGGCGCGTTCCTGCTCGCGCCGATCTCGGGCATGGCGCTGGCGAAGGTGCAGGCGCGCTACCTGATGGCGGGCGGCCTGGGACTGACCGGCGCCGGTCTGCTGCTGATGGGCGGGCTCGGGGTGCACTCGGAATGGACCGCGCTGCTGCTCGGCTTCATCGTCTCCGGGATCGGCGTCGGCCTGCTGAACCCGGTGATCGCCGACGTCGCCCTGAGCGTCGTGCCGAAGGAGAAAAGCGGCATGGCCGCCGGCATCAACGACACCTTCCGCCAGGTCGGCGTCGCGGTCGGCGTGGCCGCCTACGGGGCGATCTTCCTCGGCGCCGGCGCCTCCAAGGTCGAGTCGCTGACCGGCGGCTCGGTCTCCCACGACCAGGCCCGCGGGCTGGTCGAAGCGACCTCCTCGGGGGCACTGCCGCAAGCGCTCCGCGCCGTCCCGGCGAACGCCCGCGACAGCGTGCGGAGCGCCGCCGAACAAGGCTTCATCCACGGGCTGAACGAGATCATCATGCTCGGCGGGATCGTCTGCCTGATCGGGACCGCGTTGGCCCTCTGGCTGGTGCGCGAGCGGGAGATCGACCGCGGCGAGGTCGGCGCGGGCGCCGACGCCCCGCTCGAGGCCGAGCCGGTCGGCGTCCAAAGCTGACCGCGGGCCAGGCCGCGTCCGGTGGCGGCGCGGCAGGGTCGGCGGGCCGCCCGTGGTAGGTAAGCGACGCTATACGCCGCTTACCTACCACGGGCGGGAAGGGGTTTGGGGCGCTCGCAAGCCTGCCGCCCGAGGGGAAAGGGATGGGCCGTCGTCCGGCGTCGCCGTGCCGTGCCTGCCAACCATCTAGGCTCCCGCCCATGCGGCTGGTCACGTTCGACGCGGGGGACGGTGGGCGGGCGGGGATGCTCGTCGACGGTCGCGTCGTCGATGCCTGGGCCGCGCTCGGCGACCCGCACCGGGGGAGCCTGCGCGAGCTGATCGAGCACGGGCGGGTCGAGGATCTGCGGGCGCGGATCGGCGATACCGGGGCTCCGTCCCACCCGCTCTCGGCGGTCCGTCTGCTGCCCCCGATCCCCGACCCGGAGAAGATCGTCTGCATCGGCCTCAACTACGCCAAGCACGCCGAGGAGGGCCGGGAGGAGCTACCGACGACGCCGATCGTCTTCGGCAAGTGGCGCAACGCGCTCGTCGCCGACGGGGCGACGGTGACCCTCCCCGCGGCGAGCCGGAAAGTCGACTACGAGGCCGAGGTCGCCTTCGTCATCGGCCGCCGCGCCCACGACGTCGCCGAGGCCGACGCGCTCGACTTCATCGCCGGGTACACCCTCTTCAACGACCTCTCCGCCCGCGATCTCCAGTTCGCCACGCCGCAATGGATGGCGGGCAAGGTGTTCGACGGCTCGGCGCCCTGCGGCCCGGCGCTCGTCACCCCCGACGAAGCGGGCGCCCCGGACGGGATCGAGATCGAACTCACCCTGAACGGCGAGAAGATGCAGGGCGACACGACCGCGAACTTCATCTTCGGCGTGCCCCGGCTGGTGTCGTACCTGTCGGGGCTGATGACCCTGGAGCCCGGGGACATCGTCGCGACGGGCACCCCGGAGGGGGTCGGCGGCGCCCGCCAACCGCGCGTCTGGCTCGGCGACGGCGACGAGCTGGTGGTCAGCTCGCCGACGCTCGGCCGGCTGACGACGAAGATCGCCCGCTAGCCCGGCGGCCGGATCTCGTCGCGGACCGCGGGGAGCGTCGCCGAGAGCGGCTTATCCGCGCCGGAGCCGCTCGGGCGCAGGAGGGCGCGGCCACTCCCGCCGCGCCGCAGCGAGCTCACGATCGGGCTGCTCGACCCCCATTCGACTTTGAACGGCTTGTAGTGGACGAGCGCTTCCCAGGTCGCGGTGCCGAGCACGCCGTCGGGTTCCAGGCCGTGCGCTTCCTGGAAGGCGCGCACGGCGCGGCGGGTCGCCGCCCGGTAGAGGCCGTCGACTTCGACTTCCTCCCCGGCGGTGATCAGCCGCTCCTGCGCCCACACCACGAGGTCGCCTTTCGAGCCGACCTTCAGCGTGGGGTATTCGCCTTCGGGGGTGAAGCCCGGCAGCTTGAGCCACCCCTGCCGCGCGCCCAGCGCCTGCCACTCTGGCACTTCGGTCTCCTGCCAGTCCCACCAGCTGGGCACCGTGCCGTAGCTCGCCGAGTAGCGGCGGAAGAGGCGCAGCGCCATCCGGCTGGGCCCGGCGTAGGTCTGGCCGACCGGGTAGATCGGCTGTCCCCAGAGGCGGTTGTAGAGGTAGGTGTGGGCGAAGACCTCGCGGACCGAGGTGCCGATGTCCCGCCAGTACATCTGCGGCTGGTTGGCGACCGCGCCGCCGGGCCCGAAGAACACCGAGTAGGGGAAGGCGGGGTGGTAGTCGACATAAGGGAAGCCCGCCAGGGAGAGCGGGAAGCGCGCGCCGACCTGGGCGCGCAGGCTGCGCAGGTAGACGTCGGCGGAGGCGTATTTGCCTTCGTACTCAGCCTCCGCGTCGATCGCCAGGCAATCGGCCCCGGCCCGGGCCGCGGCGGCGGCCACCTGCGCTTCGGCCAGCGGCGCGTCGCCATAGACGAACTGCCAGGCGCAGACCTTGAGGCCACCCTGGTGGAGCGCCTTGACCAGGGCGCCGTTGAACTGGTCCCAGCGGGTGGTCCCGTCGCCCTCCTTGACGTAGACGGTGCCGATGTGGTGCCGGTGCGCGGTGGCGATGATCGCCGGGATGCTGCCACCCTGGGACTGGTCGACGTACCAGATCCACATGCCTTGGCGACCAAATGGCGACTTGCGGGCCGGCTTGGCCTTTTCGAACGCCCCGGCACCACCCGTTTCGGCGGCGGCGCGGGCGGGAACCGCAATGAGGATGAACGCGAGGAGAGCGACAAGCGCGCAGGAGGCGACACGGCCACTGGGGGACCGGCGGGCGGGGATGGCGGGACGCGTCACTGGTTCATGGAGCACTAAGGAAGCCGCTTAGGATCACACCTTCCTACCCGACACACCGATCGTGATCCACCTTCCCCCCACCCGCAAGATCCTGTGCGCCCTCGGCGCGCTCCTCGTCGTCGCGACGGCGCTGCCGGCGATCGCGCCGGGCGCCCGGGCGGCGGCACGGCGGCCGACGATCGAAGACGCGACGGTATCCCAGGCCGGGCGCGACCTGGTGCTCACGGTGCGGACCGCGAAGCCGGAGGCGCTGGCGGCGCTACGGCCCCGGCCCGACACCCGGCGCGCCACGGCGGCGTACCTGTGCTTCGGATTCGCGGCGGTGAAGGGGAGCGCGGCGACGGCGAGCAGCGACGCGACCGGGACCGCGGGGGCCGCCGTGGCCGACGGAGGCGCGTCCGTCGGCATCACCGAGACCCGCCTCTGCCTCGGCGGACCAAAGGCACACAAGCGTGCTGGTCTCGTCACCGTCGACTCCGCCGAAAAGCCGCTGACCCGGGCGAGCCTTCCGGCGCGGCTCAAGCGGCCGCAGCCGGACGAGCTCGTGCTGTCGATCGTCGCCGGCCCCGACCACCCGAGCGGTCTCGTGCCCGGCCACTACCGCTGGCGCGTGCTCGCGGCCGGCGGCGGCTGCAAGGTCCGCCGCCACTGTACGACCACCTGGCCGCCCAGCGGCCCGCGCGCCCTCCGCCTCCGCCCCGTCCGCGCCGTCGGCTGCACCGGCGGCAACGCCGAACTGGTCGGCTCCGCGGCGACCGAACGAAAGGTCGTCGCCCTCACCTTCGACGACGGGCCGAGCGAATACACCGAACGCTTCCTCGACGTCCTGCGCGAAAAGGAAGTGCCCGCGACGTTCTTCGAGATCGGCCAGGAGATGCCGGGCCGGGAAGCGACGATGCGCCGGATCCTCGCCGAAGGTGACGAGATCGGTGACCACACGATGAACCACGTCGAATACCCCGGCCACGGACAGATCGCGGGCGCCGCGCAGAGGATCAAGGCCTACACCGGCTTCCAGCCCTGCCTCTTCCGCCCGCCCGGCGGCGCGGTGAACTCGACCGTCGTCGCCACCGCCGGCTCGCTCGGGATGAAGACGATCATCTGGGACGTCGACCCGCGCGACTGGTCGCTGCCGGGCACCTCGGCGATCTACTCCAACATCGTCAACAACGCGAGACCGGGGTCGATCATCCTGATGCACGACGGAGGCGGGCCGCGTGACGAGACGCTCACCGCGCTGCCCGAAATAATTGACACCTTGCGCGCACGGGGTTACGGCTTCGAGACGGTGAGCGAACTACTCGGCAACAAGATGCTCTACCGGCCTTACCACTAAGCGGCGCCCGCGGCGTCGGTACCCCACCAGTCGGCGGGCAAAGGGTTGTTCTCGCCACGGCCGAGAACGTACGCTTGCGCCATGATCCGGACGCTTTCCTCCCCCTCCACCATCGGCCAGGGCGAGGAGGCCGAGGTGCCGCGGTGAGGGACGCCGCGGCTCGCGCCGCCGTCGGTGCGGTGCTGTCGCGCACCAAGGGCGGCGAGATCGAGGTCGTCGAAGGCAGTCGCAGCCGCGTCTACGGCGAACCGACCGACCTCCACGCCACCGTCCGCATCAACGATCCGGCCGCCTGGCGCGGCCCGCTGCACGGCTCGGTCGGAGTCGGCGAGGGCTACGTCGACGGCCTCTGGGAGACCGACGACCTCGTCGCGCTGATCCAGATCGGCGCCCGCAGCCTCACCAACCAGCACCGCGGGATCAGCGCCGCGGTCTCGACGACGCGCAGCGCCCTGCACCGCCTCCGCGGTCTCGTCCCCGAGAACACGCGGGGCGGCGCCCGCGCCAACATCAGCGCCCACTATGACCTCGGCAACGACCTCTTCGCCTCCTTTCTCGACCCGACGATGATGTACTCGTGCGCGTACTTCCCGCGCGACGGCGCCGACCTCGAGGAGGCGCAGCTGACGAAGCTCGACCGCATCTGCGAACGCCTCCAACTCGGACCCGACGCCCACCTGCTGGAGATCGGCACCGGCTGGGGCGGGATGGCGATCCACGCGGCACGCACCACCGGCTGCCGGGTGACGACGACGACGATCTCCCGCGCCCAGCACGAGCTGGCGAGCGCACGGGTGCGTGAGGCAGGGCTCGCCGACCGGATCACGATCCTGCTCGAGGACTACCGGGACCTCGAGGGCACCTTCGACCGGCTGGTCAGCGTCGAGATGATCGAGGCGGTCGGCTGGCAGTACTTCGACGATTACTTCCGCACCTGCGACCGCCTGCTCGCCGACGACGGCCTCTTCCTGTTGCAGGCGATCACCGTCGACGACCGCCTCTACGAGATCGAGAAGGCATCGCGAAGCTTCGCCAACACGCACATCTTCCCCGGCGGTTGTCTGCCGTCACTGCAACGGATCGCCGCCAGCATCGGGAATGTCACCGAACTGCGCGAGATCTGGCTCGACGACATCACCGACCACTACCCGCCGACGCTGGCGATGTGGCGCGAGCGCTTCTTCGCCGCCTGGGAGAAGCTGAAGGCACACGGTTACGACGAGCGGTTCCGGCGGCTCTGGGACTTCTACCTGTCGAGCTCCGAGGCCGGCTTCCGCGAGCGGCGCATCGGCGACGTGCAGCTCCTCTTCGCGAAGCCGTCGTTCCGTAAGCTCGCAGGCTCACCCCACGAGCAAGGAGGAGCAACGTGATCGTCGAGAGGACCGAGAACCCGCAGTGGCTTTCGAACGCCTACCTGGTGGCCGACCCGGAGCGCGGCACCGGCGTCCTGATCGACGGCAACGAAGACATCGATCCGCTGATCGACCGCGCCGAGGCCGATGGGATCACGATCACGCACTTCCTCGTCACCCATCCGCACGTCGACCACGTCGCCGGGATCAAGGAGGCGCGGGAGCGGCTCGGCGGGCCGCCGCTGGTCGCCCACAAGGAGACCGCCGCGGAGCTCGACGAGGAGGTCGAGGTGATCATGGGCGACGGGGACAAGCTCGACGCCAACGGGATCGAGATCGAGGCCCTCTACACCCCCGGCCACGCGCCCGGCCACCTCGCGTTCCTGATCAACGGAACCGACGTCTTCACCGCCGACGTCCTCTTCAAGGGCACGGTCGGCGGCTGCGCGTCGCCCGGCGCGGCGGGCTTCGAGGCGCTCAAAGGCTCGGTCATGCGGCTGATGGAGCTGCCGCCCGAGACGCGCGTCCACCCCGGCCACAAGGAGCCGACGACGATCGCCGAGCAGTGGGCCGACAACCCCTTCGTGCGGATCTGGCGCGGGATCGACGCGACCGGCGAGGAGCAGGTGACGGTCTGGGACCGCCCCGCGACGCTGAAGCTCTGGGCTCCCGACTACGACGGCGGCAACAAGGCCTGGATCGTCTTCGGCGACTCCGGCGAAGAGACGATCGTCGGCGGCTCCCAGGTAGTCCGCAGCTGACCTTCGGCGCGACTCCCGTCACAGGGCTCGGTTGATGGGCCGAAAACTCAAGCGGAGCTTGAGTTTTCGGCCCATCAACATCGAGGTGCGGGCAAACTGTGGAGGATGGTGGACGAGGCGAGGTGGTGGGCGATGCGGCCGGCATCGAACTTGAAGCCGGCCACCTATCGGTGTCCGTTCTGCGGGAAGCACCTCGCCTCGATGTCGGACCACGTGTTGATCGCGCCGGAGGACGATCGGTCGAAGCGCCGGCACGCGCACATGGAGTGCGTGCGGGCGGCGCGGGCGGCGGGACGACTGCCGACGCGGGACGAGTGGATCGCGGCCGAGCGCGGGCCGCGACCATCCCTCGGGGCGCGCATGCGCGGGCTCTTCGTGGGTAAGAAGGCGGACAAATGAGACAACTACGCATCCTCTCCGCACTCGTCCTCGCCGCCTGCGCCCTCGGCGCGACGGTCGCCACCACCGCCGGGGCGGCCGCCAACCCGGTCCTCGGCTCCAAGAGCTTCGCCGCCCCGTACGGCAAGGGCTTCGGGACCGCGGAACCGAAGGAAATCTTCAACGGCGGCGACCCGAGCGGCTCGGTCACCCACATCAAGTGGAGCGGCTGGGGCAACCCGAGCGCGATCGGTTACGGCCTCAACCCGATCTTCAAGCCCCACGGCGGCTACTACCGCAAGCTCGCCCGGATCAAGCTGCGGGCGACGAGCCTCGGCAAGTGCGGCAAGCAGGTCGCCTACACCAAGCTCGAAGTCCGCATCCCGAAGAAGCCCGGCGGCAAGCTCGGCAAGTGGTTCTCCTGGTCCGGGGCAAAGACGCTCTGCAAGGCGCCGTTCTGATCCTCCCTGGCTGAGTTGAGCCTCCCATGACCGGCTCAACTCAGCGAGCGTCCGGGCCCTTGCGCTATCGGTGACCTCGCCCGGCGTGGGACGCGATCGTCGCGTCCGCCCAGGCGCGGGCTCGCCCTGGGACCACGCGGCCGAGGAGGCGGCGGTGGTCGGCGACCCAGCGGTAGGCGCGTTCGGTCGGCCCCGGGACGCGCGCTACCAGGAAGCCGAGGCGGCGGCCGCGAGGTAGGAGCCTGAGGGCCGGGGCCAGGGCGGCGCCCGCGCTGAACCGCACCGGTGGCGCGTCGAAGCTGAGCTGCTCCGGGCCGGCCGCGGCGGGCGGTGGGTCGATCACCAGGTGCCAGGAGGCACCTCGCTCCTCCGGCGTCAGGTCGTGGAGGAGGTAGTCCGCCTCGGGGGTGCCGAGGGGAAGCGGGCGCAGGGAGTCGCGGTCGCGGCGCAGGAGGAGCGCCAGGGACCAGCGGCAGAAGCCGCAATCGTCGTCGTAGATGACGATTGCCTGCGGGGGCACCACGCGAGCGTAGAGAGGCCGGAGGAAGTCGGGCTTGCACTAATTATTAGTCGCTGCTAAGTTTTTCTTAGTCGCCGCTACTAACTAGGAAGGACCGGACATGGAAACTGAGGAGCGAGGGAGGATCTGGACGCTGGTCCTGGTCTCCGTGGGCCTCTTCATGGTCGTTCTCGACAACCTCGTCGTGAACGTCGCACTGCCCAGCATCCACAATGACTTCGGCGCCTCGGTGCAGGCGCTCGAGTGGACCGTCAACGCCTACGTGCTCGCCTACGGCGTCTTACTGCTGACCGGCGCCGCGCTCGGTGACCGCTTCGGCCGTCGGCGAATGTTCGTCGCCGGCATCTCCCTCTTCACCGCCGCCTCGGCGGGCGCGGCGCTGGCCCCGTCCGCCGACCTCCTGATCGCGGCGCGCGCCCTCCAGGGCATTGGCGCGGCGATCGTCACCCCCCTTACCCTGACTCTCCTCGCGGGCGCCTTCCCACCCGAAAAACGGGGAGTCGCCCTCGGCGTCTGGTCCGGCATCAGCGGCATCGCCGTGGCGATCGGCCCGCTCGTCGGCGGCGCCGTGATCGAGCTTGCCGACTGGCACTGGATCTTCTGGATCAACGTCCCGATCGGCCTCACCCTCGCGCCCCTGGCCGCCCGTCGTCTGGAGGAGAGCTACGGCCCCAAGGCGCCGCTCGACTTCCCCGGCCTGGCCCTCGCCTCGACCGGCCTCTTCGGCCTCGTCTACGGCCTGGTCCGCGCGCAGACGATCGGCTGGACCTCCGCCGAGGTCCTGATCAGCATCAGCGCCGGGCTCGTCCTGCTGGCCGCCTTCGTCCGCCAGGAGCTGCGCAGCGAGGCGCCGATGCTGCCGATGGAGTTCTTCGCCAAGCGCAGCTTCGCCGTCACCAACGTGGTCTCGATGGCGATGTACTTCGGCATGTTCGGCTCGATCTTCTTCCTCAGCCAGTTCATGCAGAACGTGCTCGGCAACTCGCCCCTGGAGGCGGGCCTGAAGCTCCTGGTCTGGACCGGGGCGACGATGGTCGTCGCGCCGCTGGCCGGCGTCTTCAGCGAAAAACTCGGCGCCCGCTGGTTCATGGTCGCCGGCGTCGCGCTGCAGGGCGCGGCCCTGGCCTGGCTGGCGATCACCGCCGGCACCACGGTCAGCTACGTCACGATGATCCCCGCCTTCGTCGCCGCCGGCGCCGGGATGGCGCTGGTCTTCGCCCCCTCGGCGAGCGCCATCCTCAACTCGGTCCGCGTCGACCAGGCGGGGCAGGCCTCCGGCGCCGCCAACGCGATCCGCGAGCTCGGCGGCACCTTCGGGATCGCCGTCCTCGCCACCGTGTTCAGCGGCGCCGGCGCCTACACCACGCCACAGCAGTTCGTCGACGGCATGGTCCCGGCGCTCTGGGTCGGGGTCGCGGTGCTCGCCTTCGGCGCCCTGGTCGCCGCCGTGGTGCCGTTCGGCGGCACCGCGACCACCGAGGAGGTCGCCGAATTCGACGCGGCCGGGGAGGAGCGCCACAACGCCCACGGCGCTGCCTCGGCGCAACCGCTCCCGACCGCGAACTAGCGGTCGGGAGTCCGCCGCGGCAATAGGATCGAAGGATGGCGGCACCGATCAAAGCGGAGCCTCGCAAGCGCGTCCCGGCGGCCGAGCGCCGGGACGCGCTGATCGAGGCAGCCGTCCACCACTTCGCCCACGGCGGCCTACAGGGGACCAAGGTGTCGGCGATCGCCGCCGACGTCGGCGTCGCCCAGCCCTACGTCTTCAGCCTCTTCCCCACCAAGCGCGATCTCTTCCTCGCCGCGGTGGGGCGCTGCTTCGAGAAGATCGACGCGTTCTTCGAAGCTGCCGCCGCCGCGTACGACCGCGACGGCCCGACCGAACCCGACGAAGACAAGCTGAAGGCGATCGGCCGCTCCTACGTAGGCGCGATCGGAGACAACCCGGACCTGCTCCTGCTCCAGCTGCAGGCCTACGCCGCCTGCGGCGACGACGCGGAGATCCAGACCGTCGTCCGGGTCGAGTACGCGAAGCTGGTCGAGCTGATCCGCGCGATGAGCGGGGTCGACGACGAGGAACGCCTCAACGGCTTCTTCCAGACCGGGATGTGGTGCAACGTCGCCGCCGCCCTTGGGGTCGAGGACTTCTCGGTCTGCTCAGGCTGGGTGGAGAAGTCGCTCGCCGGCGTCGACGAGCAACCCGCGGGCGCGTAGCACCGGCATCAGCCCCTCCCCCACCCGGTAGGCCTCCTCGAGGTGGGGATAGCCGGAGAGGATGAACTCCTCGATGCCGAGGCCGTGGTACTCGGCGATCCGGTCGGCCACTTCCTCGTGCGAGCCGACCAGGGCGGTGCCGGCGCCGCCGCGGACCAGGCCGATCCCGGCCCAGAGGTTGGGCGACACCTCGAGGTCGTCGGTGCGGCCACCGTGCAGCTCGGTCATCCGCCGCTGGCCCTCCGATTCGGAGACCCGCTGGATCGACTGGGCGGTGGCGATCTGCGCACTGGAGAGGCCGGCGAGCATGCGGTCGGCGACCGCCCAGGCCTCCGCGGCGGTGTCGCGCGAGATCACGTGGAGGCGGATGCCGAAGCCGAGCTCACGGCCCTCGCGGTCGGCCGCCTCGCGCACCGCGTCGAGCTTCGCCGCGACCGCCGCGGGCGGCTCGCCCCAGGTGAGGAAGACGTCAGCCCGGCGGGCCGCGACCTCGATCGCCGCCGCCGAGGATCCGCCCAGGTACACCGTCGGCCAGGCGGGCGGGTCGAGCAGGCGGGCGCCCCCGAGCTCGTACCACTGGCCGGAGAAGTCGACCTCCTCCCCGCTCCACAGCTCGCGCACGATCGCCAGGAACTCGTCGGCGCGGGCGTAACGGGAGTCCTTGCCGATCGTGTCGCCATAGCGGCGCTGCTCGACCGCGTCGCCGCCCACGACCACGTTCAGCAGCAACCGGTTGCCCGACACCCGCTGGTAGGTCGCCGCCGCCTGCGCGGCAAGGGTCGGCGACTGCAGGCCGGGACGGAAGGCGACCAGGAACCTGAAGTCACGGGTCAGCTGCGTCAGCGCCGCGGTGATCACCCAGGCCTCCTCGCACCAGGAGCTGGTCGGGGTCAGCGCCGCCTCGAAGCCGAGCGCCTCGGCGGCCCGCGCCACCTGCGACATGTAGGCGATGTCGCCCTTGCGCTCGGTGGTCGTCGCCGCGTCGATCCGCGCCCCGTGGGCGCCGACCGCGTTGCCGAGGCTGAGGTCGGTGCGCGAGTCGCCGTTGGTCGGCAGGAACCAGTGCAGTCGGACCGGCATCGCCCCGACCTCAGGCCGCCGCGACCGGGGCGGCCGCGGGTCGTGGTGCCGACGACCGGTCCGCGGGGGGACGGCCGAGCCGCTCGCGCCGGGTCCGGCCGCCCGGGTGGGACTCGGGGAGCCGCGCTCCGGCGCCCCCGTCGGCGAGCTTCTCGCGCAGCGTCCCCGCCGCGTACTCGCTCTGCATCAGGCCGCGCCGCTGCAGCTCCGGCACCGCGCCGTCGACGAAGTCGGCGAAGGTGCCCGGCGTCACGTAGTAGGGCATGTTGATGCCGCCGACGCCGACCTCCAGCCATCCCTCGAGCGCGTCGGCGATCTGCTCCGGCGCCCCGACGATCCGGTTCATCGCCCGGTTCGCCAGCAGGTCGCCGAAGGTCCAGGTCTGGTCGGGGGCCGAGTCGATGAGGCTCTTGGCGATGCCCTGGGTGTTGTAGTGGTCCAGCTCGCCGATCGGCGCGTTCAGGTCGATGCCGGAGAAGTCGACGCCGAGGCTGCCCCCGGTGTGCGCGGCGTAGCCGCGCGGGCTCGCGGTCTGGTCGAGCTCGGCCGCCTTGCGCCGCGCCTCCTCCTCGGTGCCGCCGACGATGAAGGACATCCCGAGGAAGAAGACGATGTCCCCCGGATCGCGTCCGCAGCGCGCCGCCCGGCCGCGCACGTCCTCGATCACGATCCGCGCCGCGTCGTGGGTGCTCGCGATGATGAAGATCGCCTCCGCGTTGCGGGCGGCGAAGTCCCGCCCCCACTCCGAGGCCCCCGCCTGGAAGAGCACCGGGGTCCGCTGCGGCGAGGGCTCGGAGAGGTGCGGCCCGGGGACGTCGGGGTAGAACTCGCCGCGGTGGTCGATGTCGTGGATCTTCGCCGGGTCGGCGTAGACGCCGCGCTCGCGATCGCGGACCACCGCGTCGTCCTCCCAGCTCCCCTCCAGCAGCTTGTAGACGACCTGCATGTACTCCTCGGCGCGCCGATAACGCTCCTCGTGGGACGGCAGCCCGCCGAACCCGAGGTTGCGGCCCGCGTCGGCGAGGTAGGAGGTGACGATGTTCCAGCCGACCCGCCCCTTGGTCAGGTGGTCGAGGGTGGAGAGCCGGCGGGCAAAGTTGAACGGCTGCTCCTGCAGCACCGACTGGGTGAAGGCGAAGCCGAGGTTCTCGGTCGCGAGAGCCATCGCCGGGATCAGCAGCGAGGGGTCGTTGACCGGCGTCTGCAGCCCCTCCTCGATCGCCGCGTCGCGACTGCCGCCGTAGCTGGAGTAGGTGCCGACCACGTCGGCGAGGAAGAGCGCGTCGAACTTGCCGCGCTCCAGCAGCCGCGCCAGCTCGACCCAGGCGTCGAGGTCGGTGTAGTCGACGCTGCGCGAGTCGGGGCGCACCCACTGTCCGTGGTGGATGTGGGAGACGCAGTTCATCGAGAAGGCGTTGAAGCGGAGGCGGGGCATGGGTCGGGGTCCTTCCTGGGTCGGGGCCGGGTCAGATCAAGAAGTTGTCGGGGCCGGGGACGACGCCGTCGAGCAGGTTGCGGCCGAGGTGGACGTGCTTCCAGCGGGTCGGGTCGTGGAGGGTGTGGGTGCGGGCGTTCCGCCAGTGGCGATCGAGGCCGTAGGCCTCGTCGGCGGCCGACGAGCCGAGCGCGTCGAGCGCGTCGCTGGTGACCTCGAGCGCGACTTCGGCACCGCAGGCGCGCGCCGCGGCGACGCCGAGCCGGGCCGCGTCGACCAGCTCCGGCCGCGGGTCGGCGGCGGCGGCGTCGAGGCCGCGCGCGGCGGCGTCGAGCAGCGCCTCGGCCGCCCGCACCCGCACCTCGAGCCGACCGAAGTGGGCGACGACGTAGGGCTCGTCGGCCGGACGCTCCACCGCCGCTTCGAACCAGGTGCGGCTGCGGGTGCCGAGGTGGCGGGCGGCCTCCGCGAGCGCGCCGCGGGCGATGCCGACGTCGACCGCCGCGTGGAGGACCTGGGCGAAGGAGGCGAAGGTGTCGGCGCGCTGCTTCACGGCCGGCATCCGCAGCACCCACTGCGGGCGCACCTCCACCCCGTCGAGGACGGTGGTGCCGCTGATCGTCGCCCGCTGCCCGAAGGCGGTCCAGTCCTGGTCGACCGCGAGGCCCTCGACGTCACGGGGGAGGAAGACGAAGACGCGGAGCCCGTCCTCGTCGAGGGCCAGCACCGGCACCCACTGGGCGGTGAGCGCGCCGGTCGAGTAGTACTTGCGCCCGTCGAGGCGCAGGCCGCTCCCGGTCGCACGCAGGATCGTCCTGGTGTCCAGCGGGTGCCTGCCGCCGCGCTCCGACCAGGCGTTGCCGAACCGGGCCCCGCGCACGACGTCGCCCAGCAGCAGCTCCTTCTGGGCGACGTCGCCGTAGCGGACCAGCGCGTCGACCAGCTGGAAGTGGTTCTGCGGGACCTGGCCGATCGCCGGGTCGGCGGCGCTGATGATGCGGAAGACCTCGACGATCGTCGCCGCGCTCGCCCCGCCGCCGCCGCGCTCGACCGGGACGCCGAGCCCGAGCAGGCCGGTCCGTCCCAGCGCCTCCAGCTCGGCGACCGGCACGCGCCGCTCGCGATCGCGCTCGACCGCGCCGGGAGCGACCTCGGCGGCGAAGGCCCGCGCCGCCGCGAGCGCCTCGGCGGGCGAGCCGAGGCGGGGCGCCTGTGATGCCCTTGGCTGTAGGACCGCGTCGCTCAAAAGAACCAGTTGGGCGGCAGCGGCGTGCCGTTGAGCGCCAGATCGCCGATCGCCTGCGACTTGTGCAGCAGCGGGTTGTGGGTGGACAGGGTGCGGACGTTGCGCCAGTGGCGGTCGAGGTTCCGCGCCCGCTTGGTCGCCGAGGCGCCGCCGAGGTCGAAGAGCCGTGCCGTCGCCGCCAAGGCGACCTGGTCGACGACGACCTTGGCCTCGGCCGCCTCGAGCGCGGCCCGGTCGGCGAGGTCGGGATTCGGCTCCCCGTCCACCACCGAGTCGGCCTCCGCGTCCTGGGCCTCCGCCGCGCGCAGCACGGTGGCCTCGGCGGCGTAGGCGGCGCTGACCATCTCCCCCACCACCTCCTGAAGCAGCGGATCCTCGGCCGGTCGCGCGGCGGCGTGGGCGAACGGGCGCCCCTCACGACTGCGGACCAGCGCGATCGCGTCGTCGGCGGCGTTGCGGGTCGCGCCCGCGATGACCGCGGTGATGTAGAGCTGCAGGACGCCGAAGCGCCTGGTCGGGCCGTCCTCGTCCGGCGGGCGTTCGACCAGCACCTCCCCCGGCTCGACGGCGACGTTCTCGAGGCGCGTCGTGCCGGTCCCGGTGAGGCTCTGGCCGAGCCCGTCCCAGTCGTCCTCGAGCGTCACCCCGTCGCGCCCGGCGGGGACGATCACGCTGACCAGCTTGCCGTCCCCGTCGAGCGCGATGTAGAGCAGCGCGTCGGCGTAGAGGCTGCCGGTCGAGTAGTACTTGACCCCGTCGAGGCGCAAGGTGCCGTCGGCGTCGCGCCGCAGCGTCGTCCCGAACGCTTCGGCGCCCACCTTGTGGCTGCCGAGCTCGGTCGCGGCGCCGGCGACGAAGGTCCCCGCGGCGGCCTGCCGCAGCCAGTGCTCGCGCTGCCCCGGATCGGTCGAGCGCAGCATCTGCTCGACGAAAGCGAAGTGCGAGCGCAGGATGTGGGCGACGTTGGAGTCGACCGCGGCGAGCGCCATGACCAGCCGGAACGCCTCGCGCAGGGAGGCCCCCGCGCCGCCGTACTCGCGCGGCACCCGCAGCGCCCCGAAGCGCGCCGCGCGCAGCAGGTCGATCTGGGCGTAGGGGGCGATCCGCTCGCGCTCGCGGACGGCGGACTCGGTGCCGATCTCCGCCAGCAGCGCCGCCAGGCGCGGCGAGCCGGGCTCCAGCAGCGCAGCCGGATCGGCGGCGCGGTCGACGGTCAGATCGATGGTCATGCGAGGGCTCCTGCGGGGTCGCGGCGGTGGCGTGCCGCCTGGTGGGTGTCGGGCAGGCGCGAGCCGCGGCCGAAGAACTTGTCGCGCAGCGTCCCCTCCTCGTAGGCGGTGCGATAGCGGCCGCGCCGCTGCAGCTCGGGGACGACCAGCTCGACGAAGTCGACGTAGCTCTCCTGGGTGACGACGTGGTTGAGATTGATCCCGTCGGCGCCGGTCGAGTCGATCCAGTCTTCGATCTGGTCGGCGACCGCGGCCGGGTCGCCGGTCGCGTTCGGACCGTCGGCGCCGAAGCCGAGCTCCTCGACGAAGTCGCGTACCGTCCAGCGACCGCCGCCGAAGGTCTCGGCAGTCGACTGCATCGCCTCGTTGGGCACGTGGCGCAGCGGCTCGTCCAGCGCGTAGGGCGCGAGGTCGTAGCCGAGCCAGCCCGACCAGAGGACCAGCGTTCCCTCCGGGTCGATCAGGCCGCGGTAGTAGTCGCGCTTCTCCTCCGCCTCCGACGCGGTGGGCGCGACGATCACCGAGAAGCTGCTGAAGACGCGGATGTCCTCGGCGGCGCGACCGGCGTCGACGAGGCGCCCGCGCAGGTCGTCGACGTTGCCGCGCAGGATCTCCGCCCGCGGCGCGCCCATGAAGACCGCCTCCGCGTGCTCGGCGGCAAAGGTCTTCCCTCGGCTCGATTGCCCCGCCTGGTAGAGCAGCGGCGTGCGCTGCGGCGAGGGCTCGGAGAGGTGGATCCCGGGGACCTTGAAGTACTCCCCGTCGTGCTCGATCGGGTGGACTTTGTCGGGGTCGGTGTAGACGTTCCGTGCGACGTCGGCGACCACCGCGTCGTCCTCCCATGAGCCCTCCCAGAGCTTGTAGAGGACCTCCATGTACTCGTCGGCGATGTCGTAGCGGTTGTCGTGGCGGACCTGGCCGTCGAGACCGATGTTGCGGGCGCCGCTCTCCAGGTAGGAGGTGACGATGTTCCAGCCGACCCGGCCCTTGGTCAGGTGGTCGAGCGTCGACATCCGGCGGGCGAACGTGTAGGGGTGCTCGAACGAGGTCGAGGCGGTGATCCCGAAGCCGAGGTGCTCGGTGACCGCGGCCATCGCCGGCACGACCAGGGCCGGATCGTTGACCGGCACCTGGGCGCCGCCGCGCAGGGCGCCGGCGTTCGAGCCGGCGTAGACGTCGTAGACGCCGAGCACGTCGGCGATGAAGATCCCGTCCAAGAGGCCGCGCTCGCAGAGCCGCGCGAGGTCGGTCCAGTAGCCGAGGTCCTTGTAGCGGGAGGCCTGGCTGTCGGGGTGGCGCCAGGTGCCCGCCACCAGGTGGGTCGGGCAGTTCATGTCGAACGCGTTGACGCGAATCTGACGGGGGGCACTCATGCGGGCACCGCCTTTCTCTCGGGCTCGGTTCGGTCGAGGCGCGGCAGCGCCGCGAGCAGCTTCTGCGTGTACTCGGCCTGGGGTGAGTTGAAGATCTGCTCGGCGCTCCCCGACTCGACCACGCGGCCGTCCTTCATCACCAGCACGCAGTCGGAGACGTGGTAGATCACGCCGAGGTCGTGGGAGATGAAGAGGTAGGCGACCTTCAGCTCCGACTGCAGGTCGGCGAGCAGGTCGAGCACCTGGGCCTGGATCGAGACGTCGAGCGCCGAGACCGGCTCGTCGCAGACGATCAGTTCCGGTTGCGGTGCCAGGGCGCGCGCGATCGCCACCCGCTGGCGCTGGCCGCCGGAGAGCTGGAGGGGCCGGCGGTCGAGCAGGTCGGGGCCGATCCCGACGTGACCGAGCAGCTCCCTCACCCGGCCGAGGCGCGCCTCCTTGCCCCTGTAGTCCTCCTCGGCGATCGCGTCGTCGACGATCCGGCGCACCGTCCAGCGCGGGTCGAAGGAGCTGAGCGGATCCTGGTAGACGACCGAGACGCGGCGGCGGCGCTGCCGGCGGTCCTTCTCCTTCAGCGTCGTCCAGGCCTTGCCGCGCAGCGTCACGTTGCCGCCGTCGGGGTCGATCAGGGCGAGGATGATGCGCGCCGTCGTCGTCTTGCCGGAGCCCGACTCGCCGACGATCCCGAGCGTCTCGCCGGGCCGGATCTCGAGCGAGACGTGGTCGACCGCGGTGCGGCTGGTGCCGTCCGGCCCGCGGAAGGACTTGACCAGGTTCTCGGCGGTGATGATCGGCGCCCGGCCGGCGACGGTCGGCACCTGCGGGTCGCCCGCCGGGATGTAGGCGCCGGCGACCCGCGGGGCCAGCCGCGTCCCCTTCGAGTGGGCGGCGGGGACCGCGTCCAACAGCGCCCGCGTGTAGCGGTGCCGCGGCGAGCGCAGGATCTGCTCGACCGGCCCCTGCTCGACGATCTCGCCCAGCCGCATCACGGCGACGTGGTCGGCGAGGCGGGAGACGACGGCGAGGTCGTGGCTGATCAGAATCAGGCCGCGGCCGCGCTCCTTGGTGCGCTGCAGCAGCTCGAGGATCTGCGCCTGGACGGTGACGTCGAGCGCCGTCGTCGGCTCGTCGGCGATCAGCAGGCTCGGGTCGAGGGCGATCGCCGCAGCGATCAGCGCCCGCTGGCGGAGCCCGCCGGAGAGCTCATGCGGCAGCTGGCGTGCGCGCAGCTCCGGCTCGGGCACGCCGACCTCGGTCAGCAGGTCGATAACCCGTTGCCGGCGCCCGGAGCGCTCGCCCCAGCCGTGGATGCGAAGCGGCTCGGCGATCTCCTGGCCGACCTTGCGCAGCGGGTCGAGCGAGACCAGCGCGTCCTGGAGGACGAAGCCGATCTCGGCGCCGCGCACCTCGCGCCAGCGGCGGCCGGAGAGGCCGAGGAGCGAGCGACCACCGAGGTCCAGCTTGCCTGCCTCGACCTGCGAGCGCTCGCCGGTCAGCCCGACCAGGGTGCGCGCGGTGACCGTCTTGCCGGAGCCCGACTCGCCGACGATCGCCAGGCACTTGCCCGACTCGACCGCGAAGGAGATGCCGTGGACGACCTCGTTGACATGTCCGCGAGGACCGAAGCCGACCTTCAGGTCCTCGACCTCGAGCAGGGGGGCGCCCGCCGCGGCGGGCTGGGGGGTGCTCATCAGAACGTCTCTCCTTCGATGCGTCGTTGCAGGTATCGGCCGAGGCAGCTGGCGGCCAGGGTGAAGGCGACGATCGCCGCCCCGGGGAAGAGCTCCAGCCACCAGGCGGTCTGGATGTAGTCCTTGCCGGCGTCGAGCATCGCCCCCCACTCGGGCTTCGGCGGGGCGACGCCGAGGCCGAGGAAGCTGAGGGCGGAGGCCCAGACGATCGATTGTCCGACGCCGAGCGTGGCCAGCACGACCAGCGGCCGGAAGGCGTTGGGCAGGATGTTCTTGAACAGCGTTCGCGAGGGCTTGTGCCCGAGCGCCCGCGAGGCGATCACGTAGTCGGCGCCTTTGACCTGGAGCACCTGGCCGCGGATCATCCGCGCGTAGCCGGGCGCCGAGGCGACCCCGACGGCGATGATCTGGGTCGAGACGCCGGAGCCGAAGATGGCGACCAGGAACAGCGCCAGCAGCAGGCCCGGGAAGGAGAAGAGGACCTCGAGCAGGCGGTTGATCGCGCCGTCCACCCACTTGCCACCGAGCCCGGCGGCAACGCCCAGCAGGGCGGCGAGGCCGAGGCCGACCGCGGTCGCACCGAGGCCGATCAGCACCGACTCGCGGGCGCCGTAGATCACCCGCGTGTAGACGCTGCGCCCCGACTGGTCGGTGCCGAAGGGGAATTCGAGCGACGGCGACTGCAGGCTGTGCCCGAGGTTGACCGCCAGCGGATTGCCTTTGGTGAGCAGCGAGGGCACGAGTGCGGCGATCGCGATGATCGCCAGGAACAGGACCGACAGGGCGACGGCCGGGCGGATGCCACGGACCCGGGCGAGGACCCCGGTGCGGGCGGGCGCCGGACCGCCGGGGAGCGGCAGCCCGCCGACCGTCGGATCGATCGCCGTTGCCATCAGGCCACCCCCGTCGCTGTACGGAGTCGGGGGTCGACGACCACGTAGAGGAGATCGACCAGCAGGTTGACCACGACGTAGATCAGCGCCACCAGCATCGTGATGCCGACCACCACCGGCAGGTCTTGGTTGGAGACCGCGTTCACCAGCACCTGCCCGAGGCCGGGCCGGGCGTAGATGACTTCGACCAGCACGGCGCCGGAGATCGTCGCCCCGATCGCCCAGCCGGTCAGGGTGACCCCCGGCAGCAGGGCGTGACGGAGGACGTGGCGTCGTCGCACTTCGGCCTCGCTCGCCCCGCGGGTGCGGGCGGAGACGGCGAACGGCTGCTTCAGCCCGCGCTCGAACTCGTCGCGGGTCACCTGGCCGAGGAATCCTGCCAGGGGCAGGGCCAGGGTGAGCGCCGGCAGCAGCAGGGCGTCCGGGGAGGTGCCGCCGATCGCCGGGAACCAGCCGAGTTCGAACGCGAACACGACCAGCAGCACCAGCCCCAGCCAGTAGGGCGGCATGCCGGCGAAGAAGGCCTCGAAGCCGGAGCCGAACGAGGATCTGAGCCGCCCCCGGCCCGCGGTGAGGAGCGTGATCGGCACGGCGATGACCCAGGCCAGCAAGGTCGAGACCAGGACCAGCACCAGGGTCGGCCCGACCTGTTCGGAGATCAGGCTGGTGACCGGCTGCTTGTACTGGTAGGAGGTGCCGAGGTCACCGGTCGCGAGGTTGCCGATGAAGCGGGTGTACCGCTGCAGGATCGGATCGTTCAGGCCGTACTTCTCTTCGGTGGCTTCGATCTGCTCCTGCGGCGGGCGGGCGCCGGAGCCGCCGAGGATGGCGAGCGCCTTGTTGCCCGGCGAGAGTTCCTGCATGGCGAAGCAGAGGGTCGCGGCCGCCCACAGCACGAGGAGTGCGCCGACCAGACGGCGGAGCACGACCTGCCCCGGGATGCGGCGCCGGGGGGGCGCCTCCAGCGCTCCCCCGGCGGTGATCGATGGCGTCGCGCTCATCGTCAGCCTTCCAACCAGGCGTCGGAGAGGATCGGCTCACCCTCGGATGGCTCGATCCACACGCCCTTGAGCTTCTTGCTGATCCCGAGCAGCGTCTGCTCCGGGTACATCGGCACCCAGTAGGCGTTCTCGGCGATGATCTGCTGCGCCTTGCCGTAGAGCGCCGCCTGCTTCTTCCGGTCCGTCGTCGCGGCCGCCGCCAGCAGCGTCTGGTCGAGCTGCGGGTTTTTGATCCGCGACATGTTCGCGAACGGGCTGTCGTAGGTCTCGGTCGAGGCGACGATGTACATGCACATCGGCGTCGGGCAATTCCAGTAGGTCGGCTCGGCGTCGTAGTCCTTCGGGATGTTCGCCTGTTCGTTGTGCTGCGCCAGCGGCTGCGGCACCAGGGTCACTTCGAACCCGGCTTCCTTCGCGGCAGCCTGGACGTTCTGATACAGGGTGAGCTCGGCAGGCGGCGTTTCACCAGGCGAGGAGCCGTAGATGAATTTCACCGTGAGTTGCTTGCCGTCTTTTTCGCGCACCCCGTTGGCGTTCTTCTTCCAACCCGCTTCGTCGAGGAGCTTTTCGGCCTTGGCCAGGTTGTGCGGGTAGAGGTTGGCGTACTTCGCCGTGTAGAACGGCGTCCCGGAGCTGATCGCGCTGGTGGCGACCGGGTAGGCACCCTGGTAGGCGCTTTCCACCGCCGCCGCGGTGTTGGCGGCGTAGTTGAACGCCTGGCGCACCTTCAGGTCGTCGAACGGCGGTTCACTGTTGTCGAGGACGATGTAGTGGCCGATCCCGGCGTGGACGAACTGCTGGACTTCGATGTTGGGGTCGGACTGGGCCGCGGCGAAGTCCTCGGGCGGGATGTTGAAGATCGCCTGCGCTTCGCCGCTCTGCAGCGCCTGCCAGCGGACCGACGGATCGGGGATGAAGCGCCAGGTGATCGCGTCCAGGTAGGCCGGACCCTGGTTGTTGGCGTCGGCGGGTGGTGAGTTGTAGTTCGGGTTGCGGACCAGGTCGATCTCCTGGCCTTTCTTCCATTTCTTCAGGATGAAGGGGCCCGTGCCGACCGGAGAGACGCAGTTTTCCTTGATCCCGCGCGCCATCGCCTTCGGCGACTCCATGCCGAAGAAGGCCTGGGCGAGGACGTCGAGGAACGGTGAGTACGGCCGTTTCAGGTTGATCCGGACGGTGTATTTGTCGAGGACGTCGACGCCCTTGTAGATCGGCAGCAGGTAGACGAGGTTCGTCGACGACTGCGTTTCGGGATCGAGGGTCTGTTCGAAGTTCGCCTTCACCGCCTCGGCGTCGAACGGCGTACCGTCGGTGAAGTTCACACCCTTCTTCAGGTAGAAGGTGTACTGGAGTCCATCCTTGGAGATGTTCCATTTTTCGGCCAGCCAGGGGACCACGGTGCCGTCCGGCTGCATCGAGACGAGCGAGTCGAGGTACTGCCGCGCCACGTAGGTCTGCGGCATGTCACCGAGGTTGTGCGGGTCGAGGCAGGTCGGTTCGCGGTCGGTGCCGTAGACGAGGGTCCCTCCCTTGACCGGGGTGCCTTCGACTTTCTTCGCGCCGGCGCCGACGCCGACGACCGAGGTGGTGTTGGCGGGGGCCGCGGTGGAGCTGCTGCCGCCGCAGGCGCTGACGACCGCCGTGAGGGCGGCGAGGGCGGCGAACACCGCGAGTGCCGTGAGGCGCGATTTCAGACTTGGTTTCATCGTTCTTGGATCTCCTGGGTCCAGCGGTCAGTTGACGGGGTTGACGGTTTGTGGGTCGAGGCCCGGAAGGCGCACTTCGCCCCGCGGCTCCTCGCCGCCGAGGAAGGCGAGGCCGAGCAGGCACGGAACCGCCAGGAAGGCGAGCCCGGCGCCGTTGCCGAAGGCGCCCGCGAGGGCACCGCAGAGGACCGACTCGCCGCCGAGGCCGATGCTCCAGGCGATCAGGCTGACGGCCGAGATTTCGGCGGCCGCGCGGCCGCGACGGCCCGCCCGATCGGCGAGGAGGGCGGTCCCGAGGGGCCAGAGGACGGCGACCACCGAGCCGATCAGGGCGATCCCCAGTGCGGTCACGGGCACCGAGCCGGCGAAGCCGACCACGAACAGGAGCGGCACAGCGGCGATCAACGCCAGGCGGATCGGCAGGGTGCGGCCGACGCGATCGGACGCGTGTCCGGCGGCCGGCGCGATCACGACCTCGCCGAAGGCCGAGAGGACGAAGGTGGCGGCGATCAGGACGACGCCGGCGCCGAGGTCGGAGAGGCGCAGCGGCCCGATCGTCGAGACCGCGCCGAGCACGGCGCCGCAGATGAAGATGACGCCGGCCGGACGGGTGACGTCGAGGCTGAGGAGCGAGCGGGTGCGGGCGGCCGGAGCACCCTCCCGGCGCTCGCCGGGCAACTCGCCGGCCAGGCGGATCGCCAGGGCGAGGACGAAGCTGAGTGCGCCGAGGGTGATCAGGGTCGCCGCGATCCCGATCAGGCTGCTGAGCGCGGCGAAGCCGGGTCCCGCCAGCGAGCCGGCTCCGGCGGCCGCACCGGCGAGGCCGAGGGCGGCGCCGCGGCGCTCCGGCGCGACCGCGCCCTGGATGCGGGCGAGGCCGGCGCACCACACCAGCGCCGCGCTCGCGCCTTGGACGAAGCGCCCGGCGACGAGGATCGGGAACGAGTCGGCGAGGCCGAAGACGATCGTCGCGATGCCGAGGCTGAGCAGCCCGGCGGTCATTACCGCCGCCGACCCGCGCGCATTGACCAGCCGCGCGGCGGGCAGGGCGGCGATGACCGTCCCGACCGGATGCGCGGCGAAGAGCATGGCGATTTCGAGGTGGCCGAGTGAGAGCGCGTCGCGGTAGTGCGGCAGGAGCGGCGCGATCACTGCGTAGAAGGTGGCGTCCGCGAACATCGCCGCGGTCACCAGCGCGATCACCGTCCGGGCCCCGTGAGAGGAGCGCCGGGGGTCCGGACGGTGGGTTGCGATCGCGCCGTGGGGGGTCATCGCAAGCCAAAGTAGAGCTTGTTGACCAGGTTAAACAAGAATCAAGGAAGTCGTACCCGATCGGGGAAGGGATGGGATCTTCGGAAGCTGTCGCCCGGAGGGAAGGGACGCGGCCGTCTCGGCCACGGCCCTGGCAGGCTGTGGCCGTGGCCGAGACGGCCGAGGGTGCGGGGGGGTGTGGCGGAAGGCCCGCCGGAGGCTCACGGGAGCGCCACGACTCCGTCACCGATGTCGGACCTCGTGACGGAGACCGTGAGGATTCCACGCTTCCTCCCTTGCTGTGGCGCCTTAGTGGCGCTATGCGCCACTAAGGCGCCACAGGCACCCGTCGGGCCCGTCCGGGGGCCGATCCTCACGGAACCATCACGGAAGTCCGACCTTCCTCACGTCCCTGTGCCGTCTTCCCCACGCACCCCTCACGTCCCGGGCGCCTCATGGCGCTCACAGCCTGCCAGGAGCGCCATGAGGCGGCCGGGACCGTCTCGGACGGCCGCGGGGGCCAGCAGGGTCGGGCCCCTCCCCTCTCGACGGCCCGTCCCTTCCGCGGTTCCTTATGGTCGCCTGGCGACCATAAGGAACCGCGGAGCGATCCCGGGGAGGGCGGGGCGGCGCCGTGCGGCACCTCGGACGCCCGCACCGCCCGGGTCGCGCTCGTCTAGGCCGCGTTCAGGTCGAGGCCACGGCCGAGGACCAGCTCGGCGCGGCGGGCGGCCTCGGTCCGGTTGCGGACGCCCAGCTTGCGGTAGAGAACGGTGGCGCTCTTCTTGATGCTGTCCGGCCCCAGGTGGAGGCGCTCGGCGATCTCCCGGTTGGTCGCCCCGGTCGCAAGGAGGATCAGGATCTCCCGCTCGCGCTCGGTCAGCTCGAGCGCGCCGGTGGGAGTCGGGTCGGCGAGGTCGAGCGGCTCGCCGCCGATCACCGCGGTGCGGACGGTGTCGATCAGGTCCTCGGGTGTGACCCCCGCGGGCAGGAAGCCGACCGCGCCGAGGGCGGCGGGCGGGGCACCCGGGGAGGTGCGGCAGCGGGAGGTAAGGAGGATCTGGACGCCGGGGTGGGCGGCGCGGATCGCGGCGGTGACCGAGCCCGCGAAGGGACCTGTCTGGGAGATGTCGAGGATCGCCACGTCGGGCCGGTGGCGACGGGCCAGCGCCACCGATTCCCCGCTGTCGGCGGCGAGCAGGCACCGTTCGATCCAGGGCTGCGCCTCGAGCAGCGCGCCGAGGCCGATCCGCGATGGCGCGTGGGAGTCGACGACGAGCGCGCGGACCGAGGCGTCGGGCAGGGCTTCGGCTGCGGGCGCAGGCCGCGGGGCTATCGCGCGCGGCCCCCGTGCGGTCGGCGCGGTGGGGGTCGGCTGGGTCGTAACTGGCCCGGGCGGCGCGGGATCGGCGATCCGCGGCAGCTCGAGTTCGGCGGTCGGCATCAGCTTGTCACTCCCCTGGCCCGGGGCTTGATCGTTCGCGCCGCCAGCGGTGCGGGCTCGAACCCGGCGGCGCCGCCGGCCAGCGCCACGGCGGTCGCGGCGGTCGTCGCGAAGAGCTCGTCGAGCGCCGCCGCGGCCCGCTCGCCGGGGACGCCGTCGTCGAAGTCGCCGCCCGTGAGGTAGACCGCGACCGGCATCACCACGGCGCCGAAGAAGGCGAGCACGTCGCGGAGGTGCCGTTCGACGCCGAGGAAGTGGTGGTCGGAGGCGCCCATCGCGACCAGTCCCACGACCTTCCCCTGCAGCGCCGGGACCGGCGTCAGGTCGAGGAGGTTCTTCAGCGAGCCGCTCAGCGAGCCGCGGTAGACCGGCGTGGCGAGGATCACGGCCCGCGCGGCCGCGACCGCGGCGATCGTCGCCGCGGTGTCGTCGTCGAGATCCTCCGGCGGCGTCCCGTCGGCGAAGCCGAGCCGCAGCGTCCCCAGGTCGAGCAGGTCGGCGGAAGTGCCGCGCCCCGCGGCGCGCTCGATCGCCCCCTCGACGGCCCGGTGCATCCGCCCCGGCGGCGTCGTCGATCCCAGCACCACCCTCAGATCGACGCTCGTCGGCAGATCGCGGACCGGCGTCGGGTGGTCGGTGGGTCCGGGCACGGGTGGTTGCGTCTCAGGCGGCAAGGTCGTCCTCCTCGATCTGGATCTCCGAATAGGACCCACGGTAGAAGAGGAGCGGGCGGGCGCCCGGCTCGCGGTGCTCGAGGTGGTGGGCGCGGCCGACGACGATCTCGTGGTCGCCCGCCGGGTGGATCGCCTCGACCTCGCAGACCACGGTCGCCAGCGATCCCGGCAGCACCGGCACGCCGAGCTCGTGGTCGTCGAAGTCGACCTCGTGGGAGCGCACGGCGCCGCCCTTCCTGGCGAAGCGATCGGAGTGGTGGCGCTGCCCGGCGGCGAGGACGTTGACCCCGAAGCGGCCGCCGGCGCGGATCGCCGCCAGGGTCTCGGAGCTGCGCGCCAGGCAGGCGAGCAGCAAGGGCGGGCCGAGCGAGACCGAGGAGATCGCGTTGGCCGTGGTGCCGACCGGCGCGCCGTCGGCGTCGCGGGCGGTGACGACCGACACGCCGGTGGCGAAGTGGCCCATCACGTCGCGCATCCGCCGGCCGGTCTCGGCGAGCTTCGCCGCCGCCGCGGGCTCGGCGGCGCGCCCCCGGCGGACCACGTCGGAGAGGTCGACCACCGCGAGCCCGTGGCGGGCGGCGAAGACCTCGAGGTCCTCACCGGTCGCCATGTGGCCGTCGTCGCGCATCACCTGGCAGAGGACCCCGGCACCGCGCAGCCCGGCGCCCGCGGTGAGGTCGACCGCCGCCTCGGTGCGGCCGGCGCGCTCGAGGATGCCGCCGGGACGGGCCCGCAGCGGGAAGACGTGGCCAGGCCCGACGAGGTCGGCGGCGGCGCTCCCGGGGTCGGTCGCGACGGCGATCGTGCGGGCCCGGTCGGCCGCCGAGATGCCGGTGGTGACGCCCTCGCGGGCCTCGATCGTGACCATCGCCGAGTCGCCCAGGGACGAGGCGTTGCCGCGGTTGCCGATCTGCTCGAGGCCGAGCTGCTCGCAGCGCTCCGCGCTCAGCGCCAGGCAGACGAGCCCGCGCGCCTCGGTCGCCATGAAGTTGACCGCGGCGGCGTCGGCGAACTCGGCGGCGATGAGCAGGTCGCCCTCCCCGCGGCGCTCACAGTCGTCGCGCAGGAGGACCATGCGGCCGGCGGCGAGCTCGTCGCTCGCGGCGGCGACCGCGTCGGGGATGGCGGGGACGAGGTCGAGCGGGTTCATCGAGCGGCCCTCCGTCGGGTCGTGGTGGTGGCGGTCACGCGGCCTCCCACTCCGTCGGCGCCGCGGCGGGCACCGCGCGCAGCTCGGTTGGCAGCGGGATCTCCTCGGTTTCGCCGGTGCGGACGATCTGGCGCGCGACGGCGGCGGAGTGATCGCGGATCTCGGTGACGCCGATCGCCTCCCACTCGACCCCCTTGCGCAGGGCACCGATCGCGAAGAGGCGGGTCGAGGGGGTGCCGTCGGCGCCGAGCAGCGCGCCCTCGGGGGTGACGTCGAGGCCGAGGCCGAGCTCGTCGGAGCGCGCGGCGCCCGCGGCGAGGAGACCGGCCAGGAGAGGCGGCGCCTGGCGGCGCAGGTCGGTCCCGGCGCCGCTGCAGTTGATCACCCGGTCGACCTCGACCAGGTCGAGGTCCGTCGCGCCGGGGATGCGCAGGAAGACGCGGACGCGATCGCCGTGCGGTTCCAGGGAGACGATCGAGTTCGACTCGGTGACGATCCGCCCGACGTCCTGCAGCGCCTCGAAGCGGTCCGCGACCGCCGGCGCCATGCGGAAGCGGTGGACGTCCCAGAGGCGCTGGAACTCGGCGAGGAAGCGGCGCTGCTCGGCGGTGCCGAGCGCCTTCCAGAGCGCCGGCGTCACCGGCCGCATCGAGTCGATCACGTCGCGCCAGTCGTCGCCCTGCTGGGAGACGCGACAGATCTGGGCGAAGATCGCCGCCACGATCGGCTCGATCTGCCCGGTCTCGGTCGGGATGTGGAAGCGGCGCAGGTTGGTGAGCGTGCGTCGGTGCCGGCGCGGCACGAGCCCATGCCGGGAGACGGCGCGGACCCGCGGCCCCTGCCCGCCCTCGCACAGCGTCAGGGCGACGTCGACCATCGAGAGGCCGGTGCCGACCACCAGCACCTCGCGATCGCGCCGCGCCTCCTCCAGGGCGCCCGCCGCCCAGGGGTCGGCGACGTAGACGCCGGAGTCCTTCAGCTCGGCGGGGACCCGGATCGGGTCGCCGCCGTCGAGTGGGCCGAGCGCCAGGATCACCCGGTCGGCCCGGATCCGCTCGCCGTCGGCGAGGGTCAGCTCGAGCGGCGCCGCGGGCGCGCCGTGGTGCTCGACGATCGCCGTCACCTCGCCACAGTGGCGGCGCAGGCGGGCGTCGGTCGCCTCCCGCTCGGCGCGGGCGAGGAGATCGCGGACGTAGCCGGCGAAGACGCCGCGGGGCACGAACGCCTCCTCGGCCACCGGTTCGCCGCGCTCGGCGAGCCACTCGTGGAAGTGCTCGGGCCGACCCGCGATGGCCCCCATGCGCACCGCGGGGACGTTCAGCACGTGGAGCGGGTCGGTGGTCCCGTAGGCGATACCGGCGCCGAAGCCACCGGTGCGGTCGATCAGGTCGATCTCCAGGGCACCGCGGTCGCGCGGCTCGCGCAGGAGGTGGACCGCGGCCAGCGCCCCCGAGGCGCCGCCGCCGACGATCGCGACGCGCTGGGTCGGCGTGCTCATCGCCGCGCCCCCACCGCGAACGGGACGGCGGTACCCTCGCGGCCGCCACTGAAGGCGAGCTCGGCGGGGCCCGGCGGGCGCCAGAGGCCGCGGCGCTCCAGCAGCGGCAGCACCCCCTCGCCGAACCAGTAGAGCTCCTCCAGGTGGGGGTAACCGGAGAGGACGAACTCCTCGACCCCGACCTCGGCGTACTCCTCGATCCGCTCGGCGACCTCGGCGTGCGAGCCGACCAGCGCGGTGCCCGCGCCGCCCCGGCCGAGCCCGACGCCGGCCCAGAGGTTGGGGTAGACCTCGAGCCGGTCGCGGGAGCCGCCGTGCAGCTCGAGCATCCGCCGCTGGCCCTCCGATTCGGACTCGCGCAGGCGTGCCTGGACCCGGGCGATCGTCGCCGCCGGAACCGAGGCGAGCAGGCGCTCGGCCTGCGCCCAGGCGGCGGCGGACTCATCGCGGGAGATCGTGTGGAGGCGGATGCCGAAGCGCACCTCGCGGCCTCGCTCGGCGGCCGCCGCGGCGACGCGCTCGATCTTCTCGGCGACCGCGGCGGGCGGCTCGCCCCAGGTCAGGTAGACGTCGACGTGGGAGGCGGCGACCTCGATCCCGGCGGGCGAGGAGCCGCCGAAGTAGATCTCCGGGCGGGGGTCGGGGAGGCGGTGGATCGTCGCCCCCTCGACCCGCAGGTGCTCGCCCGCGTAATTGACGGTCTCGCCGTCCCAGAGACGGCGGACGATCTCGAGGAACTCGCCGGTGCGCCGATAACGCTCCTCCTTGGCGAGAAAGTCGCCGAAGGCGCGCTGTTCGGCGGCGTCGCCGCCGGTCACCACGTTCAGCAGCAGGCGGCCCTCGGAGTGCCACTGGAAGGTTGCGGCCATCTGCGCGGCGAGGGTCGGCGCGACCAGCCCGGGACGGAAGGCGACGAGGAACCGCAGGCGCTCGGAGGTCTCCGCGAGCATCGCGGTCACCACCCAGGCGTCGTCGCACCAGCCGCCCGTGGGGGTGAGCGCCGCCTCGAAGCCGAGGTCCTCGGCCGCGGTCGCGACCCGGGTCAGGTAGGCGATCGAGGCCTCGCGCAGGCCGCCGGCGGTGCCCGCGGGCGGCGCGTCACCGGTCTCGATCAGGCCGCGGCCGTCGCCCTGGGTGGGCAGGAACCAATGGAAGCGCAGGTCCGCGGTCACGCGGCGACCCCCTGTGGTGTCTTGGCGTCGCTATGCGACGGTAGGCCACCACGCTTGGCGCGTGCCTCGCGGAGATGGCGGTAGGACGCGCCGGGGTGGCTCTCGGGCAGGCGCGGACCTCCGTCGAAGAGGCGCTCGCGGAGGGTCCCGGGCGGGTAGGAGGTCGGGGCGACGCCGCGGCGCTGCAGCTCCGGGATCAGGAGCTCGACCGCGTCGACGAAGGTCCCCGGCGTGATCGCGTAGGCGAGGTTGAAGCCGTCGACGTCGGAGTAACCGATCCACTCCTGCATGTGGTCGGCGACTTCGGCGGGGGAGCCGACGACGCGCGGGCCGAGGCCGCCGATGACGCCCCAGCGGGCGATGTCACGGACGGTCCACTCGCCGCCCTCGGGGTCGGCCTGCTGGAAGGCGGCGACGGCCGAGTGGATCGCGTTCGACTCGACCTCGCCGATCGGATCGTCGAGGTCGTACTCGGCCAGGTCGACGCCCATCCAGCCGGAGAAGAGGGTCAGCGCCGCCTCGTCGTCGCCATAGCGCTCGAGGTCGTCGTGCTTGGCCCAGGCCTTCTCCCTGGTCTCGTCGGTGATCGCGGTGAGGAGGTTGTAGATGCGGGCGTCGTAGGGATCGCGGCCGACCTCGCGCATGCGCCGGCGGATGTCGCCGACGGTCTCCTTGAGGATCTCCTTGGTCGGGGCGGCGGTGAAGATCGCCTCGGCGTGCTCGGCGGCGAACTGACGGCCGCGGCTCGACGCGCCCGCCTGGTAGATGACCGGGGAGCGTTGTGGCGAGGGCTCGCAGAGGTGGATGCCGGGGACCTTGAAGTACTCGCCCTCGTGCTCGATCCCGTGCACCTTCGCCGGGTCGGCGAAGACGCCGGCGGCGCGATCGCGGACGACGGCCCCGTCCTCCCAGCTGCCCTCCCAGAGCTTGTAACAGACCTCGAGGTACTCGTCGGCGACGTCGTACCGGTTGTCGTGGGTGAGCTGGGCGGCGGCGCCGAGGTTCTTGGCGCCCGAGTCGAGGTAGGAGGTGACGACGTTCCAGCCGACGCGGCCGTCGGTGAGGTGGTCGAGCGTCGACATCCGGCGGGCGAAGGGGTAGGGGTGCTCGAAGGAGATCGACGCGGTGAGGCCGAAGCCGAGACCCGCGGTGACCGCGGCCATCGCCGAGATCAGCATCGCCGGATCGTTGACCGGCACCTGGGTGGCATGGCGGACGGTCGCATCGCGGCCGCCGCCGTAGACGTCGTAGATGCCGAGCACGTCGGCGATGAAGAGCCCGTCGAAGCGCCCCCGCTCGAGGAGCTGGGCGAGGTCGGTCCAGTAGGAGAGCTTGCGGTAGTCCCAGGCGCGATCCTCCGGGTGGCGCCAGAGGCCGGGCGACTGGTGGGCGACGCAGTTCATGTCGAAGGCGTTGAGGCGGATCGGTCGGGGCATGGTCAATTCCTTACTAAGTCGATCAACAAAGATCTATAGCGGAACCGCATGATGCAGGCGAACACCGACGGCTGTCAAATCGGACTTTCGGGTAGCCCGATAGTCTTTTCCTACCAAGTCGGTCAACTTTAATGAAATAGCGTCGAATCCCGAGGCCGCCCCTCCCCCACCATGCGCATCGAGCAACTCGAATACGCCACCGCCGTCGCCCGCTTCGGCTCCTTCCGCCGGGCTGCCGAGGCCCTGCACATCTCCCAGCCCGCGCTGAGCGAGAACGTGCGCCGGCTGGAGCGCGAGCTCGGGGTCGAGATCCTCGACCGCCGCCGCTCCGGCGCCACCGTTGGCGAGCACGGGCGCGAGCTCCTCCCCCACATGGTCGCCGTGATCGAGGCCGCCGACAGCCTCAAGCGCGCCGCCGACGAGAGCCGCGCCCTCTCCCGCACGGTGCGCGTCGGGACCGTGACCGCGGCGACGGTGCCGCTGCTGGCACCGACCATCCACGCCTTCCGCGACACCCACGCCTCGACCCAGGTGGAGATCCTGAGCGCCCAGCAGACCGCGATCCACCGGGCGCTGCTGGAGGGCTCGATGGACCTCGGCCTGGTGAACTACCTGGAGGGCGACGACATGCCGCCCGAGTTCGAGTCGACCGAGCTGCTGCGCGGCCGGCCGGTCGTCGTCCTGCGTCCCGACGACGAGCTGGCGAGCGGCGCGGCGGTCCGGACCGCCGACCTCTGGGAGCGGCCGCTGATCGCGAT
Source organism: Actinomycetota bacterium (assembly GCA_018268415.1). Taxonomy (GTDB): domain Bacteria; phylum Actinomycetota; class Thermoleophilia; order Solirubrobacterales; family 70-9; genus VAYN01. The sequence continues at coordinate 12,918 of JAFDWO010000016.1, read as the reverse complement.
GCGCGCCGGCTACGTCATGCACCGTTATGTCACCCGCCTTCTCGACGGCCGCGAACCGACCCCCTCCTACTCCGCCGACGGCGCCGAGATGGGCAAGCTGATGGTCGCCGCGGGCCTCGGCGTCGCCGTCCTCCCCGACTACAGCGTGGTCGGGGACCCGCTGGAGCGCAGCGGCGACATCACCCACCGCCCGCTCGAGGACGACGGCACCGGTGTGCTGCTCGTGCTCCAGCGCCGCCGCTCCGCCCCGGCGCACAACGCGATCAGCGACCTGCACGATCTGTTCGTGGCGGAAGCGGAGCGGGCGCGGGACGACGGCCCGCCTATCCGCTCCTAGGTGGCGGCGGCCAGGAGCGATGGGTGCGCGTTGGTGCGCCGGGTGGCCGGTCCCCGCGGCGGGTCGCCGCCGGCTCGCCGCATATCGTGCCCGAGGTGACGCCCCTGACCCTCGTCGACCTCTTCGCCGGCTGCGGCGGCATGACCAGGGGGTTCGAGGACTCGGGAGGGTTTCGGTCGGTGTTCGCGGTGGAGTTCGACCGCGACGCGGCAGCCACCTACGCGGCCAACTTCGGCGATCACGTGGCGTGCGGGCCGATCGAGGACGTCGCCTCGTTTCCGGCCGCCGACGTGGTGATCGGCGGTCCCCCGTGCCAGGGCTTCAGCCCGCTGAATCGCGCGGCGGTCGGCTTCGAGCGGCGGGGACTGTGGCGCGAGTACCTGCGGGCGCTGGAGGCGATCGAGCCGCGGGCCTTCGTGATGGAGAACGTCCCTGAGCTGCTCCGCAGCGCCGAGTACGCCGCGTTCAAACGGCGCGCGGAGGACCTCGGCTTCGAGGTCGAGGGCGAGATCCTGAACGCCGCAGACTTCGGCGTCCCCCAGCGACGCCGGCGCGCCATCGTGATCGGCACCCGCTGCGGCGCGCCGCCCTGGCCGGCACCGACCCACGGCGAGGAGGGGTCCCTGTCCTTTGTCACCCAGAGGGATACAAAAGACATGGACCCCCTTCCCGCGGACCCCCTCCCCGCGGAGCCCCTTCCCACAGACCGCCTTCCCGCGGAGCCGGGCGGGCGTGCGCCCTGGGTCACGTTCCGGAAGGCGGTCGAGGGGCTGCCGCTGCGGGCCGACGGGCGAGGGTGGCACCGGCCGCGGAAGCCGCGGCCGGAGAGCGTGCGGCGCTACAAGGCGGTGCCGCGGGACGGCGGCGATCGGTTCGCGATGCAGCGGAACCTCGACCGGGCCGGGCTCGGCCACCTGGTGCCGCGCTGCTGGCGGGAGAAGCCGACCGGGACGACCGACGTCTTCGGCCGCCTCTGGTGGGACCGGCCGGCGCTGACGATCCGCACCGAGTTCTACAAGCCGGAGAAAGGCCGTTATCTCCACCCTTCCGCCCACCGCCCGATCACGGTGCGCGAGGCGGCGCGCCTGATGTCCTTCCCCGACGACTTCGTCCTGCCCGAGGACCAGGCGATGTCGAGCGTCGCCCGCCAGGTGGGCAACGCGGTCCCGCCCCTCCTCGCCCAGCGGATCGCCGAAGCCCTTCGGCCGGCTGTTCTTTATGGCGCCGTGGAGGCCAAAAGGAACAGCTCAGCGTTGGCGGCCTAGGGACTCGCGGACGGCGGCCTCGACCCGGTCGGCCGCCGCCGCGATCTCCTCGTGCTCCCAGACCCGGACCACGGTCCAGCCCGCCGCGGAGAGGAGCGCGTTCACACTCGCGTCGCGCTCACGGTTGCGGGCGAGCTTGTCCTGCCAGAAGGCTTCGTTCGAACGAGGCATCGTGCCGTGCTCGGGGCAGGAGTGCCAGAAGCAGCCGTCGACGTAGACGGCAACCCTGGCCGGGCCGAAGACGAGGTCGGCGCGACCCGGCACGCCTTTGAGGGGGCGGCGGTCGACCCGATAACGGAAGCCGCGCCGGTGGAGCTCGGAGCGCAGCTCCCTCTCCGGCGCCGTGTCGCGCGTACGCACCCGCGACATCCGCTCGCTGACGCCGGCGGAAGATGGCGTCATCGGCGGTCGGGCTTGGCGGGCCACGGCGCCAGACTCTAGTGCGGACCACCAACCGCTACCGGAAGGACACGAGATGAGCACCGACAGCACTTCCGCCTCGAAGCTCGACTGGCGCCTGGAGCTGGTCCAGGTCCCCGTCGCCGACGTCGACCGGGCCAAGGCCTTCTACGTCAGGGCCGGCTTCGTCGCCGAATACGACCACCAGGTGACCGACGACCTGCGCTTCGTCCAGCTCACGCCGCCCGGCTCCGCCTGCTCGATCTCCCTCACCAGCGGCGCCCACAACATGGCCCCCGGCTCGCTCGAGGGCCTGCAACTCGTGGTCGCCGACGTCGACGCCGCCCGCGCCGAGCTGCTCGACCGCGATATCGAGGTCAGCGAGGTCCAGGAGTTCCCCTGGGGCCGCTTCGTCTTCTTCGCCGACCCCGATGGCAACGGCTGGTCGGTCCAGCAGATCGGGTAGGGCGGCGGCTCCCGCGGGCCACTCCATAGCGAGAAGACGACCTGCGGGGACGACCCTGAGGGGGCGTGGGCCAGCCTCGCAAGGACGCAGGGCAATGAGGCGAGGGGAGCGCACACCAGTGCGTGACCCGAACCGAATAACCGAGGAACTCGCGCTTCGCGCTCGCACCGCTCCCTTCGGTTGCTGGAGGCGGCCCCACGCCGCCTCAGCGGGTGACCTTGATCACCACCGTCCGAGTCACGGTATGGCCGCCCACCTTGAGGTCGACCTTGACGCGGTGGCGGCCGAGGGAAGCGTTGCGGCCGATCCGCAGGTCGAGGGTGACGACGGCCGTTTGGTGGGCCTTGATCGGGGAGACGGCGACCGAGTCGGTGCCCTTGACGGAGAGCGACTCGGCGCTCACCGTGGCACCGCGGAGAGGGCCGGCGGTCTTGTTCTTGATCCTGAACCCGAGGTGGGCGATGTTGCCACGTCGGGCCTGGGAGCTCGAACCGGAGGCGACGAATTCGACGACCCCGTCCTTGCCGTCCTTGCCGTTCTTCCCGGCCGGGCCCTGCGGACCGGCGGGTCCGGTCGGACCGGCGGGTCCGGTCGGGCCGGCGGGACCGCGCGGACCGGTGTCGCCGGTATCACCCTTGTCGCCCTGGTCACCCTTCGGACCCTGGTCACCCTGATCGCCCTTTTCACCTTTCGGCAGCGCGCTGCTGGTGCCGTTCAGGACGACCGTCAGCGGGCTGCCGGGGGCGTCGGAGGCGACGACCAGTTGGGCGCTAGAGGTGGCGGACTCGCGTGCCGGGGAGAAGCGGACCAGCACCTGGCAGCTCGACCCACCGGCGAGCGTCGTCCCGGCGCAGTGGTCGGCACCGATGATGAAGTCGCCCGCCGACTCGGGGTTCGACTCTTCGATCCGCACGCCGCCGATCGTGGCCGGGCCACCGCCGTCGTTGGTGATCGTCACCCACTGGCCCGGGCCGACCGTGCCCGTCGCCTGGACCGGGAAGATCGGCGTGGTGGCGATCAGGTTGGCCGGGAGCGTGACGAGCGTGCCCGGCGAGCCGATCTCGTTGGCCGAGTTCTTGAACGCGCCGTGGACTCCGACGACGCTCGGGGTCGAGATCGCCGGCGGCGGGGTGCTGGTCGTGTCGCCGAGGCCGGCGGCGTTGTCGAAGGAGACGCTCGAGGTCGAGGCGCCGAACGCCACGCCGGTGACCTTTTCTTCGGCCGCGTTGAACAGGTTCACCTGGTCACCGCTCGAGCTGAGGCCGGGACCGGAGCCATAGTTGCCGAGGAGGAAGCCGGCCGGCAGCCCGTTCGGGAACCAGGTGGCTTCGAATGCCGCCGCCTGCGAGGGCTTTTCGACGAAGACCGCCGAGGCGCCCGCGGGGAGGCTCGTCACCCCGCCCAGCGCGCCGCCCGCGGCGAACGAGTTGGAGTCATCGTCGGCCTTCCAGCCGGACAGGTCGACCGCGGTGGTGCCCACGTTGGTGAGCTCGAACCAGTCGCCGCCGACCGGGCCGCTGCTCGAGGTCGCCGCGACCTCGGTGATCTTCACTTCCGGCAACGGCGGTGCGACCGGCTCGGCGACCGCGCCCGGCGAGCCGATCTGGTCGTGGGCGTTGAAGGCGCCGTGCACCCCTGCCTGGCTCAGATCGCTGATCGTGACCGCGCCGGCGAAGCTGCCGAGGCCGAGCGAGTTGTCGAAGGTCGGCAGCGGCGAGCCGGTCGGCGCGGTGCCGAACGCGACGCCGGTGATCCGGGTCGCGTCGGCGTTGAAGACGTTCACCTGGTCCCCGGTGGTGCCGAGGCCCGGGCCCTTGTACCCGCCGACCTGGACGCCTGCCGGGATCGTCCCGCCGAACCAGGACTGGACGAACGCGGTGAGTTTGGCCTGCGCTTCCGGTTCGGAGAGCGGCGCCTTCTTCGTTTCGACGAAGACCGCCGATTCGCCCGGCTGCAGGTTGGTGACGCCTTCCAGGGTCGCGCCTTCGGCGAACGAGTTGGAGTCGTCGTCCATCTTCCAGCCGCTGAGGTTGATCGCCGCGTCGGTCTCGTTGGTGAGCTCGAACCAGTCGGCCTGGTATTCCGACCAGCCGCTACCCCACGGGGCGACCTCGGTGACCGCGACCGGCGTCGGCGCGACCGCCGATCCGGGCGAGCCGACCTCGGTGCCGCTGGTGGCCATGAAGGCGCCGTCGACACCAGCGGACGCGACCTGGGTCAGCGTCGGATTCTCTCCGGCACCGCCACTCAGGCCGGCCGGGTTTTCGAAGGTGCCGTAGGGCGGGGCGCTCGGCGAGGCACCGAACGTGACCCCGGTGACGTGGTTGCCGCCCTGGTCGAAGATGTTGACCTGATCGCCGCCGGTGCTGAGGCCGGGACCTTCGTAGCGCCCGATCAGGAAGCCGCTCGGCGCCGTACCGCCGAACCAGTCCTGCTCGAAGGCGGTGATGTTCGCGGTGCCACCGGCGACGATGACCACCGACTGGCCCGGCTTCAGGACGCCGACTTCGAGCAGCGGGACCGCTGCGGCGAGCGAGTTGGAGTCGTCGTCCATCTTCCAGCCGCTGAGGTCGACGTTGGTCGCCCCGTCGTTGGTCAGCTCGAACCAGTCGGCGGCGACCGGGCTGTTGCCGGAGCTCCACGGCGCCACCTCGCTCACCACGATGCCCGCTTCGGTCGCTCCCGCGGCGACGGCGAAGACGTGCAGCGTGTAAGTCGCGCTTTCCACGGCCAGGGTGGACGTGGCCGCGTCCTGCACCTTGACCTTGACTTCGTAGTTCGGCTTGGCCGCGGCGTTCAGGGCCGTCCCGGCCTTCAGGTAGAGGCCGTTGCTGTCGACTTCGAAGTTGGCGGCGTCGGGGCCGGTGAGGCTGAGTTCGTTTTCACCGAAGCCGTCGCCGTCGGTGACCGAGACGTCGGCGAGCTCGATCCGCGAGGCGGTCGAGGTGTCCTCCGGCAGCGCGGTGGTCGGGTTGGTCAGGGACACCGCGCTCGGCCCGACGCCAGGCCCGGTCTGCGGTTCGAAGACCCAGACTTCGGGATGTTCCTGGCTGCCACCGCCGTCCTCGTTGACGACGTAGAGCACGCCGTTCTGGTCCATCGACACGCCCTCGTTCGTCTGCTCCGGGATCGTGAGCGGATTGCCCGGCTCGGAGACCAGGGTGAGCCGGCTGTGGACCTGGCCGGTGCGGCTGACGTTGACGATCTGGCCGCTTTCCTGGCTCAGGATCAGGAGGTTTTCTTTTTCGGTGTCGCTGATCCCGGCGACATTGGACAGCGCGTAGACGTCGGACATGTCACGCAGGCCGGCTTCGGCAGGTGGGAAGAGGTTGGTCGAGCCGTCGGCGGTCGGGCCACCGTTGGTCGCCGTGCCCGCGTCCCAGTCGACGTTGGTCTGGAAGATCCCCTCCGGTTCCATCTCCTTGACCAGGACGAAGCCACCGGTGCCGGGGTCGTTGGAGACGCCCTCGAGGCCGATGTTGCCGATCGTCGTGCCGAGCTTCACCGTCTTCACGTCGGCAGCGGTCAGTTCGCCACCCGCGACGTACTTGAACTTGTCGATCTGCCGGTAGCGCTCCTCGGTAATGACGAATTCTTCGTTGCCGATATAGGTAAGGCCCTCGGTGTCATAGAACGTAGTGCCCTGCGGGCTGCCGCCCGGAGCGAGCGTCATCGAGTTGATCAGCTCGCCATGTTTGTTCACCTGGACGATCGAGGTACCGCCGTCACCGGCGACGAAGAGCGTTTCGGTGTCCCAGTCGTAGGTGACCGCCGAGGCCTCTTCGGCGAGCAAACTGTGTGCCGGCGCCGTGTTGTTGAACTTGGTCGGCAGCGGGTACCCCGCGACCTTCTTGTACTTCGCCAGGTCGACTTCGCCGACCGCCGCCGCGGCGGACGCCACCGCGACCACCAGAAGGGCGACGACCGCCGTCGCGAGGGCCGTAGTGAGGTTGCGCAGGACAGGACGGCGCGCGGGACGAGTGGACGAGGCGGGGACGAGCTCGGGCATCAAGGCTCCTGTTCCGGGATTTCCGACCGGCCAGGTGCCGGTAGCGCGGCAACCTAATCGTCACTTTTAAGCGAGCTTGTAAAGAGACTGTGACCACGGAGTGTCACTGGTGAAAACGGAGGGGTCGGCGCCACCGCCGGGCTCGAGCCGGCGCGACGGTACCGGGTGGGGTGGGCTCAGCCGCCAACCTCGAGTCGGCGCGACGGTGCCGGGTGGGGTGGGCGCCGCCGACCTCGAGGTGACGCGACGGTACCGGGTGGGGTCGGCTCAGCCGCGTCCGGATTCGGCCGGCTGGTTGCCGAGCGTCACCTTCAGCGCGCTGGATTCGGAGCCGCGCCTGACCTCCAGCGTGGCCGTGTCGCCCGGCGCCCGCGCGGCTATCGCGGCGACCAGGTCTTCGCTGCCGCCGATCGGTTCGCCGTCGAACTCGGTGATCACGTCTCCCTGCTTCAGCCCCGCCTTCGCCGCGGGCGAGCCCTGGACGACTTCGGCGACCTGGGCCCCGTCGACCGATTCGGCGGCGGTCGCGGTGGCGACGCCGAGGTAGGCATGTTCGACGCTTTCGCCGGCCTCCAGCTGTTCGAGCTCGGCGGCGACCAGGTTCGACGGGACGGCGAAGCCGACGCCGGAGCTCTGGTCGGCGGAGCCATCGGTCGCGATCTGGTCGACGACGCCGATCACCTGCCCTTCGCCGGCGAGCAGCGGGCCGCCCGAATTGCCGGGATTGACGGCCGCATCGGTCTGGATCGCGTGGGCGACGGTGAAGCCGTTGGGCGCTTCGATCGTGCGGTCGAGGCCGGAGACGATGCCGGTGGAGAAGCTCCAGGCGTATTCGAACGGCGCGCCGATCGCCGCCACCGAGGCACCGACCTTGAGCGCCGCCGAGTCGCCCAGTTCGAGCGGGTGCAGTTCGGCGCCTTCGGGGTCGAAGCGGATCACCGCCAGGTCGGAGGCGTCGTCGACGCCGAGCACTTCGGCGCTGCGCGTGGTGCCGTCCTGGAGGATCACCTTGACCGCGGATGCTTCGTCGACGACGTGGGCGGCGGTCACCACGGTGCCTTCGTCGTCGACCTCGAAGCCGGAGCCGGTCGCGCTCGATTCGCTCGCTTCCGGTTCCTGGCCGAAGCCTTCGGGGACTATCGATTCGGCGCCGCTCGCCCCGCTGATCGTCGCCTTGATCTCGACCACGCCGGGCGCGGCCGATTCGTAGAGCGCTTCGTTGCTCATCGCACCGGAGGCCGAGGTCGCGGCAACCGTCTTGCTGGTCGCCGCGGCCTCACGGATCGTGGTCACGGTCTTGCCGGAGGAGCCGCCGCCGAGCGCCCCCGCCGCCAGCAGCACGCCGACGACGACGAGGCCCCCGGCCAGCCAGGCGGTGACGATCGTCACTGCCCTCCGCAGGCCTCCCCGCCGTCGGTTTCCATCGTCTCGGTGGTCGTGCTGCGTCCCGTTCACGCAGTCGAAATTAGGCGGCTCCGGTAAGCGCGACCTTCGGCACCCCTGAGCGTTTCCTGAGACCGCTCCGGGTCAGCCGGCCTCGCGCTCCACCACCATCGCCAGCCCCTGCCCCACCCCGATGCAGATCGCCGCCAGGCCGTAACGGCCGCCACGGTCGCGCAGCTCCATGGCCACCCGGCCGACCACCCGGGCACCGGAGGCGCCGAGCGGGTGGCCGATCGCGATCGCGCCGCCGCTCATGTTGACCTTCTCCGGGTCGAGGTCGGGCCAGCCCGCCAGGCAGGCGAGGCTCTGGGAGGCGAAGGCCTCGTTCAGCTCCACCGCGTCGATGTCGGCCCAGGTCAGTCCGGCCCTCGCCAGCGCCTTGTTCGCCGCCTCCACCGGGGCGATGCCGAAGACGTCGGGGTCGACCCCGTGGACGCCGCGGGAGACGATCCGGGCCAGAGGGGCGGCGCCGATCTCCTCCGCGGCCGCCTCCGAGCCCAGCAGCAGCATCGAGGCGCCGTCGGAGAGCGGCGAGGAGTTGCCGGCGGTGACCGTACCGTCGGCGACGAAGGCCGGCCTCAGCTTGGCGAGCTTCTCGATGGAGGTGTCGGCGCGGATGCCCTCGTCGCGCTCCAGCTCGGTGCCGGGAACCGGCACCACCTCGGCGAGGCGGCCCTCCTCCCAGGCCTCGGCGGCGAGGGCGTGGGAGCGCAGGGCGAAGCGGTCCTGGGCCTCGCGGGAGATCCCGTGCATGTCGGCGAGCTTCTCCGCCGACTCCCCCAGGGAGATCGTCCAGCGTGGATCCATCGCCGGGTTGACCATCCGCCAGCCGAGGGTGCTCGAGTGGAGGGTCTCGTGGCCCGCCGGGAAGGCGCGCCCGGGCTTGGGCAGGACCCAGGGGGCGCGACTCATCGACTCCACCCCGCCCGCGACCATGATCCCGGCGTCGCCGGTCTCGATCGCCCGGGCGGCCTGGATCGTCGCCTCCAGCGAGGAGCCGCAGAGGCGGTTGACGGTGGCGCCGGGGACGCTGGTGGGGAGGCCCGCGAGGAGCGCCGCCATGCGGGCGACGTCACGGTTGTCCTCGCCTGCGCCGTTGGCGTCACCGAGGATCACGTCGTCGATCCGGGCCGGGTCGAGGTCGGGAACGCGGTCGAGGAGGGACCGCAGGGCATGGGCGGCGAGGTCGTCGGGGCGGACCCCGGCGAGGGCGCCGCCGTGGCGGCCGAAGGGGGTGCGCAGGACGGCGTAGATGTGAGCGGCGCTCATCGCGGCACCTCACCGTCTGCAGAAACTCGTCGCCACGGCGAGTTGGTGCAGACGCTCATCGGGCCACCAGCGCCCGCAGGGCGGCGAGCTCGGTGGCCGAGGCGGGCTCCGTGACCTGGAGGTCGTCGGAGACCTCCAGGTCGAAGCCCGTCGCATCATGCACCTGCTCCACCCCGACGCCGGGGTGGATCGCGGTGAGGGTGAGGACGCAGGTTCCGGGGTCGGGCTCGAGCACGCCGAGGTCGGTGATCACGGCGCTCGGCCCGCGGCCGCGGAAGCCAAGCGCCGCGCGGTCGCCGGGGCCATCGCCGAAGCCGACGGTGGTGCGGAAGTCGAGGCGCCGGACGAAGGTGCGGGGCGAGTGCGGGGCGATCACGACGACCTCGCCGCAGCCCGCCGCGATCTCCGGCGCGCCGCCGGCGCCCGGCAGCCGCGTCCGCGGGTGGTCGTAGTCGCCGATCACGGTCGAGTTCAGGTTGCCCAGGCGGTCGACCTGGGCGGCGCCGAGGAAGGCGACGTCGATCCGCCCCGGCCCGATCCAGTAGTTGAACATCTCCGGCACCGCGACGACGACGTCGGCGGTCTCGGCCAGCTCGCCGTCGCCGATCGAGAGCGGGATGCGGTGCGGTCGGGCGCCGATCGTCCCCGACTCGTAGACCAGCACCAGGTCGGGGTTCAGGAGCTCGCGGGCGAGGATCGCCGCGGTCGACGGCCGGCCGACGCCGATGAACACCGAGCGGGCCTCGCGCAGCAGGCGGGCGGCGACGATCGTCTGCAGCTCGGCCGGCGTGGCCGCGGTCCCGGCAGCGGTCTCGGGAGCCATCAGGCGGCCGCCCCTTCCAGCACGTTCTCCTCCATCCAGGCGCGGAAGGCGTCGCGGTCGCGGGAGAGGCCGTCCCAGAAGCGGTAGAAGTCGTTGTCGCGGGCGGTGATCCCGAGGCTGTAGGAGGGCAGGGAGCCGCCGGGGGCCTCGGCGACCGCGTCGATCGCCCAGCCGGGGATGACGACGGCGCCCGGCCGGGGCTCGAGGGCCTCGACGATCCGCTCGACCGTGACCAGCGAGCGCCGCGCCCCCAGCACCGCCTCCTTCTGCACCCCGGGGATCCCCCAGAGCTGCACGTTGCCGGCCCGGTCGGCCTCCTGGGCGTGGACGATCGCCAGGTCGAGGTCGAGGGCGGGAACGGCGACCAGCCGCTCGCCGCTGAAGGGGCAGCGGATCTCCTCGACGCGGGTGCGCTCCATCAGGTCGGTACCGAGGTAGCCGCGCATCACCGCCATCGGCAGCCCTGCCGCGCTCGCCGCGTAACGGTTGGCCATCCCGGCGTGGGAGTGCTCTTCGATCTCCAGCGGCCGCGGCCAGCCGTTCTCGATCGCGTCGCGGAAGCGGTGCAGGGAGCCCACCCCGGGGTTGCCGCCGTAGGAGAAGACGAGCCTGCGGGCGCAGCCCATCCCGATCATCTGGTCGTAGAGCAGGTCCGGGGTCATCCGCACCAGGGTGAGGTCGGTACGGCCCTGGCGGATCACCTCGTGGCCGGCGGCGAAGGGGATCAGGTGGGTGAAGCCCTCCAGGGCGACGGTGTCGCCATCGCGGAGGAGGTCGGCGATGGCGTCGGCGAGGGTCGTCACGCGGGCCATCACGCGGACCCTTCGGTGTGTTCGCATAGTGAACGTCCGCTCACTATGCGTACGATACCTGAGATGGCCCCGACCGAGCCGCGCGCATCGCAGACCTACGTCAAATCGCTCGAGCGCGGACTCGCCGTGATCCGCGCCTTCGACGCCGAGCACACCGAGATGCGCCTCAGCGAGGTGGCCCAGGCGACCGGCCTCAGCCGCGCCGTCGCCCGCCGCTTCCTCCTCACCCTGGTCGAGCTCGGCTACGTCCGCCAGGACGGCGACCGCTTCTCGCTGCGCCCGCGGGTGCTCGACCTCGGCTACTCCTACCTGTCGGGGCTGAGCTTCCAGGAGATCGCCCAGCCGCACATGGAGAGCCTCGTCCGCCGGGTCGAGGAGTCCTCCTCGATCTCCGTCCTCGACGGGCTCGACATCGTCTACGTCGTCCGCGTACCGACGCGGCGGATCATGACCATCACCCTCGCGGTCGGGACCCGCCTGCCCGCCTACGCGACGTCGATGGGCCGTGTCCTGCTCGCCGCGCTCCCCCCGGAGGAGCTCGGGGAGCGCCTGGGCGAGATCAGGCTGGAGCGCCTCACCTCGCACACGGTGCGCACCAAGAAGGCGCTGCGGGAGGAGATCGACCAGGCCCGGGAGCAGGGCTTCGCGATGGTCGACCAGGAGCTGGAGGAGGGCCTGCGCTCGGCCGCCGTGCCGATCGCCGGCGGCGATGGCAAGTTCGCCGCGCTGAACGTCTCCGTCCACGCCAGCCGCACCGACATGGAGGACCTGCGCGAGAAGTTCGTGCCGGAGGTGCTCAAGACGGCCCGCGCGATCGAACGGGACACGCGGGCGGGGGGTTGATGGGCCGAAAGCCCGTCGGATAGTCCGGTTCTCGGCCCGTCAACGCCCCGCGCCAGGCCCGCCCTACGCCCCCCGGCCCAGCAACCTCTCGAACACCTCGCCCAGCTCCCGCCCCGGATCCTCCGCCATCCGCGCGCGGCGCCAGGCGACGTGCATGTCGGGGCGGACGAGTGTCCGGCCCGATCGATCGTGCTCACCTTACGATCCTCCCGCCGGAGCCAACAGTGCAGCAGACGCGCGCCGGGCCAGGTCATTGCTCGGCGGCCTCCAGGATCGCCTCCCTGCGGGCCTCCATGTTCGTCCGGATCTGCTCGATGCCGGCGTCCTTCTCCAGCGGTCCCAACGGCTCCAAGATCGGGCCGAACTCTTCGATCGAGCGGTTGGCGGAGGTTATTCGTCCGCTTTGCGGCTGGCCGAGGTGTCCTCCCCGCTGCGGTCGACCTGACCGGCGCCCCCCGCCCAGCCGTTCCTTTTGCCGGTCTGACCGGCAAAAGGAACGGCTGGGCGGTGTAGAGGTCTTCGGGAGGGCCGGGGCGGCCGGCCGGCCCGGTTGCGGCGCGGGCCGAGTTTCCGCGCGACCCCCGCCCCCCCACCCGTCCGAGTTGCCTCCCGGGCGCCTCATGGCGCTCCTGGCAGGCTGTGGGCGCCATGAGGCGCCCGGGACGGGAGGGGGTCGTGCGGAAGAGGGCACAGGGACGGTTAGGGTTCGTGAAAGAGGCGGCACGGGGACGGGAGGAAGGTCGGACTCCCGTGATCCTCCGGTCCGGGAGAAGGCCCGGGGACCGGAGGAGGTCGGACCTCCGTCACGGTCACGTATGGAAGAGGGATCCAGAGCGCCCGATCCGTGACGAGGATGCCGGGAAGGTCACCCTTCCCGGATCCTTTCGTCTCTTTCCGGGCCCGAAAGGAAGGCCCGGGAACGCGTTCCGTACCTTGACCCTGCCATGGCATGGTCAAGGTACGGAACGCGTCCGTGAGCGTTGGACAACACGGGAGGAGGCGTGGGGTTCCCGACGTCTCCGTGACGAGGTCGGGCTTCCGTGATCGTCCGGTCCGGGAGAAGGCCCCCGGGGACCGGGGTCCATGGGGAGGCGTGGTGGATTACCGTCGCCATGCGACGGTAATCCACCACAGGGACTCCTCGGGCGGTGGGAGGACGGGAGGAGGTGCGGAGTTCCCACCATCTCCGTCACGAGGTCGGACCTCGGTGACCGACCCATGGCGCTCCTGCGTTCCTCCCGCCAGGGTCCCT
>JAFDWO010000160.1 GCA_018268415.1 Actinomycetota bacterium | reverse complement strand
CACGGAAGGGAAGAGAAGTCACGCTTCCGTGCATCCCTCCGTCCCCGGAGATCGCCCCGCTGTTCCTTATGGTCCTGTGGGGACCATAAGGAACAGCGGAAGGGGGATGGGGCCCCGTTCCGCGGCCCGGCGATCGGCCCGTCGAGGCGCACGGGGCCGCCACGCCTCTCTCGCGACTTCGTCCCTGATCCTCACGCCTTCGTGCCCCGACCCACGCATCTCTGTGACTCCCCCTGCGACCCGGCGGCTGGTGGGCGGCTTCGGCCTGCCGGGGGCGCCCGTCGGCCGCGCGGCGACGGCTTCCCCCTCGGCAGGGCTTGAGGCGCCGGACGGGGCCCGAGCACGAGGCACGGACCCCAACTCCCTACCCCCGCACCGCCCCTCGCCCAAAGCGCACGCCCCCCGTGGTGCGCAAACGGACCTCGTCGCCGACCGCCGGGCCCGGCAGCGGGGCGTTGCAGAAGACGCGGCCGCCGGGGAGCGCGAGCTCGAGCCGCACCGCGTCCTCGACCAGGACCCGGCGCGCCACCTGGGCGGCAAGCGGTCCGGCCGGGTCGAGCGCGACCTGGCCGGGGCGGAGCAGGAGGAGGCCGTCGCCGTCGGTCAGCTCACCGTCGAAGCCGAGGAAGCGGGCGACCTCGGGGCTCGGCGGGTGCTCGAGCACCTCTCCAGGCGCGCCGCTCGCGGCCACGCGACCGTCGAGCAGGACGACGACGCGGTCGGCGAGCGCCCAGGCCTCGGCGCGATCGTGGACGACGAGGCAGGTCGCGCGGCGCGGATCGCGCAGGATGTCGGCGACGGCATAAAGGAGCTCCGAGCGCACGCTCGGGTCGAGCCCGGCGAAAGGCTCGTCGAGCAGCATCACGTCGGGTTCGACGGCGAGCACGCGCGCGAGGTGGACGCGACGGGACTCGCCGCCGGAGAGCCTGGTCGCCCGGCGGTCGGCGAGCCCGTCGGCCCCGAGGGCCGCCAGCGCCCGCGCCGCCCGCTCGCGGCGCTCACCACGCGGCACCCCCCACCAGGCCAGCGCCAGCTCGACGTTGGCGCGGACCGAGCGCCGGGCCAGCGCCGCCACCTGGCCCGCCGAGGCGAGCCGGCCGCGGCACTCGAGCGTCCCCGCAGCGGGGGACAGGAGCCCGGCGAGCGCCGCAAGCAGGGTCGACTTGCCGGCGCCGTTCGGCCCGAGGATCGCGGTGACCTCGCCCCGGCGCAGCTCGAGGTCGACATTGCGGAGGACCTCGGCGCCCCCCCGCCGCACGGTCAGCCCCCGCGCCTCGAGCACGGGGCGCGCCTCGACGGCCGCGGTCGCGCTCACGACGCCCTCCACCCCGGCAGGATGCCGCGCTGTTCCCGCTCCCTGCCCTCGCCCGCGTACTGGAAGATCGTCAGCGCCGCGCCACAGATCAGGACCAGGCCGAGCAGCAGGAGGCCAAAGGCGATCGCGGTCCCGTATTCACCAGCCGAGACTTCGGTCAGCACCGCGGTCGCCAGGGTCTGGGTCTGGCCGTGGATGTTGCCGCCGACCAGGACCACTGCCCCGACCTCCGAGAGGGCCGAGCCGAAGGCGGCGATCGTCGCCCCGATCACCCCGACCCGCGCCTCCCGCAGGGCCAGCACCGCCAGCTGCGGGCGCGACGCGCCGAGCGCGCGGGCCTGGTCGAAGAGGGCGCGCGGAACCGCGTCCACCGCGGTCGCCGTGAAGGCACCGACGATCGGGAAGGCGAGGATCGCCTGGGCGAGGATGATGCCGTTGATCGTGTAGATCAGTTCGAGGCCGCCGAGCGGGGCGCCGCGGAAGAGGAAGAGCGCGACGAACAGGCCGACGACCACCGGCGGCAGGCCGAGGCCGGCGTTCAGCAGCGCGAGTCCGACCCGCCGGCCGCGGAAGCGGCCGAGGCCGCAGGCGAGCCCGAGCGGCAGCCCGACCAGGACGGCGAGCAGCGTGCCGCCGATCGCCACGTGCAGGGTCACGCCGAGCACTTCGAAGACGTCGCCGTTGCCTTCGAAGATCAGTTCGAAGGCCTGCTTGACGCCGTCCCAGATGAACTTCATCTCTGCGACTTGGGCGGGCGGACGATCACCACGCGACCATCGGCGAGCCGGTAGGCCTGGCCGATCCTTTCGCCGGTTCCGACCACCTTGCGGTGGCTGAGCTCGACCGCCTGGACGTGGTCGCCCTTCTTGCGGATCACCGTTTCCTGGCCGTCGGTCTTCTTGGTGACGGTGACGTCTTCGGAGGTGAGCAGGCCGGAGAGGTTGAGCGAGGCGAGCGCCGCGAGCAGGAAGGCGACGGCGAGGACGATGCCGAGGTCGAAGAGGTTGACCAGGCCTTCCAGCGGATCGCCGGCGCGGTCCTCGCGGCGGCCCGCGTGCGGGGTGACGAAGGCGCGGCGGCGCGGCACGGCGGGCGGAAGCGGCGGGCGGGCACCGGGCGGCTGCGGCTGCTGCGGGCTCATCGGCGCGGCCCCAGCAGGCGGGCGGCGACGAACTGGAGGTCGGAGAGGTCCTGGCCGTAGAGGCGATCGCGGACCAGGGAGATGACGAAGGCGATCGCGCCGATCAAGAGGCCGAGCACGGTGACGCTGAAGGCGACGCGGAGGTTTTCGGAGAGCTGCTTGACGTCGCCTTCGGCGAGCCCGGCGAGCGCCGGCGAGAGCGGGATCAGCGTCCCCATCAGACCCAGCGCCGGGCCGAGCCGGACCAGCGCCCGGGTGCGCTCCAGCTTGCGCATCGAGGCGAAGTCGAAGTCGGCGAGCGCCTTCGCCCCTTCCTCTTCGCGGTCGGGACGTTCCCACAGGGAGAGCAGGCGCTCGATCGCCTCCGACATCGCCGGGCCGGCGGAGATCCGCGCGAGCGACGCCGCGGCGGTGACGTGGTCGCGGCGGGTGCGGAGGGCGGCGAGCGCCTCCTCGGTCGCCGCCTGCAGGCCGGTGTAGCTGCGGCTGCGGCGGCGCGAGACCTCGATCACGAAGCGGCCGAATTCGACCAGCACGATCGCCAGGCAGATGAGCGCCGCGACGAGCACCGGCACCCGCAGCGCTTCGGCGAGGTGAAAGAGGACGTCCTCGATGTCGGCGAAGGGGAGCACGGTCAGCGGACCGCCCGGCCGCGGCGCCACTCGAACAGGGCCCCGCCGGCGAGCAGGGCGACCACGATAAGGGCGAGGACGGGCACTCCGGCACCACCGCTGCCGATCGCCCCCGCCGCGGAGCTGGATCCCTTGCCTTCGGCCGACCCACCGAGGGCTTCTTCGATCGTCGCCGGCCCGAGGTTCGCGCCCACCAACCGGCCTTCCACCAGGTCACCCCGGGACGGGCCCGGTCGCGATGGGCTCGCTGCAGGGGAGGCCGCCGGGGAGGTTCCGGACGACTCTTCGGGCGTGGACGGCAGGGTCGGCGCGGGCGGCACCGGGGGCGGTGCTTCGGGCGACGGCGGGGCGGGCGACGGGACGGAGGAAGACGGCGCAGACGATTCGGAGGCGTGGTGCGAACGCCCCGCGGGCGCGTTGCCCCGCTGCGCGGAGGTCTCGTTGCCACCCGTCTTGCCCTCGCCCCCGGCGCTCGGCTTCCGACCCTCGCCGCCGCGCCCGTCGCGCCCCTTGCCCGGAGCACCGGTCGGCTGCTTGGCGCTCGGCTGCGGAGCGGCGCTCGCCCCCGGCGCTTCGGTGCTCGGGGGGTTGCCGACCACCACGCTCACCGGTCCCGATTCCCCACCCGATTCGTCGAGGCCGACCGCCGTGACCCGCACCTGGTAAGTGCCGCTGCCGGTGAACGGATGGCTGACCGATTCACCGCTCGCGGTCCCACCGTCGCCGAACGTCCAGCTGAAGTCGAAGGCGCCCCCACCGATGACGGCTGCGGTGAACTGGACGGGGCTCCCTGCGGTCGTCGAGGTCGTGGACGCACTCACCTGTACTTCGACGACGCTGCCGTTGTGCACGCCGATCGTCAGCGCTTCGCCGGACACCGTGGCGATGTTGTCTTCCGCGTTGACGTCATCCGGCTTGCGCGGGATCAGGGGACGGAGGAACCGCGTACTGGCGCCGTCGATCGAGATCACGGCGGACTTGCCTTCTTCGAACGCGGGCGACGGTTCGGCGAAGTCTTCGCCCGGGAGATAGGCGACGGTGCCGTTGGGCCGCGGCACCGTCAGGTAGCCGGTGGCGGCGAACGGAACGCCCGACGCCTCGATCACCTTCCGAACCGACATGCCCGCCCGCGGGATCCATTCACCCACTTCCCCCGGGGTCGCTCGCAGCAGGTACGAGGTCGCCTGCGCGGGCGTGCCTTCCCTGATCTCCCTTTCGGTGACCGTGCCCGAGCCGTTCGGGCCGATGACCACGACCCCGGGCCCGACCGCCGCGCCGGACGGCGCGGCGGCGGAGCCCAGCAGGACGAGGGTCAGCGCACCGAGACCGAGACCGCGCGTGAGGTGACCGGCGAGACCACGCCGGGGTTCCTGTAGCGAACGCGGAGCTTCCATTTACCGGGCTTCAGCTTGACACTGACGGTGTAGGCGACGCCTTCCTTGGCGCGGACCTTCTTGAGGGCATGCATCTTGGTGTGCTTGCCGGCCTTGCGACCTTGGACGACGAGGGTCGCCGCACCGACGCTGTTGTTCGCCGCCGGGCCGATGGTGCCGCGCAAGGTCACCACGTTCTTCTTCTTGCTCGGCTTGCGCAGGGCGACCTGCGACTGCACACCGATCGCACCCGCCGCCGCGAACGTCTGGGTAAGCCCCCCGGCAGCGACCAGCGGCATGACTCCGAGGTTCGGGTAGGCCGCGTTGGTGTTCGGCATTTCGACCCTGAGCAGGCCTTCGCGAGTCGCGATTCCCTGCAGTGAGTAGCTACCGTCGCCGCCGGTGGTCGCCGAGGCGATCGTGGTGTAGGTCGGCGACTGCCCGGCGGGCGGGAACGGCGCCTGCTGCAGGTTGACCGGCACGCCGGCCACGGCGGGCGAGCCCGGGAGCAGGTTCGCGAGACTGCCGGACACGCTGAACGCGGCACCCGGCGACAACGTTCCGCTGACGGAGGTCGAGGTCATCTTCGGGTGGGCGTCGGCAAAGAAGGCCGGGGCGGACGGGCTCGGATAGCCGGCCAGCTTCCCCTGGAATTCTTCCGAGGTCAGGTACGCCATCAGCGCCTTGGCGCCTTCGACGTTGATGTTGATGCCGGGCTCTTTGGCCGGGTTGATCGCGTAGAAGGTGAACGGGTTGCTGAGCAGGTTCTGCCCGCCGGGCGCGCTCACTTCGTTGTGCTGGGACACGATCTGCAGCTGCGTCACCGAGCCGTTGTTGGCGAGCCGGTTGAAGGTGCCGCGGTCGGTCATCTCGTAGCAGCCGGCCCCGGTGAACGGACACTGCTGGGTGAGCAGCACGGTTTCCGCCTGACCGGCGCCGGCTTTGTGGTACCAGGCGTCGTTGCTTTCGGTGCCCGCCGGTCCCGGCTCGCCGAGTTTGTTCAGTTCGACTTTGGTCAGCTTCCAGATCGCTTTCTCCTGCGTATTGGTGCCGGAGTTGTCACCGCGGGAGACGAAGTTGGCTTTGCCTTCTTCGCCCGCCTTGGCGATCAGTTCGTACGCGAGGGCGGCGTTGTGGGGAGCTTTCGTGAGCACTTCGGCCGGATCGGCGAGGGGCCCGGGGATCACGTAGTCGGAGTAGAAGACGGCGCGACCGCGCGGTTCCAGTGAATAGCCTTCTTCGACGAAGGGCTTCTCCTGGCTCGGCGCGTGGACCATCAGCGCGTCACCCTGGCCGGCCTTCGCGCCGGCGATCGCCTGGCCGGTCCCGACCGCGATGTATTTCAGTTCGTACTGGGGGTAAGCCGCGTGGAAGCCCGGTTCGATCACGTCCTGGAGCAGTCCCGCGTCGCGCACGTCGGTGGTTCCCTGGACGATCACCGGCGAGGCGAGCGCGGCCGGGGCGGCGACGAGACCGATCCCGAGCACGAGGGTCGCGAGCACCCCCATCCGAGCGCCTCGCGCACCGAGCCGCCGTGCGAATTTACCCATCTTCACTCTCCAATCGTAGTAGTTGCCCAGGCACTGCCTAGGCGCCATGGTAGTACTAAGACTGGGCAGGGCGTCGCGACGACCGCCAGGCGGTAGCGTCCTGATTGATGCCCCTCGAGGACGCCCACGGCAGATCGATCTCCGACCTGCGGGTTTCGGTCACCGACCGCTGCAACTTCCGCTGTCGCTACTGCATGCCCGCCGAGGGCATGCCCTGGATCCCGCGCGAGGAAATCCTCTCCTTCGAGGAGATCGAGCGACTGGTGCGCCTCCTGGTCGACCTCGGCGTCCGCGATGTGCGGCTGACCGGCGGCGAGCCGCTGGTGCGTCGGGAATTCCCGACGCTGGTCGGCATGCTGCGGGCGATCGACGGGATCCACGATCTCTCGTTGACCACCAATGGCTACCTGCTGGCCGCCCAGGCCGCCGACCTGGTCGCCGCCGGGATCGACCGCGTCAACGTCTCGATCGACAGCCTCGCCCATGGGCGCTTCCAGGAGATCACCCGCCGCGACGCCCTCGACCGGGTGCTGGAGGGCCTCGAGGCGATCGCCGGCTTCCCCGCGGTGAGCCCGGTCAAGGTCAACGCGGTGCCGATGCCCGGCTTCGGCCGTGATGACGTGCTGCGCTTCTGCGCGCTCGCCCGCGACCGCGGCTTCCAGGTCCGCTTCATCGAGTTCATGCCGCTCGACGGCGACCGCGCGTGGCGCGCCGATGGGGTCCTGACCGGCGCGCAGGTGCGGGCGATGATCGAGGAGGTCCATCCCCTCGTCGACCTCCCCCGCGAGCCCCACTCCACCGCCCGGGTCTGCGCGTTCGCCGACGGGCGCGGGGAGATCGGCTTCGTCAACCCGGTCTCCGAACCCTTCTGCGCCGACTGCAACCGGATCCGCCTGACCGCCGACGGGAAGCTCCGCACCTGCCTCTTCTCGCTGCACGAGACCGACCTGCGCGCACCCTTGCGGGAAGGCGCCGGCGACCGGGAGCTCGGACAGATCGTCCGTGACGCGGTCTGGCGCAAGGAGCTCAAGCACCGGATCGACGAGCCGGGCTTCCGCCCGCCCGCCCGGACGATGAGCGCGATCGGCGGCTGAGCGTGGCGGCCAAGCCCACGCGGGAGGAGTGGCTGCGCGCGTTCTGCGCCGAGATCGGGGTCGACCCGCCGAGCGCGGAGGAGGAAGCGCAGCTGCTGGAGCTGGCGGCGATCGCGGCCCACTCCTCGGAGCGCCCGGCCGCCCCGCTCGCCTGCTGGGCGGCGGGGAAGTCGGGACGCCCGCCGGCCGAGCTCGGCGAGATCGCCCGCGCCATCGCGGGCGCCGACTGACGCCGCGCATCACCGAGCGTCTGCATTAACTCGTCCCAGCGACGAGTTAATGCAGACGGTGCCTCACATCCTGTAGACGGGCGCCGCGCGCTCGGCGAGCGGAGCGTTCGCGCAGGCCCCGAGGGCGAGGCCGAGCACGGTGCGGGTGTCCAGCGGGTCGATCACGCCGTCGTCCCAGAGCCGCGCGGTCGAGTAGTAGGGACTGCCCTGGCGCTCGTACTGCTCGCGCAGCTCGGCACCGAGCTCGGCCTGGCCGACCTCCCTCATCACCGTCGCCGCCTGCTCGCCGCCCATCACGGAGATGCGCGCGTTCGGCCACATCCACAGGAAGCGCGGCGAGTAGGCCCGGCCGCACATGCCGTAGTTGCCCGCGCCGAAGGAGCCGCCGACGATCACCGTCAGCTTCGGCACCCGCGTCGTCGCCACCGCGGCCACCATCTTGGCCCCGTCACGGGCGATGCCGCCCGCCTCGTACTCAGGGCCGACCATGAAGCCGCTGATGTTCTGCAGGAAGAGCAGCGGCGCCTCGCGCTGATCGCAGAGCTCGACGAAGTGGGCAGCCTTCCGGGCGCTGTCGGAGAAGAGGACGCCCTGGTTGGCGAGGATCCCCACGGGGTGTCCGTATATATGGGCGAAGCCGCAGACGAGCGTCGTCCCGTACTCGGCCTTGAACTCGTGGAAGAGGCTGCCGTCGACGACGCGGGCGATCACCTCGCGCGGGTCGTACGGGGTGCGGCTGTCCGGCGGGACGGCACCGTAGAGCGAGGCCGGGTCGACCGCGGGCTCGGCCGCCGGGCGGCGCTCCCAGGCGCGGGTCGCGGGCGGCAGCGTGGCGACGATGGAGCGCAGGATGCGCAGCGCGTCGGCGTCGTCGGCCGCGAGGTGGTCGACGACGCCCGACGTCCGCGCGTGGAGAACGCCGCCGCCGAGCTCCTCCGCGGTCACCTCCTGCCCCGTCGCGGCCTTCACCAGCGGCGGGCCGCCGAGGAAGATCGTCCCCTGGTCTCGGACGATGATCGTCTCGTCGCTCATCGCCGGCACGTAGGCGCCGCCCGCCGTGCACGACCCCATCACCGCCGCCAGCTGCGGAATCCCCTGCGCCGACATCGTCGCCTGGTTGAAGAAGATGCGACCGAAGTGCTCGCGATCGGGGAAGACCTCGTCCTGCAGCGGCAGGAAGGCGCCGCCCGAGTCGACCAGGTAGAGGCAGGGCAGCCGGTTCTGCAGCGCCACCTCCTGCGCCCGTAGGTGCTTCTTCACGGTCATCGGGTAATAGGTGCCGCCTTTGACCGTCGCGTCGTTGGCGACGACCACGACCTCGCGCCCCTCGACCCGCCCGACCCCGGCGATCATCCCGGCCCCGGGCGCGTCCCCGTCGTAGAGATCCTCGGCGGCGAGCGGCGCCAGCTCGAGAAGGGGACTGCCGGGATCGAGCAGGCGGTCGACGCGCTCGCGCGGGAGGAGCTTGCCGCGCTCGACGTGCCGCGCGCGAGCGCGCTCGCCACCCCCGGCCGCGGCGCGCGCCAGGCGCTCACGGAGCTCCGCCACGAGCCGCCGATGCTCGGCCTCGTTGCGCGCGAACTCCGTCGAGCTCAAGTCGACGCGGGTGTCCAGCACGCGGCTCATGCCCGATCCACCGCGCCTGCTTCGGAGGGTTCCTGTCCTTTGTCACCCACAGGGTTACCAAGGACAGGAACCCCCTCCTCGGCCAGCTCGATCAGGACCGCGCCGCGGTCGACCTGGTCGCCGGCAGCGACGCGGACCTCGGCGACGACCCCGTCGCGCGGGGCCGCGATCGAGATCTCCATCTTCATCGACTCGAGGACGACCAGCGTCTCCCCGGCACCGACCGCGGCTCCCGGCTCGACCCGCAGTTGGACGACGGTGCCCGGCATCGGCGCCTCCAACGACGCCTCCCCGTGTCCCGCAGCGTCAGCGCCCCCGGCGACGGGCGCGAACCGCACCGGCCCCACCTCTCCGTCGACGACCCACACCGCGCCCCCATCCCCAAACACCGAGACCCGATGTTGATGGGCTGAAAACTCAAGCATGGCTTGAGTTTTCAGCCCATCAACGGGGACGTCCCCAAGAAGTGTGCCGTCGAAGGTGAGGGTGCCGGCGGCATCACCGACCTGCCAGTCCCACGCGCCCACGCCCGCGCCTGTCGCCGAGCCGCCCTCGCTCACGGACCCAGCTGCGGGGACGCTCGCGAGGGCGAGAGGACCCGCGCCGCCAGTCGCCGAACGCACCGCGACCTCGACCGAGCCGTCGGCGCTTTCCAAGGTCCGCCGCGTCCACGCGTTCCCCTGCATGCGCCAGCCCGTCCTCCCGGACCAGACGTCGTCGTCCTCGGGCGTGCCGAGCATCGCCACCGAGGCCAGCGCCGCGAGCTCCGGGCCGGGCGCGGGCGCGGCGACCTCGCCACCGAGGCGCTCGATCAGCCCCGTGTCCACCTCCCCGGCACGCACCTCGGGCCGCGCCAACAGAGCCCGCAGGTAGGCGGCGTTCGTGGTCGGGCCGGCGATGACCAGCTCGCCCAGCGCGCGCCGCAGCCGCGCCAGCGCCTCCTCCCGATTCTCGCCCGCGGCCACGACCTTCGCCAGCATCGGGTCGTAGTCCGTGCCGACGGCCGAGCCCAGCTCGATCCCGCTGTCGACCCGCACCCCGGCCGGCTCGCGGTAGGCGACGACCTCGCCGCTCGACGGCAGGAAGCCGGTCGCCGGGTCCTCCGCATACACCCGCGCCTCGACTGCCCAGCCGCGTCGCACGACGTCCTCCTGCGCCAGCGGCAGCGACTCCCCCGCCGCCACCCGCAACTGCAGCTCCACCAGGTCGAGGCCGGTCACGGCCTCGGTCACCGGGTGCTCCACCTGCAGGCGCGCATTCACCTCGAGGAACCAGAACCGGCCCGGGTCGTCACGCCCGGCAATCAGCTCGACCGTCCCCGCGCCCACGTAGCCGGCACGGCGGGCGAGCGCCGCCGCCGCCTCCCCCATCCGCGCGCGCAGCTCCGCTCCCACCACCGGCGAGGGCGACTCCTCGATCACCTTCTGGTGGCGCCGCTGCAGCGAGCACTCCCGCTCGCCGAGGTGGATCGCGTTGCCGCGCGCGTCGGCGATCACCTGTACCTCGAGGTGGCGGGACGGCTCCACGTAGCGTTCGATCAGCAGCCGCTCGTCGCCGAAGGCCGCGGCCGCCTCACGTCGCGCCGCGCCCAGCGCCTCGACCAGGTCCTCGCGCCGCTGGACCAGCCGCATGCCCTTGCCGCCGCCGCCCGCCGCCGCCTTCACCAGCAGCGGCAGGTCCTCCTCACCGACCTGCTCGGCGATCTCCGCGTCACCAAGCTCCTCCCCGCTCCAGCCCGGCAACGTCGGCATCCCCGCCTCCTCGGCGACCGCCCGCGCCCGGCCCTTGTCGCCGAGCAGCGCCATCGCCTCCGGCCCCGGCCCGACGAAGACGAGCCCGGCCTCCGCGCAGGCGGCGGCGAAGTCGGGCCGCTCGGAGAGGAACCCGTACCCCGGGTGCACCGCCTCGGCGCCGCTGCGCACCGCCGCGTCGACCACCCGCTCCACCGACAGGTAGGACTCGCGCGCCGGCGTCGGCCCGACGCGCACCGCGCGGTCGGCGCCGCGCACGTGGGGCGCGCCCGCGTCGGCGTCGCTGAAGATCGCCACCGACTCGACCCCGAGCCGCGCCAGCGTCCGCTCGATACGCACCGCGATCTCCCCGCGGTTGGCGATCAGGACGCGCTCGAACACGGCTGCCGCGCGCCTTCAGCTGTTCCTTTTGGTCCCCAGAGGACCAAAAGGAACAGCGCGCGGCCGGTGGTCGACCGCGCCCGCGACGATGGTGTGGGACCCGAGCGACCGCCCCAGCACGCTCTGCGCCTCGCGCGCGGCGGCGAGCAGTGCATCGAGGTCGATGCCGGTCTCGATCCCCATCTCGTGCAGCATCGAGACGAGGTCCTCGGTGGCGATGTTCCCGGTCGCGCCTGGAGGCACCGGACAACCGCCGAGCTCGCCGAAGCTCGACTCGAAGGAGTCGCACCCCGCCTCCAGCGCGGCAAGCACGTTGGCGAGGCCCTGCCCGCGCGTGTTGTGGAAGTGCGCCGTGAGTTCCACACCCGGCAACTTCTCCTGGGCGCGCCCGAAGAACTCGCGAACCTGGACCGGATTCGCCATCCCGGTGGTGTCGCCGAAGCCGACCTCCACCGCGCCCGCCGCGGCGAGCCGCGCGCCGATCTCGAACACCCGCGCCGGGTCGACGTCGCCCTCGTAGGGACAGCCGAAGCTGGTCGAGATGACGCCCTCGCAGCGCAGCCCCTCCGCGGTCGCCCGCCCGAGCACCGTCTCCAGCCCGGCCAGCGACTCGGCGACCGAGCGGTTCACGTTGTGCCGGTTGTGGGACTCCGAGGCCGACAGGAAGACGTTGATCTCGTCGATCTTGTCGCGGTGCCCGAGCGCCCCGTCGAGCCCGCGCTCGTTCGGGACCAGGACGGAAACCGACACCTCCTCCGGGATCCGTACCCGCCGCAGCACCTCGTCGGCGTCGGCCAGTTGCGGGATCACGTCGGCGCGGACGAAGCTCGTCACCTCGAGCCGGCGCAGCCCCGTCGCCGCCAGCATCTCGATCAGGCGCACCTTGTCGTCGGTGGCGATCCGCTCGGGCTCGTTCTGGAAGCCGTCGCGCGGCCCGACCTCGCGGATCTTGACCGCGTCCACCATCAGCACCCCAGCTGCCGCGCGATCACCATCTGCTGGACCTCGTCGGTGCCCTCGCCGATCGTGAGGATCTTCGCGTCGCGGTAGAAGCGGCACACCGGGTACTCCTCGATGAAGCCGTAACCGCCGTGGATCTGGACCGCCTCCTCGGTCGCCCGCACCGCCAGGCGCCCGGTGATCAGCTTCGCCTGCGCGGCGGTGAGGGTGAACGATTCCTTCGCGTCCTTCTGCAGCGCCGCCCGGTAGGTGAGCAGGCGCGCCGCCTCGATCTGCGCCGAGAGGTCGGCGATCTTCGCCTGGATCGACTGGAACTTCGAGATCGACTTCCCGAACGCCCGGCGCTCCTTCGCGTAGGCGATCGCCTCGTCGAGCGCGCCCTGGGCGAGCCCGACCCCCATCGCGGCGACGCCGATCCGCCCGCCGTCGAGGATGTGGAGGAAGTTCTTGAACCCCTCGCCGCGGCGACCGAGCAGGTTCTCCTCCGGCACCTTGCAGCCGTCGAAGGCGAGTGGCCGCGTGTCCGAGGCGTTCCAGCCCATCTTCCGGTAGGCCTCGCCGATCTCGTACCCGGGCGTCCCTTTCGGCACGATGATGTTGGAGATCTCCTTGCGGCCGTCGGCCTCGCCGGTCACCGCGGTGATCGACACGCAACCGGAGATGTCGGTCCCGGCGTTGGTGATGAACTGCTTGGTCCCGTCGATGACCCACTCACTGTCGGCGAGCCTCGCGTGGGTGTGGACGTTGCCGGCGTCGGAGCCCGCCTCGGGCTCGGTCAACCCGAACGACGCGAGCTGCTCCCCGGTGCAGAGCCGCGGCAGCCACTCTTCTTTCTGCTCCGCCGTCCCCCACAGGTAGATCGGCATCGTGCCGAGCGAGGTGTGGGCGGCCATCGTGATGCAGACCGAGGAGTCGACCCGGGCCAGCTCCTCCACCGCGAGCGCGTAGGAAAGCGTGTCGGCACCACCGCCGCCGTACTCCTGCGGGAACGGGATCCCCATCAGGCCGAGGCCCCCGAGCTGCTTGACGATCTCGTAAGGAAAGGACTTGGTGCGGTCGAGCTCCGCCGCCACCGGGGCGATCTCGGCACGGGCGAAGTCGCGGACGGTGTCGCGAAGGAGCCGCTGCTCATCGGAGAGGTCGAAGTTCATGCCGCGATAATACCGAGGGAACGATCGGTTTTCGAACGGTCCCTCGGTTTTTGCAAGAGTAGGTTCCCGCGCATGCCCTCCGCCAGCCCCCCGACCCGACCGGCGCTTCGCGCCCGCTACGAGGAGCGCCGCCAGGGTCTGATCGACGCGGCGGCGAAGCTCTTCGCCGAACGCGGCTACGAGCAGACCTCGATCGGCGACCTCAGCGAGGCGACCGGGCTCGCTGCCGGAGGCATCTACCACTACACCTCCAGCAAGGAGGACCTCCTGATCGCGATCTGCGACGAGCTGCTCGACCCACTGCTCGAGCAGGCACGCGCGATCGCCGCCACCGACGCCCCTCCCGAGCGGCACCTGCGCGAGCTGCTGCGCGCCTGGCTCCTCCACATCGAGAGCCACATCCCCCACATGCTCGTCTTCGGCCAGGAGCGCCACACGATCGAGCGCGAGCCCCGCTGGCGCGCCGTGCGCCGCAAACGCAAACGGTTCGAGGAGATCCTCGACGGCGTGCTCGCGCGCGGCGAAGCCGACGGTTCGATGGCCTTCGAGGACCGCGGGCTCGCCCTTCTCGCCCTGCTCGGGATGGTCAACTACGCGCCCCAATGGCTGCGACCCGGCGGCCGCCGCTCGGCCGAGGAGATCGCCGACGTCTGGTGCAACCTCTTCGTGCGGTAGCCCCGCTCGACAGAAGCCTCGATCCCGGCCGGGAACAATCGAGGCGCCTGGCTCATCAGGCCCCCTTGACGGTGCTGAATACCGGCGTGGTCTGCTTCACGGCCGCACTAATCACGAGCGGGAGGACCGGGAAAGGAAGCAGCCGGCGACCTACGAAACGCCTCCCAGCCGGGAAGCCGGCGATGTCCCGACGGGGATGATGGCGATGGCGATCGCCATGTCGCACCCGCGGCGGGTGCGAATTATCTACGCCATGCACGCTCCGGAACGCAGGTGCTCGGCTTTGCTCCGCCCCGTCTGACGGCTCCTCAGCCGTCGAGCTCGCGCACCAGCTCCTCCACCCGCCGCTCGATCTCCTCGCGCGTCGCCCGGACCTCGGCGGTCGGGCGGCCCTTCGGGTCGGGAAGGTCCCAGTCGAGATAACGGCGACCAGGGATGTAGGGGCACTTGTCGCCGCAGCCCATCGTCACCACCACGTCGGCCCAGCGCGCGTCGTCCTCGGTCAGCTCGTGGGGCACGCGGTCGGCAAGGTCGATCCCGACCTCGCGCATCACCTCGACCACCTCGGGATGTACGCGCTCGCCCGGCGTCGTCCCCGCCGAGCGCGCGCCGTGGCGCCCGGCGGAGGCCCGTTCGAAGAGCGCCTGGCTCATCTGCGAGCGCCCCGCGTTGTGGAGGCAGACGAAGAGCGCGTTGGCCATCAGCCGGCCGAGCAGCCGCAGCTCCCGCCGCAACAGCTCCATGCGGACAGCTCCTCGAGGGCGTCCGGGATCACGTAGTAGTAGGCCCAGAGGCCGCGGCGCTCGGAGCCGACCAGGCCCGCATCGCGGAGGACCTTCAGATGGTGGGACACGGTCGGCTGGGAGAGGTCGAAGAGCGGGACCAGCTCGCAGACGCAGACCTTGCCCGCGTGCTTGCGCAGCACGTCGACGAGCTGCAGGCGCACCGGATCGCCGAGCGCCTTGGCGACCGCCGCCATCCGCTCCGCCCGGTCGCGCGCGACGTCGGGGTAGACGATCGGCTCGCAGCACGGCTCGCCGGCGGGGCGCTTGGTCTTCGGCGCGAGCTCCAGATCGACGGGCATCTATCTACATATATCTATTGAATAGGCATCTGTCAATGCATAGGATCGCGCCATGACCGACGTGCCCCTGCCTCGCCGCGCCCTCGCGGAGTTCCTCGGCTCCGCCTTCCTGGCGGCGACGGTGGTCGGCTCCGGCATCGCCGCGGCCCGCCTCTCGCCCGGCGACACCGGCCTGCAGCTCTTCGAGAACGCCGCCGCGACCGCGACCGGCCTGTTCGCCTTCATCCTGATGTTCGGCCCGATCTCCGGCGCCCACTTCAACCCGGTGGTCTCGCTGGTCGACGTCGCGCTCGGCGGCCGCAGCCGCCGCGACCTGCTCGCCTACATCCCCGCCCAGGTCGCCGGCTGCATCGTCGGCGCCGTCATCGCCAACCTGATGTTCGGGCTCACGGCGGTCTCGATCTCGACCACCCACCGCGCCTCCCCCGCGCACCTGTTCGCCGAGATCATCGCGACCCTGGGACTGATGCTCGTGATCTTCTCCCTCGCCCGCACGCACCGCGGCTCGCTCGCGCCGGCCGCGGTCGGCGCCTATATCGGAGCCGCCTACTTCTTCACCAGCTCGACCAGCTTCGCCAACCCGGCCATCGACGTGGGGCGCGCGTTCTCCGACACCTTCGCCGGGATCGCCCCGGCCTCGGTCCCCGCCTACGTGGTGGCGCAGCTCTTTGGCGGCCTGCTCGCGCTGGGGCTGATCGGGGCCCTCTACCCCCAGCTTCCGGCCGAGGACCCACGGGAGGACCTGGCCTCGCTCATCCCGCCAACCTAGGATCCCGGCGATGGAGATCCTGGTGGTCGAGGACGAGGCGGGCATCGCGGACTTCCTCGAGCGGGGGCTGCGCGCCGAGGGCTACGAGGTGAAGGTCGCCGGCGACGGCGAGGAGGGCGCCCGGCTGGCGCTCGACTCGGAGGTCGACCTGGTCGTGCTCGATCGGATGCTCCCCGGCATCGACGGGCTCGAGGTGCTGGCGCGGGTGCGCCGGGCACGCCCCGCCCTGCCGGTGATCATGCTGACGGCAAAGGGCGAGGTCGCCGACCGGGTCGAGGGTCTCGACAGCGGCGCCACCGACTACGTCACGAAGCCGTTCGCCTTCGAGGAGCTGCTCGCGCGGATCCGCGCACAGATGCGCAAGACCGACTCGGAAACGACGCTCGAGGCGGCCGGGATCCGCCTCGACCTGATCGGCCGCTCGGCGCGTCGGGACGGAACCGACACCGAACTGCCCAAGCGCGAGGCCGACCTGCTCGCCTACCTGATGCGCAACGAGGGGCGCGTCGTCACCCGCGACGAGCTGCTCGCCGCGGTCTGGGGATACGACCACGATCCGGGCACGAACATCGTCCAGGTCTACGTCGGCTACCTGCGGCGCAAACTGGCCCGACCCGGGTCACCGGCGCCGATCGAGACCCTGCGCTCGGTCGGCTATCGCCTGCGGGAGCGGCGGTGAGGGCACGCTGGAAGCGGCTCGGCCTGCGCGGCAGGCTGGCGCTCTCCTTCGGCGCGATCGTGGTGCTGTCGTTTGCGGCCGTCTTCGTCACCGTGCGCGCGCAGATGGCACACGAGAGCTCGGTGATCAACCGCGAGGAGCGGCGCGAGGCGCACGAACCGGGGGCGACGCAGGCCGAGCAACACGAGAACGAAGGTGGGTCGGCGATCGAGGACGCGCAATCCGACGTCGAGCGGACCTTCCTCCTGGTCGGGGCGGCGGCGCTGGTGGCGGCGCTCCTCGCGGGCTACCTGGTCGCCACCCGGACGGCGGCGCCGCTGCGCCGCTTCGCCGCCACCGCGACCGCGGTCGACGCGGGTGACCTCAGTCCGCGGGTGACCGTCGACCCCGCCGCGGCGGCGGAGCTGCGGACGCTCGGCGACTCCTTCAACCGGATGCTCGACCGCCTCGAGGACGCCTTCGCGCGACAGCGCAGCTTCGTCTCCGACGCCTCGCACGAGCTGCGCAGCCCGCTGACCGCGATCCGCGGCCAGATCGAAGTGCTGGCCCGGGAGCGGGAACCCGACGCCGCCGAGGTTCGCCGGGTCGAGGCGGCGACGCTGTCGGAGCTGGCGCGGGTGGAACGGCTGGTCGAGGAGCTGCTGGCGCTGGCGCGGCTCGACGAGGGGGTCGGCCCGGCGCGGCATGAGCTCGACGCCGCCGCCTTCCTGCGCGAGGCGGTGCTTGCGGCCCCCGGCGGCGCCGCGACCGGGAGGCTCGCCGAAGGGCGGATCGACGCCGACCCGGAGAAGATCGGCCGGGTCGTCCGCAACCTGGTCGAGAACGCGCGGCGCCACGCCGGTCCCGAAGGGACGGTGCGCGTCTCCTCGACCGCCGCCAGGGGCCGGCTGCGCGTGGACGTCGACGACGACGGCCCGGGCATCCCGCCCGCCGAGCGCGAGCTGGTCTTCGACCGCTTCCACCGCAGCGATACGGCCCGCACCCGCGCCACCGGCGGCACCGGGCTCGGCCTCGCCATCGCCCGCGCCATCGTCGAGGAGCACGGCGGCTCGATCCGCGCCACCGACTCGCCGCTGGGCGGCGCCCGGGTGAGCTTCGAGCTGCCGGGCCTGCGGGCGGCGCGGGCGGCATAAGAAAGCTCTCACCAACCACTTAGGGAGAACCCAGCCTCCACCCGGAGCATGGGCGCCATGCTCGACTCCAGTGCAGCCGCCATCGGCGGCACCGAACGGCGTCTCGCCCCCCGCACCGGCGGCGTCGCCGGCAACGCCCGCCTCACCGGGGCCGCAGCCGTGGCCCTGCTCGTCCTGCTCGCCGCCGAGGGGGTGACGATCCCGTTCATCGGACAGCTGCTCGGCCCGCACATGTTCATCGGCCTGCTGCTGATCCCGCCGGTCGCGCTGAAGCTGGCCAGCACCGGCTATCGCTTCGCCCGCTACTACACCCACGACGAGCCCTACGTCCGCAAGGGCCCGCCGCCGACCATCCTGCGGCTCCTCGCGCCCGGCGTCGTCCTCACCACCGTCGCCGTCTTCGGCACCGGCGTCGCGCTGCTGTTCGCCGGGCCGCCCAGCGAGACGCTGATCTTCGCCCACAAGCTCAGCTTCATCGCCTGGATCGCGCTGATGGCGCTGCACGTGCTCGGCCACCTGCTCGAGCTGCCGCGCCTGGCGGGCGCCGACTGGCGGCGGAACGGCCCGCGCGAGGCACGGCTCGCCGGCGCCGGGATGCGGGCAAGCGCGCTCGCAGTGGCGATCGCGGCGGGCGTCGCGCTCGGCTTCCTCGCCCTTTCGGTCGGCAAGGCGTGGCTGTGATGGACCCGATCGAGAAACGGGAACTGAAACGCAAGGCCTGGCTGCGGCTCGCCGCCCAACGGCGCCGGGCGGGGTTCCTGCGGGGGCGCGTCGTCGCCGTCTCGATGATCTGCTTCGCCGTCCTCTGGACGGCCGTCTTCCTGCAGATGGAGACCGGCAACGACCCGGTGCTGGCGAGCAAGCCCAAGCGGGTGGTCGCGCGCGTCGAGCCGAACCGGCGGCGGGAACCGGAAGTGACCGTCAAGACGCCCGCCGAAGTCGAAGCGGCGGAAGCGCCGGTGGAAGAAGTCACCCCGGAAGCCGAAGTGGCGGAAACCGAAGCGCCGGTCGAAGAAGTCGCGCCGGAAGTCGAAGCGGTGGAACCGGAAGTCGAAGAAGTCGCGCCGGAAGCCGAATTCGTCGAAGAACCGCTGGTGACGAGCCAGTCGTGAGCCACGAGGCGGTCGAGAACTTCGAATGCTTCGGCGGGCGCTGCTCGGTGCGGGTCGCCGACCCCGACCGCGAGGCTGCCGCCGCTGCCGCACGCACCGGGCGACGCACGCTGCTGGAGGCCCACCGTACCCTCTCCCGCTTCGATCCCGCGAGCGAGCTCGCGCGCCTCAATCGCGACCCGCGCCCGGTGGTGCCGGCCTCGCCTCTGCTGCGGCAGGTGGTGGCGGCGGCGCTGACCGCAGGCCTGCGCAGCGGCGGCCTCGTCGACGCGACCCTGGTCGACGAGATCGAGGCGGCGGGGTACGCCGAGACGCGCGACTTCGCCCCGGCGGGCGCCGATCGCGAGGCGTCGACGGGCCGGCCCGGCGGGCCGAGCCCGCGCGCCGGCTGGTGCGCGCTTGTCGTCGACGAGGGAGCCTGCACGGTCGCCCGCCCCCCCGGCGTGCGGATCGACCCGGGCGGCATCGCCAAGGGCCTGCTGGCCGACCTGGTGGGCGAGGCGCTGGCCGACTTCGATCGCTTCGCGGTCGACTGTTGCGGTGACCTGCGCATCGGCGGGGCCGCGGGTCACGCGCGTACGGTCCTCGTCGCGGACCCCGGCGACGGTGCGCCGCTCGAGGAGCTGCGGATCGCCGACGGGGCCGTCGCCACCAGCGGCATCACGCGGCGCGCCTGGATCGACGCCGACGGCCGGGCGGCCCACCAGATCCTCGACCCGGCGAGCGGCCTGCCCGCCTTCACCGGCATCGTGCAGGTCACCGCCCTCGCCCCGACCGGGCTGCTGGCCGAGATCGCCGCCAAGGCGGCGCTCCTCGCCGGCCCGGACGGCGCCGAGGCGTTCCTTCCCCACGGCGGCGTGATCGTCGAGAAGGGCGGTGCGGTGCGGGTCGTCGAGCCGTTGGCGTGCGTCCCGACCGCCGGGGTGAGCGCGTGATCGCGGGGGAACACCTCTTCTGGATCACCAGCCGGGCCGCGGGCGGGGCGGCGTTGATCCTCGCCAGCGTGGCGGTCGCAGTCGGCCTGATGATCAGCGCCAAGCGCCCGAGCGCGAACGCCGCCACCAGCAAGCGCGACCTGCGGGCGATCCACGAGGCACTCTCGCTGACGACGTTGGCGATGGTCGCCCTGCACGGGCTCTCGCTGCTCGGGGACGCCTACCTCAACCCTGGCGTGGCGGGGATCGCGGTCCCCTTCGTCGCCTTCTACCGGCCGCTCTGGACCGGCCTCGGGATCATCTCGGGCTACGGCCTCGCCGCCCTCGGCCTCAGCTACTACCTGCGCGACCGGATCGGCGCCGCCCGCTGGCGCAAGCTCCACCGCTTCACCGCCGCGTTCTGGGCCCTGGCGATCGTCCACACGATCGGCGCCGGCACCGACGCCGCCCAGCTCTGGTTCCTGTTGGTCTCCGGTCTCGTCGTCGTCCCCGCCGCGGCACTACTCGGCCTCCGCTACCTGGACCGCTGGTGGAACGCGCCGGTCAACACCCGCGTTCCCGACCGCGCCTGAGCCACTACCGCTAGCCTCGCCCCGTGCCCTGGCGACCGCCCCACCCAGAGGAGCACCTCAGCTTCCGCTCGAACTGGCTGCGGGCGGCGGTGCTCGGCGCCAACGATGGCATCCTCTCGACCTCGAGCCTGGTCCTCGGCGTCGCCGCCTCCGGCGCCTCGCGGAGCGCGATCGTCACCGCCGGGATCGCCGGCCTGGTGGCGGGCGCCGGCTCGATGGCGGCGGGCGAGTACGTCTCGGTCAGCTCCCAGCGCGACACCGAGGAGGCCGACCTGCGCCTCGAGGAACGCGAGCTGGCCGAGGACCCCGAAGGCGAGCTGACCGAGCTGACCGGAATCTACGAAGAACGCGGCCTGCCGCCCGAGCTGGCGTCCCAGGTCGCCGTCGCCCTCACCAAAGACGACGCCCTGGCCGCGCACGCCCGCGACGAGCTCGGCCTGCCCGAGGATCGCCGTGCCCGTCCGCTGCAGGCCGCCGGAGCCTCGGCCCTCTCCTTCGCCGTCGGCGCGGCCCTCCCGTTGCTCGCGATCGGCCTCTTCGGCAGCTCCGTCCGGATCGCCGCCTGCGTCGTCGTCACCGTCCTCGCGCTGATCGGGCTCGGCGGGCTGGGCGCAAGGCTGGGCGGCGCCCCCGAGGTCCCGGCCGTCATCCGCGTCGTCTTCTGGGGCGCCGTGGCGATGGCCGCAACCTCCGCCATCGGCGCCCTGGTCGGCAGCGCCGTCTAACCCGCGGGCGCCTACCGGGACAACGATGGTCGCCCGCGCACCGGTGGCGGTCAGGGGAAGGAGATCACCTGGTTGTTCAGCGGGAGCTCGTCGCGGTGGACGCCCCTGCCCCGCGGGTCGATCTTGGCGACGGCGCCCGCCTGGAGTTCGGCCAGGTCGGCGAGCGTCCCTTCGACCGTGAACTTGTCGAAGCGGTACGGCAGGCCGTTGGCGAGCAGCGGGTGCGGGCTGTCCATGATGTGGAAGTGGAGGTGCGGTGCGTCGCTGTTGCCGCTGTTGCCGAGCAGGCCGAGGGTCTGGCCGACCTTGACCTTCTGTCCCACCTTGACCCGGACGCTGCCCGGCTGCAGGTGGGCGTAGAAGGCGTAACGGCCGTGGCCGATCGCGACGACGACGTGGTTGCCGCCCGCCTTTTCCGCGGTAATCGCGGGCGGCAGCGCGCCGGCGGGGGTCTCGGGGATGCCGTCGACGACGCCGACCACCTTGCCTGCCGTCGCCGAGATGACTTCGTCGCCGAAGTACGGGTAGCTCGAGAGCTGGTCGAGCGGCCCCTCGAAGAGCCGCCCCAGCGGGTCGATCTGGACGAAGTCGATCGCGAAGCGCTCCGCCACGTGGGCCGCGCCGTTGACCGGCAGGACGGTTCCGCGGTGCGCGGTGAATTCCGAGCAACAACCGTTGCCGACGACCCAGCGCGGGCCCCGCAGCGGCGGTGCGACGACGATCGCTTCCCGGTCCGTCACCTTGGTCGGCGCGAGTTCGTAGGTGGTGGCGACGGCAGCCTGCTTCGGCTGCATCGTCACCGCGATCCGGTGGGTCAGCTCGGTCGGCACCTTGGCCTTGCCGGGCAGGCTGACGTCCATCAACACGTAGGCGCCCTGGCCCGGCTGGAGCTTGACGCCGTGCGCGGCAGCCCCATACGGCTGCATCTGCGCTTCCAACGCGGCCCCGGCGAGCTTCTGCACGACCTTGCCTCCCGCCAGCGCCTCCAGCTTGTGGACGGTGACGACGGCCTGCGTGCGGTTGATCAGCTGCAGCTCGTAGGCGAGTTCGCGGCGCCCGTTGGCGGCGAGGACCGGTTCCGGTGAGGCGATCGGGTTGCCGATCACCGGGGTCAGCTGTTCGGTCGGCTGCCTTGCCGCGCCGGTCTCGGCGACGAGCGCGAAGGTGGCGAGGAAGGCGATCAGGGACGCGAGCCCGATCGCGAGGGCGCGGGCGGGGCGGATGTCGGCGGTGTGAATTTTCATCGAGGCGCGAAAATCTACGACGCGCGGACGAGAAACGCGGCCGGGCGGACGGAAAGGCCGACTGACCTAAAGCCCTCCCCGGTCCGGCCGATACGGCCCCAGTTGCATCGCAACGGAAGTCGACGCGCGCCCCACGGACCCCCGACTTCCTCATGCAGCGCGATCGCGCTGCGTGTATTTGGGCCCTCGGCGGGGCCCACACCAGACGGACCCCGCCCCGCCGAGCGGACCGTCTAGCCTGCGCCGCGATGCCGCTCCGGGCCGTCACCTTCGACTTCTGGAACACGATCGCCGTCGAACCGGTCGCCGGCTCGATGCAAGACGCCCGCCGGGCCGCGGTCCTCGCCGCCTGCGAGGCCAACGGCGTGGAGATGGACACCGCGCGCCTGGACGACCGCGTCGGCGAGGTGATCCGCAGCCGCGAACGGTCGTGGACCGAAGGGGTTCACGTCTCTCCCACGGAAGGCGCGCAGCAACTGGTGGACGCCCTCGACCTGGAGCCGGGCGACGGCGAGGCGGTCGTCGAGGCCTTCCTCGGTGCCGGCCGCGGGGTCGAGCTGGGCCTGGCACCGGGCATCGGTCCGACCCTTGAGCGCCTCCGCGCGGACGGGTTCGCCCTCGCCATCGTCTGCGATGCGGGTTTCACCGGCGGCGCGATCCTGCGCGACTTCCTTGCCTCCCAGGGCCTCCTCGACCACTTCTCCGGCTGGGCCTTCTCCGACGAGGTCGGCGCCTACAAGCCCGCCCCGGAGATCTTCGAGGCGGCCCTCACCGCGCTCGACACCTCCCCCGCCGATGCCGTCCACATCGGCGATCTCCGCCGGACCGACGTCGCCGGCGCGAGCGCGATCGGCATGCGCAGCATCCGCTATCGCGGCCTTGCCGACGACACCTCCCCCGGCCCCGACGCCGACTTCGTCGTCGATAGCCACAAAGACCTACCCGGTCTGATCGCCCGCCTCTGAGGTGCGGTCCCAACCCTCCCGAACCCGCACCCGGAACTGGTTCATCAGCCGTGGTCCAAGTAGTCGGGCATGTAACAGTGGACGGCGCGTTTGCCACGTACTTGACCAGGCGACCGGCGACCACGACGCGTTCGCCAGGCCGACGACGAAGGTGCCGTCGCGAGGACGCACCGCCGCCGAGGGCGCCGAGGAACCCCCGGCGCCCCGGGCGGGGCGATGCGTTGTGCCCTCGTCCGTCAGGTCACTGCGTGACGGGCGGCAGAACCTTGATCTGGCCCTGCATCCAGGCGTGGACGGCGCACATGAAGTAGAGCGTCGTGCCGGCCTTCGCGCTCACCACCTGTTCGAACGATTCACCCTTCTTGCCGAAGAAGTAGGAGTCACCTTTCTTCTTCGTGGTGCCCATCGTGTCCCAGCCTTCCTTGCCGGCTTTAACCAGTGGGTTTTTCGGGCTTTCCTCGCCTTTGAGGCCGTACCAGCCGGCGATCCCCATGCAGATCCTGCCGGGGGTGAAGCATTCCTTGCGCAGCTTCGCCGTCTTCGGCAATGAGGACTTGGTGACCAGCGAGAAGGTGTGCGGCCCGACCATGCTCGGTGAGGTGTCGTTAACGATCCGCAGCTCTTCACCTTCGTGCACGGTCTTCGGCCCGAAGAAACCCATCTTCTTGCCTTCCATCTTGATTTCGAGCGTCGTCACCGATTCGGACGATTCGGCGGCGGAGACGTTCGGAACGAGGAAGGCGAGCAATGCCATGACTGCAACGAGCGGGGCGCCCACCACGGCGACCCT
The DNA here is from genome assembly GCA_018268415.1 of Actinomycetota bacterium. GTDB lineage: Bacteria > Actinomycetota > Thermoleophilia > Solirubrobacterales > 70-9 > VAYN01. Next base: position 130,489 of record JAFDWO010000160.1, on the reverse strand, counting down.
GGACCTCTTCACTTTCATTCAGCTTCCCCTTTCTTGGGGAGGAGACGATTGTGGCGCCGACACTCCCACCCCTGGCCGTCGTCCGCATCGGTAATTTTCGGGTGCGATTTCCCGATCCGGTGGCTGCCGCTACGACGCCGGTGCGTCGGTCTCCCGGACGCTCGGTCGACGCGTCAGCCGATTGACCGAAAGGAAGTGCCGACGCATGTCCTCGCGCCACCCGAGCAGCGGCAGCAGGAGGCCGGCGACCGGGCCGGCCCCTCGCCGGCGTCCGCGTCGTCGCCGGCGCCGACGCCCCTCCTCTTCCTCGGCGTCACCCGCACCGTGATTGCCGAGTTCGCCGCCCACTTCGCCCTCAGCCCGGCCTCGCCCGCCCGGGGTGGACGACCGACTCGCGATGAAGTAGCCAAGCGCCTGCCATCGGCGTAAGCTCCAAATGACACATACGGGGAGGAGGGGGGATCCCTCGACTCCCTCGCCAGAGGCGCGGTGCCCCGGTGATCCCGGAGCCGCGACAACCGGCCCGGCGGAGGCGATCCCGAAGCGGGGCCAGAACCGAGAGGCGAGAGATATGACGCTCAGCGACGCGAGCGCGGTGATGGGTGCCGCCGTTCCGCTCGACCCTGCGCTGCTGACCCGGGCCGACCGGGCCGAGCTGCTCAGGTACATGACGATGATGAGGACCGCCGAGGAGCGGGCCCTCAGTCTCTACAAGCAGGGCAAGGTCCCCGGGTCGTTCTACGACGGCCGCGGGCAGGAGGCGATCTCGGTGGGGGCGGCATTCGCGCTCTCGCCCCGCGACCGGCTCTGCATCCTGCACCGGGACCTCGGCGCGCATTTCGTGCGCGGCGTGACCCCGGATCGTTACCTGGCCAACTACATGGGCCGGGCCGACGGCGTGACCGGCGGCAAGGACGGCAACCTGCACTTCGGCGACCGGGCGCGCGGCTGCGTCGGGATGGTCTCGATGCTGCCCGACATGGCGCTGGTCGCGAACGGCATGGCGCTGGCGATGAAGATGCGCGGCGAGGCGCGGGTGGCGCTGACCTTCTTCGGCGAGGGGTCGACGGCCAACGGCCAGTGGCACGAGGCGATGAACTTCGCCGGCGTCCAGCGGCTGCCGGTCGTCTTCGTCCTCGAGAACAACCGCTTCGCCTACTCGACGCCGAACGAGCTGGAGTTCGCCGCCGACCCGGTCGAACGAGCAGAGGGATACGGGCTGCCCGGCGCGGAAGTCGATGGCAACGACGTCGAGGCTGTCTTCGCCGCCGTGCACGCGGCGGTCGAGCGGGCGCGCGAAGGCGGCGGGCCGACGCTGGTCGAGTGCCAGACGATGCGCATGCACGGCCACGGCGCCCATGACGACATGGGGTACGTGCCCGCCGAGCTGCTCGCCAAGTGGGAGGCCCGCGACCCGATCCAGAGCTATGCGGCACGCCTGCTGGAGGAGTTCGACTTCGCCGACGAGGAGGTCGAACGGATCACCGAGGAGGTCCGCGCCTACGTCGCCGAGTGCGCCGAGCGGGCGCTCGCCTCGCCGATGCCCGACCCGGCCCTCGCCCGCGAAGGCGTCTTCGCCGACCGCTGGGAGCCGCTCGGCGACGGCGCGGCGCCGTGGTCGGGTTGGGCCGAGCCGACCGCCCCGCAGCCGATCGACAACCGGGTCGAGAGGAGGGCAGCCTGATGCCCGAGCTGACCTACCTCGAGGCGATCTCCGACGGTTTGCGCACGGAGATGCGACGCGACGAATCGGTCTTCTGCCTGGGTGAGGACATCGGCGCCTTCGGCGGAGCCTTCAAGGTGACGGCCGGCTTCGCCGCCGAGTTCGGGCCCGAACGGGTGCTCGACACGCCGCTCGCCGAGAACGCGATCATCGGCGCCGCCACCGGGGCGGCGATCGAGGGCATGCGGCCGGTCTGCGAGATGCAGTTCGCCGACTTCATCGCCTGCGGCTTCGACCAGCTCGTCAACGTCGCCGCGAAGCTCCACTATCGGCAGGGACAGAGCGTGCCGCTCGTCGTCCGGCTGCCCTCCGGCGGCGGCTTCTCCGGCGGTCCCTTCCACTCGCAGAACCCGGAGGCCTGGTTCCTGCAGGCGCCGGGCCTGAAGGTGGTGGCACCGGCGACCGCGGCCGACGCCAAGGGTCTCCTCGCGAGCGCGATCCGCGATCCCAACCCGGTCTGCTTCCTCGAGCACAAGGGCCTCTACCGGCACGTGCGCGACGAGGTGCCGGCGGGCGAGTACACGGTGCCGCTCGGCAAGGCGCGGGTGGCGCGCGAGGGCGGCGAGCTGACCGTGATCGCCTACGGGTCGGCGGTGCCGTCGGCGCTGGCCGCGGCCGAGGCGCTCGAAGAGGACATCGAGGTGCTCGACCTGAGGAGCCTCTGGCCGCTCGACGCCGAGGCGATCCTCGCCACCGCCCGCAAGACCGGCAAGGTGCTGATCGCCCACGAGGCGACCCGCGCCTGCGGGGTCGGCGCGGAGGTCGCGGCACTGATCGGGGCGGAGGCCTTCGAGGACCTCGACGCCCCGATCCGGCGCCTGACCGCCCCCGACGTGCCGATCCCGTTCAGCCCGACGCTCGAGGCCGCGGTCCTGCCCCAACTCGACGACGTGAAGGAGGCCTGCGGTGAGCTCCTCGCCTACTGAGGTCACGAACGTGGTGGAGATCGCCATGCCGCAGATGGGGATCTCGGTCGCCGAGGGCACGATCGTCGCCTGGCGCAAGCAGCCCGGCGACCGGGTCGAGGCCGACGAGCCGGTCTGCGATGTCAGCACCGACAAGGTCGACGTCGAGATCCCGGCGCCGGGCGCCGGGCGGCTCGCCCGGATCCTGGTCGAGGTGGGTGAGACGGTCGAGGTCGGCGAGGTGCTGGCGGAGCTGGAGGTCGGCGTCAAGCCCGGTGAATCGGCCCCGGAGGAGCCGCGCGAGGCGGCCGAGCCCGACCGGTCGCACGTCTACTCCCCGGTCGTCCGCCGCATGGCCGCCGACAACCACATCGACCTCGAACGGGTAGAAGGCCACGGTGTCGGGGGTCGGGTGCGCAAGGCGGACCTCGTCGCCTTCCTCGAAGGAGAGAGGGAGCGCCCGCTCCACACGGAGTCCCCGTACAAGCCCGAGCTCTCACCACCGACGCTTGTCCGCGATACGAGGACAAGCGTCGGCGAGGGCGAGGGTGGAATTCCCGATGATCTCCTCGGCCCCACCCGCCGCGAGCCGATGTCGCCGATGCGGAGGCAGATCGCCAGGCACATGGTCGAGAGTCGACACACGGCCGCGCACTGCACGACGGTGGTCGAGGTCGACTTCGGCCGCCTCGCCTCCCGCCGCGCCGATCTCCGCCCGCGGATGGCGGACCGCGGCGTCAACCTCACCTACCTCGCTTTCGTCGCCCGCGAGGTGGTGACGGCGCTGGAGCGCCATCCGATCCTGAACGCCTCGATCGAGGATGAGGAGATCGTCCACCACGAGGACGTCAACCTCGGCATCGCGGTGGCGCTCGAGGACGGCCTGATCGTGCCGGTGATCCGCCGGGCGCAGCGGCTCAGCCTGGAGGGGCTGGCAGCGGCGATCGGGGACCTCGCGACGCGGGCGCGCGACAAGCGCCTGCAACCCGACGAGGTCCAGGGCGGCACGTTCACGATCACCAACCCGGGCCAGTTCGGCGCGGTACTGGCGACGCCGATCATCAACTCGCCGCAGGTGGCGATCCTCGACCTCGAGGCGGTGGTGAAGCGGCCGGTGGTGGTCGAGTCGGGCGGCGAGGACTCGATCGCGATCCGCCCGATGTCCTACCTCTGCATGTCGTGGGATCACCGGGCGCTGGACGGGGCCGAGGCGGCGCGCTTCCTCGGTGAGCTGAGGGAAGGACTGGAGCAAGGGAGGAGTGAGTGATGAGCTCGCGAACCGGAGTTCAGAGCAAGGTGGGTTGGCCCGACGCGGCCGCCGACTATGAGGAGCTGCGGGTCGCGAGCGGCCCGCGCAGCGGCGTGACGATCGCGATCGCCGTGCACTCGACGGCCCTCGGCCCGGCCCTGGGAGGGGCCCGGATGTGGCACTACGAAACGCCCGCCGACGGGATCGAAGACGCGCTGCGCCTGGCCCGGGCGATGACCTACAAGGCGGCCGCGGCGGGGCTCCTGCTCGGCGGCGGCAAGGGGGTGATCTGCGCCCCGTCGCCGGAGCGTCCCGAGGGCGAGCTGCGCCGCGCGATCCTGCTCGACTTCGGCGACGCGGTCGCCTCGCTCGGCGGCAAGTACGTGACCGCCGAGGACGTCGGCACCGGGGCCGCCGACATGGCGGTGATCGCCGAACGCACGTCCCACGTGGTCGGCCTGCCGGGCGAGCGCGGGGGGAGCGGGGACCCGAGCCCGGTGACCGCGCGCGGGGTGCTGGCCGCGCTCCGCGCCTGCCTCGACCACCGCTTCGGCGACGCCGCCCTGGAGGGCGTCCGCGTCTGCATCATCGGCGCGGGCCACGTCGGCAGTCGCCTCGCGCGCCTCCTCGTGAACGGCGGCGCGGAGGTGACGATCACCGACGTCGACCCGTCCCGCCGCGCCCTCGCCGAGAAGCTCGGAGCGACCTGGATCGACCCGGGCGAGGCCATCCTCGCCGACTGCGACGTCCTCGCTCCCTGCGCCCTCGGCGGCGTCGTCGACGCCGAGACGGTCGACCGCCTCCGCTGCGCGATCGTCTGCGGCGCGGCCAACAACATCCTCGCCGACGAGCACCTGGCGACCGACCTGACGCGGCGCGGAGTCGTTTATGCCCCCGACTTCATCGTCAACGCGGGCGGCCTCATCTCCGTCTACGCCGAGCTCCACCAGCTCGACCGCCACGGCGTCGCCGCCCTGGTCGACCACATCGGCACGACCATCGGTCTCGTCCTCGACGAAGCCGAGCGCCACGGCACGACGCCCCTCGCCGAGGCGCAATCTCTGGCCCTCCAGCGCCTGCGCGGAGGGGCGGCCGCCGCTGCCTGACCCCGCCCGGCCGCGGCCTCGACCCCTCGGCGCTTGTCCTCCATACGCGGACAGGCGTCGAGCTGGTCGGCGCGGTCAGAATGTCGCCCACGTGCAGTACGCCGATCGGCAACTTGAAATCCTCGCGCTCCGCCCGTCGCCGTTCGGGGACGATCCGGACGTCGAGGAGGCGCGGGCGACGCTGCGCGAGCGCGCCGCGCAGAAGCAGCCGGGCCCGGCGATGGCCACGGTCCGTGACATCGAGGTCGAGGGGCTGCCCGCCCGCCTCTACCGCCCCCGGCCGGAGGCCTCACCGCTCGTCCTCTATCTCCACGCGGGCGGCTGGACCGTCGGCGGCATCGACTCCGCCGACCGCCTCTGCCGCCGGCTCGCGGTCGCCGCCGAGTCCGCCGTCCTCTCGCTCGACTACCGGCTCGCGCCGGAGCACCCCTGGCCCGCCTCGGTGGACGACGCCGTCGGGGCGATGCGCTGGATCGCCGCCGCGCCGGCGGAGCTCGGGGGCCTCGGGCCGTGGGGCGCGCTCGGCGACAGCGCCGGCGGCACGCTGGTCACCCTCGCCTGCCTGCGCCTGCGCTCCGAGGACCCGGCGGCGCTTCCCGCGGTGCAGGCGCTGATCTACGCCAACACCGACCTCACCGGCAGCATGCCCTCGATGCGCGAGAACGCCGCGGGCGGTGGCCTCGACCCGAAGGCGATCCGCTGGTTCAACTCCCAGTGGGTGGCCGATGAGTCCCGCTGGGGCGAGGAAGGCGTGAGCCCGCTCGCCACCGCCGACCTGTCCGGGATGCCGCCGGCCCTGATCGTCAGCGCCGAGCGCGACCCGCTGCGTGATGAGCTGGAGGCCTACGCCGAGCGGCTCCGCGAGGCCGGCGTCACCGTCACCGCCCGCCGCGAGCCGGGGATGATCCACAACTTCCTCCAGATGGACGAAGGGTCACCCGCCGCCGCCGCGGCCGCCGACCGCGTCGGCCGCGAGCTCGGCGACCTCCTGCGCACCGCGTAGGTTCTCGCCCGTGCCACCGATCGGTCGCGACAACCCGCCCGACCTCGCGCCCGCGCACCTGGGCGCGGTCGAGCTCGACCCGGAGCCCGGCGAAGGGTTCGAGATCGAGGACGCGGAGATCGTCGGTGCCGACATCGCCGGTACCGAGGCGCGGTCGGGACGGATCAACCACGCGAAGATGGTCGGGCTGCGGGCCGCCGCCACGGTGCTGCGCGACCTATGGCTGGTGGACGTCGCCGCCGAGGCGCTCGACGCCTCGAACGGGGACTGGCGCGGGGCGCTGCTGCGGCGGGCCGAACTGCGCGGCTCCCGCCTGACCGGCCTGGCCCTGAACGAGGCCGAGCTCACCGACGTCCTCCTCCACGACTGCAAGCTCGACTACGCCAACCTGCGCGGCGCGGCGCTGAGCCGCGTCACGTTCTCCGACTGCGTCCTCCTCGACACGGACTTCGGCGGAGCCAAGCTCGTTTCGGTCCGCTTCGAAGGCTGCGTGCTCGAGGGCACCGACTTCAGCCGGGCAGAGATGACGGATGTCGACCTGCGCGGCTCCGACCTCTCCCAACTGGGCGGCGACGTGGCCGGCCTGCGCGGCGCGATCGTCGATTCAGCCCAGCTGATCGACCTCGCCCACCACCTCGCCGCGGCCACCGGCCTCAGGGTCGAGGACCGCGACGCGGACTAGGAGGTCGGGACCGGAGGCGGCGGGGGAAACTCATCTCGGTACCTTCCCGGTTGCCCTCGGATACATGCTCGGATAGGTTCTTCCTGCGCATATCCGAAAAGGGCGGCCCGAAGGCCGCCCTTTTCTTTGCCGGATCGCGACCGTCGGCCGCCGGTCGTCAGCCTTTCGGAGTGCAGGCGCGGATGATTTCCGTTTCCGCCTTCGTCCCGTCTTCGAATTTCGCCTGGACGTGAACTTTGAGCTTCCCGTCGGTGCACTTGGCACTGATCGGGTTGATGCCCTTGACGTCCTTTTTGATGTTCAGGTTGAACGAGATGATCGAGCCCGAACCGCCGGTGATCTGCGGAACCTTCGCCACGGCGAGGGTGCCGAAGCGACCGTGCGGGTGCTTGGTGATGGTCACCGTGGTGACGATCGCACCGGAGATCGGATTCGAGAAAAAGGCATGCACATACCAGGTAATCTTGCCGCCCTTTTCGCCGCCGTTGAACAGCAGCAGCTTCGAGGGGACGTTGATCGGCTTCTGTTCGGCGAACGCCACCTGGGCGGTCGTCTGGCCTTCACCGATCAGTGCCGATCTGCAGGCCGCGAGAGCCGCCTGCGTGTCGGTCGCCTGGAGCTGGCCCGACTTGCAGGTCGGGATGCCCTTGACGTGGACTTCGGCATTTTTGTCGCCTTCGATGATGATTTCGCGGGCCGCGGGCGGATGGCTGCCGTCGGCCTCTTTGACCGAGCCGGCCGCGTTGAGTTCGATCGGCGTCTGCTTCGTCTTCGACAGCGCTTTCGGGGTGAACCCGCCGTCCGCCGTCAGTTCGAGGTTGCCGACCTTGACCGTCACCGGCCCTTCGCCGCCCGCGGCGGTGGCGATCCCGACCGCCGAAACGGCGACGAGCGCCCCCAGCGCGAGGACTATCAGCACGTGTTTGCGCATGCTCCTACTCTCCTTTGCGGCCGTTCACCCTCCCGAGGGACGGCCTCGTTCGTCCACGGAGAGGGTGGCTTTGCCCCCTGTCGCCCCCGCGGCATTTTCGGGAGCATACCGCCGTTGTATCGATCCTGGCCAAATGCAGGTAGGCTCGGTCCGATCGTGCCCTGGTTCTCCTGCACCCCGGTGGACGAGCGCTTTTTCGAGGCGGCGCCGACCCGCCTCCGCGCGGGCTTCGAGATCGCTCGCCCGGCGTCAGTGGTGTGGGATGAACTCTGCGCCGATGACGCCCTCCACTGGTGCCGGATCCTCCAGGACGTTCGCTGGACCTCGCCGCGCCCGTTCGGTGTCGGCACCACGCGGGAGGTGAAGGCGCTCCAGGGCGCCAGCATGTTGCGCGAGCACTATTTCCGCTGGGAGGAGGGCCGGCGCCACTCGTTCTACGCGGTCGAGTCGAGCGCTCCCCTCTTCAAGTCCCTCGCCGAGGACTACCTGGTCGAACCCCGCGGCGCGGACGCCTGCCGCTTCACCTGGACGATCGCGGTCGAACCGACCGCGATCGGCCGCCCCGGCATGCCCGTCAACCGCGCGATCCTGAAGACGCTCTTCACCGACACCGCGCGGCACTACGGGCTGACGCCCGCCTAGCGTTCCCCGCCCGCCGAGCGTTTCTCGATTTCGAGGGCGTTCGCCACCCAGCGCACTCGCGGTTCTCCGCGCTGTCCGCGGATCTCCGCGAACGCGCCTCGGCCGAGACCTAGGCGGTGGCGCCGGTCGCTGCCGGCTTGCGCTTGCGCCGCCGGCGACGTTTGCGACGCGGCCCGTCGGAGCTGCGGTTCTCGCCGTCGGCTGCCGTGCGAGGCCCGGCTTTCCCTCCACGATGACCCTCGCGCCCGCGCCGGCCGTCACCGCGCCCGCCGTCGCCCTTGCGGTTGCCATCGCGGCCCTGCTTCCCGGCGCCACGCGAACCGCCCTGCTTCTCGATCGATGCGTCGCGACCCGGCCTCGCCGCGCCGCCCTCATTCCGACCGGCGCCGAACTCGAGGCCGAGTTCCTTCGCGATCTTCCGCATCTCCTTCACCTCGTCGGCGAGGACGAAGGTGATCCCGGTGCCGGTCCGACCCGCACGGCCGGTCCTGCCAATCCGGTGCACGTAGGCGGCGCGGTCCTCCGGCGCGTCGTAGTTGATGACCCGCACCACGTCGGGGACGTCGATACCGCGCGCCGCGACGTCGGTGGCGACCAACGTCATCACCTCGCCCCGCTCGAAGCGGGCAAGGGCATTTTCACGCTGCCGCTGGGTCTTGTCGCCGTGCATCGCGACCGCCTCGACCTCAACTTTGCGCAGTCGCTTGACCAGCCGGTCTGCGCCCCGCTTGGTGCGCACGAAGACCAGGGTGCGCCCGGGCTCCTCCGCCCCCAGCACCTCGACCAGCTGCTCGAGCTTGGCGCTCTGCGACTCGACCCTCAGGAACCGGTGCTCGATGTCGGCGGCCGCCTCCTCCGCCGGCGCATGAGTGTGCGACCGGGCCTCGAAGGTGTAGTCGCAGGCCGCCTCGCCGGCCGGGCCCGCAAGCGTCGCCGAGAAGAACAGCGTCTGCCGGTCCCGCGGCGTCAGCGCCACGATCCGGTCCACGGCCGGCCGGAAGCCCATATCCAGCATCCGGTCCGCCTCGTCCAGCACCAGCACGTCGATCCCGTCGAGCTCCACCGCCCCCCGCGCGATCAGATCCTCCAGCCGACCAGGCGTCGCCACCAGGATGTCGGCCTTCTTCGCCGCCGCGATCTGGGGCCCGAACCCGACACCCCCATACACAGCGGCCACCCGTAGCCGCCGCGCCCGCGCGACCACTTCCAGCTCATCCACGATCTGCGAAGCCAACTCCCGCGTCGGCGCCAAGATCAACGCCTGCGGCCCCCATGCACCAGGCTCCAGCAAGTCGACCAGCGGCACGCCAAACGCCAGCGTCTTGCCCGATCCGGTGGGGGACTGGACCAACAGATCATGGCCCGCCAATGCATCACCAATAACCATCTCCTGTACAGCAAAAGGCTCGGTAATCGACCGCGCGCGCAGCGCCTCGACAACCGGCCCGGAAGTGCCGAGCTCGGCAAACGTAGCTATGTCAGTGCTCCTTGAATTGACTTCTTCGGGGAGATCCAGCAGCCCCGAAGTGCCTGTTGCACGTGGAGGAAACGGGTTCTCTCGGGCGGCGTTGGCGCCTGCCCGACCACTCAACCGTAGCGGATCGCTTGAGTGGGGTGCCGCACAACGGAAGCGGCCCCGACACCCTTGCACGCCGAGGCCGCTTCCGCCCGATCACCCCTAAAGGATCTCGGGACCCTTGATTTCAGGAATCAGTGGGCGTTGACCGTACTGGCAGGCGACTCGTCAGCGACGCCAGTAAGGATGGCCGTGTTGTGGCCCGCAGCCGAGGGGACACCGACCGAGGCATTGATGATCGGGTTGAGAATGTATTCGACCAAGAATCCACCGCAACCGGTCGCGCCGGGCGCGGACCAAGCGTTGTCAACCAGTTTGTTGCCGTTCAAACGGAGGATTCCTTCCCCTTCACCTTTGATTTCGACGGTCCCTTTGGAACCGCTGATCGATTCGTTGGGCAGGGGCGGGGCGGTTTTGCCCGTCGTCAGGGACAGGTTGATCGGCGAGCTGCTCGAACCGATGTAGCAGGAGCTGCCGAGCAGTGGGTTTTCAAGGTGAACTTTGACCGGCAACTGGATGCCAACTTCCCTTTGGAAGAGGATGTTGAGTAGGTTGACTTTGACTTCGCTCGCCGGCTTCGCGAGTTCGACGGTCGAGTTCACACCGGTGAGTCCGTTTTCGAAGATCACTTCGCACGATGCTCGCAACCAACCCAAGCTGATTTCTTTGCAGTTCACGAGACCTGACAGACCCCCCGGGACCGGCTGAGCAGCTTTCGTGAGTGCTTCCCCGCTGGTCGGCGCCACCAATTTCGCGAAGCCGGTCGCCGGGTCGACTGCCGTGACACCACCCTGCAAGGTGACCGGATTCACAAGTGGGACTTTTTTGTTGCCCAGAACGAATTCGCCGCCGCTGCTCGTTGCATGGAGGCACGTGATCACGCTTGGATTCGTGGACGGACAGTTGTCGAACTCTGCATATTCGCCGCTGTGCGCGAGGGCGGCCGGGGCTGCGAAAAGGGCTCCCAAGGCGACCAACGCCGTTGCGGCGCAGACTGCACGCGCCGATTTCACTTTCCTACGCATCTTCTGACTCTCCTTTGTCAACCTGCTCTTGAACGCGATTGCCGCGCCGCGACGTTGCGGAATTTCGCCGCAAAGATGTCTACGCGCGGTCAGGAATCCGCACTACTGCGGCCTTGATCGACTGAGCCAAGCTTCTGCTCCCGCCTCCCGCGGTCGCACTTCCCTGTCCCGAGTGAAGCGTCATGAAAACTCAGACAGACGGCACCCGGTACGAGAAAAGCTAACATCTAGACAGGGGATGTCAAGCAATCAGGAGCTGCAAACCGAAAAGTTGGTACTGGGCCTTAGACGATGGAATGGCCGTAGGGCCGCTCGGCCCCAGCCATCGCGCCAATCGAGGGCACCTCAGAAAGCGCCTACGGGTTGATCCGTCGCGCGGCTTGATCCTGCTTGTACCTGACCAAGCCGCGCCTCCTACCCCGACGGATCGTGACCTACTTCTTTTTGGTCTTACCCTTCTTCTTCCCGCATTGATTGGCGATCAACGGCTTCACTTGCAGGACCTTCCCATCCTGCGCCGTGAACCGCGCGATAGCCCGCTGCGACTTACTGCAGAGATTTTCAGAGTTTTCCAGCAGGCCATACTTCTTACCGCCCTTCATTTCGAGCACGAAGCGGCTGACTGGGGCGTCCGGTACGGCTTCGAAAGTGTTGCGAATCCCCTTGTTGGGGCCTGAGTCGACTTTGCCTTTCAGCACCACACGGATCTGGCCGTTCAGTTCAGCAACCAAGGCAGGCAGCTTGTAGCCGTAACCACCAACAAGGTAGACGGGGCCTTCGAGCGGCGCGTCGAGCAACGGCGTCCACGCCTTCGCCTTGCCGTAGATCGACCTCTTCGGGCACTTCCCTTCGAGCAGGACCGGTTTGGTGCAGGTCTTGTCAAGGTTGCCCTGGTCGATGAACTCGGAGTGGGGCAGGTTGACTTGAGCGCGGGCGATGTTCGCGTAGGCACCTTGCTTGGGGTAGGTGAGCACTGCTTTCAGCGCAGGATGCCCGGTGTGCTTGGTCGAGCCTTTGAGACTGAGCTCGAGCTGTGGCTTGAACTTCAGGCTCGTGCAGCCACCAACCTGGAAGCGGTTCGTTGGCTTCGCGGTTGCGCCGTTTGATCCTTCGATAGCTGCGGAAACGCTCATCGGATTACAGCTGGTCGGATTCAGGGTGAATCCCGAGCGGTCGAGGTTGACCACCACCGACCTGACCTTCAGGGGGATCCCCTTCAGGATGGTCGGGATCGGATCCGACTGGGCAGTGATCTGTGCCGTTTCAGGATCCACAAAGAGCGGCGCCCTGATCACCACATCACCGAGGTCAAACGGGCCAGCGACAGCAGGCGTCACGACGACCGAGCTGAGCGGCGCTCCTTGATACGGGCCTGCCAGATACACCTTGCCGGCCACGTGGATCGGGGCGGATCCGACCCCAGCAGCCGTGTCCACGGTGCCGATCTGGCTGGCGGCAGAGCAACTCGGCGAAGCCTGCTCGGCTTTGCCACTCTTCCCTTCGGCTTCCTTGATCGCCCCCTCAGGGCAATAGGGAATGCTGGCGAGCTTGCCGGTAAGGCCCTTCGGCAGGGTGAAGTTCAGTCGCCTTAGTTCCTGTTCACCATCCTTGCGATCTACCTTGATGACGAGAGGGCTGTAGGCACCGGCCTGGGTACCAATAGTGCCGGCTTCGAACGTTGGGCCGAAGGGCCGCGACTCTTCCGAAGAAGCACAGGCACCGCTCGTCGAGAAGCCTGCTTCCTGGATCGGCAGCGCCTCGCCGTGTTCGGCGGACCAGGGTTCGAGCGAGCCAGTCGTTTCGAAGTGCCCGCAGGTTTCCGGCGTCGCCAAGGTCGAGCGCGGTCCTCCACCTCGAAAGTGGAGCGTCAGGTCTTCGAAGGGCAGCTGAGGATTGTTGTCGAAGGTCGCAGTGAGCTGACCCGTAGCCAGGTCCGGCCGGACCTCCCCGGGCAGCTTGAGCGTGATCCCGAAGCGTTCGCTTTCGACCACGAGATAGAGCGCGATCAGACTGTTGAACGGGTTTTCTTCCTGGGCCGCAAGATAAATCGTGCCTTCGAGTTCTTCTTCCAGCAGCGGCGTCTTCACCTGGAAGGTGCCGAGTTTCGATCCATCAGGACAGGTAACCGGCTTTTCATCGAACCGCGTCGGGTTCGGCGAAAGGAACGCATTTCCGACATAACCAACCTGCGCCTCACTGCAGGCCTCGAGGCCTGCTGCGGAGGACGGGTTGACCGAGAGCCCCTTCGGCAGGGTGACAACAGTCTTCTTGAGATGAGATGCAGCCAGCTTGCCTGGATCGGTGAGCGCCGCCTGGGGAATGTGGAGGGTGGCAGTGGCTCCGGTCGGGCTCGAGGCCTGGTCGGTGGTCGGCTGGAAGCTGAACGACGGCTCTTCGTTCTGCGGCTGGGGCCCTTGACCAAGCCAAGCTTCGGTAAGGGCGTCACAACCGGTGATCACCGGGAGGGGGTCCTTCATTGACGAAAGCGTGGCCGATTGGTAGGTCCTCGCCTCGATCCTCGTTGCGGGGCCTTGGCCTCGCCCGGCTTCTTCACGCTGGACTGAGCAATCGGTCGGATTAGTCAAGAACGCCTTGCCTTCAGCACCGGAAGGCATGCCTTGGAGCGCCGCGAACGCACCAAAAATCTTGTAATAGGTCGGAGCCTGGGGAGCGAGGATACGCACACCGAAATCATCCGTGCTGCGTATCGAGCCGACCAAGCTCTGAACAGGAAACAACACGCTCCCGCTGAACTCCGCAGCGGTGCCTATTGCCGGATGATCGTTGAAGAGGCGAACCAGGCCGTTTGGTGGATGGCCGAACCGTTCGATCACGGGCCCGAAACTACCCACGGCCTGCTGATCCCCACAGATTGCGCTTTCTTTCACGTCCGTAGGGGCCACGAGGTTGTCTTGAGGGCACCGCGGGGTCACCAAAGGGTTGCCCAAGAACCCGGGCGGCAGATCAACGACGACGTCCTTGATATCTCCTGCCGGGATGATCTCGCCGCTCGGGGCTCGCACCGTGTTCACGGCAAAGTTGGTCACGGCACTCGCGGGATGAGCGCCGGCCTGGGTTGATGGTTCGCCGTTGGCTTCGAAGGCGCCCGCCCAAAATGCCTGAATTCCCGCCTCAGCTTCTTCGGGAGACACGACGATCGGCATCTGGACGGCGGCCGACCCGCCCCCACCTCCCGAGACGGTGACCGGGGCGCTCGCCCTAAATGGAGCCGCGGATTCGATTTCGATTGGCAATTCCACCACAGTCCCTTGCTGGGCCTGAAAGGTCGTTCCCACGGCCCCGAGAGAAACCGTTGAAGTACAAATCGCCATACTTTCTCCTGCCCCGCCAAGGCAGTTCCATCCGCTGCCCTGCCCCGGCCCAGAGATGACGACTCCGGGCGGCAACGGTCCGACTTCAACAGTAACCGTACCGGACGTCGCAAGTCCGCCGATATTGGTTGGGTACACGGCGATTTTGCCGGTCCCGTCCCCACCAGGCACCACGGTCCTGACATAGGTGTTGGCATGTTCACCAACCAACGCAGTACCGTCCACCGCCAGCTGAGGGACATCCTGCAGCAAAAAGGGGCCTCCGAAATGGACGAACCAGGGGTGCTCGACATCGCCTCCTGGGCCGCCTTCCACTGCGATCGCCCCAACGGCAGAGAGCTCGGGCAGCGCTTCGAGCGCATTCTGAACGTCAGGCGCAGAAGCACCAGCGCTGATGGGAGTGGTCGTCTCCGTACTCTTCAGCGCTACCGACCCGCTTTCCGTCGGAAATGCAGAGAGCGTGACGGTGCTGCCGACGACCGACACGATGGTCGTACCCGTAGGTATCCCAGCGCCGGAGATCGGGTCTCCTGGATGGAACTGACCCGTGGAGGTCGAGACGTTGGTGACTTCTTTGGAAGCGGCTCTGAGGAGGGTCAGACCGGGCGCGGTCGCCGCGTTGGACAGCGTCAACTGAGAGCCGCTGACCGCCGTGATGGTCGTGCCGACGGGGAAGTTCGCCGACGATACGACCATCCCAGGCTGGAACACGCCGCGCGGGGACAGGACGCTGACTCCACTGCTGCCGGTAGTGGTAAAGGCCGCACCGGAACCAAAGCCCAAGGTACCTTCTCCTTCGATCGTGAACGCGAGGGTGAATTGCCCCCCTTCAGCTTCCACGGTTACACGCTGAGTCTCCGACTGCCGAGGTGGCAGGTTGGTCGGCCCAGTGGCGGCGAGCACCTTCCAGGCCGCCGACGGCGCGGCGGCTATCGCGGCCGTCGCGAAGGCCGCCAGGACGAGTAGGGTCGTCACCAGGACGGTTGCAGTGGTTCTCGCCATTCTCATTTCGAAGCCCTCCGCTTGCCACCGGCCTGGCGACCGTGTCTGTGCCCCTGCTGCTGCTTCTTCTTCTTCTGGCTCTTGTGGGGCTTCTTTTTCTGCTTCTTCTTGTGCGGCTTCTTCTGAGGAGCCTTGACGTTGCCAGGACCCGAGAAAGAACTGCTCCCCACAGCCGGGGAATCAGGAGATCCGCCCGAGGACCCCTGGCAGGAGCCTTCGGTGTCGGGGCTGCATGCCGCAGGCGGACCAGGGGGTTGCTGGAATCCGCCTCCGATCCGGGCGTCATACACGGACGACCGCTGGTCGTGGTCTTCCCAGGTCAGCGCCTCAGGCGTGGCGAGATAGACATCCGCGCCGCTGATGCTCGCACCCGCAAAGACGAGGAATGGAGGGTTCGCAAAGCTCGCCGGTTCGGTCGCCAGGCGCGAAACCTGCGCATGAGCCCATTCGTAAAGATTGCGCGCCCCTGCCGCGGCGCCCGACGTGAGCTTGTCGGGCGAATAGAAGAACACTCGTGCTTCACCATTGGCGTCGACGAGCGACCGAGGACGATAGAGACCGTCGATCGAGTTGACGCCGGTCGTTTCAAGAGGCAGGTCCCTGCTAGTGCCGACCGACGGCTGGCCATCCTGGCGGCAAGAGACACAGACGGTAGTTCCGGACCCGCTGGCGTTCGCCTGAAACAGATATGCCTCCGGGGCTCCACCGCTGGCGTAGCCGGTCACGTCCGCTGACGATTCGAACAACAGAAGGCGGCCATCGGTACTGACCCAAGACGTAGACGTTCTCTGACTGGCCACCGATACGCGCGGGAGGTCTGCCGCGCGTATCGTCCCGATATAGGCGATGTCGGTGCCTGACGCCGAGTAGATCGAGTAGGTTCCGTCCTGCTGATTTTCGGCTAGGCTCGGACCTTGGCCGGGAACAAGTTCGCCGCTGGCCGCAAAATACACAACCGAACCATCCGCGGAGGCGCCCACGAGCCCGGCAACTTCGGCGCTACCCGGTCCACCAAAAGCGGAGCGGTCAGTCAACTTTTCGGTCTTGAGGCTGTACTGATAGAGGTCCGTGCCAGTGCCGTTAGATTCGTCGGTTAGCCCTGCCGTTGCCGTGAAAAAGACGCTCCCACCGTCGGGCGTGGCTGCCTGAAAGCTGGCGTCGGTGTCGGGGATCGACGTTTCCGATACCGACACCTCGCGGGTCCGTATCCCGGATTCGCGAACGAAAATCGCTCCTCCTGACGAGAAATAGACTCGCGAGCCATCTTTGGAGACCGTGCCCAGACCGCCCGCGGTTGCTTCGACGGGTTCTCCACCAACCGCAATGCCAGTGCTACGGAGGACACCTTCGTCCCATTCATAGAGTCGCTGTGCACCGGATCCGGCGATACCCGGATAGTGGTAAGGGCTGGCAAATACAACCTTGCGGCACCCATCCGATATCCCGACAACTACGTATTCGGCGGTGAGTCGGCCCGGCACCGACCCAGGGTTCGTCGGCGGCAGGCTCGTAATCGCGGCGTACGACCCGTCACTCCGGTGGAGATAGAGGTTGGATCCGCCGTCTTCAATGACCGGGCGGGTACCGGGGTCGCTAGTGAGGACTTGTGGGGTCGCGACCACTCCACACGACAGATTTTCGGAGAGGCCCAGCGTAACGCTGGCGGTGCTGTTGCCTTCCGTCGTTTGATTACGTTCCGCAATCGGCGGACTCAACTGCCCGGAACTCCAGCCGTCGGACCCTCGAACGCCCAGGTAGAGTACCTCGGCCCCGGAGGTCGCACCTGGCAGACCGTTCGCTACGGTGTACGCGAGCCCGCCCGGACCCGTAGCCGCTGCCTGGAAGTGCATGTCACTGGTTCCGGTGGTGACACTTCCTGGACTGCCGACGACGCCGACGGCCGGAGGAGACACCAACTCGAAGCAGCGGCCAGCAGGCAGCCCGCACGAGTTGAGGGTTTCGACTTCATGATCGGGACTGGCGGACACACCCGCCGTGCTCGCGGCCACGATGCGGAAGTGATAGCTGGTGCCCGCGGCGAGACCGGCGATCCGTGCGGTGACCGGGATGGGTTCCTGTCCGGCGCCGATCGGCGGATCGAATTCGGCTGGCACAACATGGCCATAGGCGGCGGTCGGGCCCCATTCGAATCGGTAGCTCGTGGGGAGGCCGTTCGGATTGATTCGTCCCCCCAGCGCTGCCGAAGTCTGATCCGCGTTGTTCGAGTAGACATTGCTGATCGTCGGAGCCGCGACCGGGGTTCTGAATTCCCCTTCGTCGCTGATCGTCGTGGAAGATGCGACGGTGACCAATCGCACGCGGTAGGTCGTATTGGGCAGGAGATTCGAGATCGGTGCGGCGACCGGGTAGGCGCCGGGCACGGTCGATCCCACTGACGCATTTCTCTTCGCCGGCGCATGCAACCAAGTGGTTACGTTGTTGGGCGCGTATTCGAAGCGATATTGGATATTGAACCCGGTCCCGCCGGGTTTCGGGATCGTCACTTCCCCATGCAAGATGGCGCTGGTCTGGGTGACATCGGTCGACGGGAGCACCACGGCGGGCGCAGCGGGCACGATGCCGAAGAATCGGACCGGCCACGACGCTCTACTCGGGTCGGCGCCCAACGTGTACACATGTTCGCCGGGCGCCACGGCCAAGGTCAGGGTCGCCCGTTCCAATTCCGTGGCACCAGTGGGGACCGGTTCGGCAGGCGAACTCTGAAGTAGTTCCCCGTCCTGGTTGAACTCGCAGATTTCATACGTCGCCGTCGTCCTCTTGCGCGTCACAAAGAGATGTTGGGTCGTCGGGTCGACGGCGACTGCGGTCGCGGCCTGTCCACTGGGGAGCCCACCGTCGCTCCAGTTCGTCTGGCACTTGGCGTCACCCCCTGATCCGGGACCAAAGAGTTCGCCGAAGGTTCCGTCGGGATTGAATTTCATCAGCTGGCAGGGCGTCGTAGACGTGCATCGACCGGCATTGGAGACCACGTAGATGTCCCCCATGGCATCAACGGTGAGGCCGGTCTGGAATTCCCCGAGCTGACCTTCTCCGGACCCAGTAGTGCCAGCCTTGCAACCGGTCAGAGCAGTGCACTCCTGCAGATCTTCGGCGGGCGCGGTGGCGTCGACGTTCCATCCAAAAGCGCGGACAAAGGAAACCCCGATCACTTCCTCGGCGGGATTCGTCTGGAAGCTGTATTCGTCAATACGCCCGTTGGTGAAGTCACCAAGTACGAGGTTCCCGTTGGAGGGATCGATCGCCAACGCCCCGTTGTAGATCTGCCCGAAGCCTCCTGCCGCATCAGTTAGCTTCCCTTCCTGGCAGCCGGTCACGGCGGTGCAGAACTGGAGTTCTTCGGCGGGTGCGCCAGCGTCCACTTCCCAACCGAAGGCGCCCTCGAAGGTGCCCGTCGCACTGAAGACGCTGATGCGATGCGCCCCTTCGGAGCCATCCGCCACATAGACATTGCCGGTGTCTTGATCGATTGCGATACCACGCGGATAGGAGAGGGCACCTGCTTCGGCCGAACCGGTGCCCGCCTGGCAGGTGTGGCCGGATTCGGCGGTACAGATCTCGAAGCCGGTTCCTGGTTCATCAGCGTCGACGTCCTTGCCCCAGGTACGGACAAACGCGCCGCCGCCAGTGAACTCCTGGACGCGAGCGTTGGCCGAGTCAGCCACGTAGACAGAGCCCGGCGCGACACCTCCCGCCCCCGTCTCATTGACTGCGACTCCGGAGCCGTCGCGAATTTCACCACCAGCCCCACCGGCCTGACCCCCGAAGGTCCCGAATTCGACCAGCTGCGCGGCGCCGGCAGACGGAACGACGGCCAGCGCAAGTAGGACGGTAAATGCTGAGATCAGCGCGATGTGCCCACCGCGGCGTGCGGGCGGATCTCCTTTATGAGACTTGAGGCCGCCATGGCCTCCGACGACCCCTTCCTCGCCGAAAGACTTCTCGGACCATTGCGCTCGATATCTCACGCTTCTCCTCGCCGGCAACGCGCCAGCTGACAGCCAGCAGCTCACTCGTCGCCCCCTGTTTTGCCTGATAGATGCATGTAGTTCGTGTTCTTGTGGCTTTTCCGCTGCTAGTGAGACTTTGCGCCTTGGTCTTGAAGGTGACCACGTCGTCGCTGAAGGTCGTTGCCTATAGCTCCGGCGGCGGCCTCAGCAGCCCCCGCAGCTCCGGACAATCGGCGTGCTACAGCATGTCCGCACGTCGAGCACGCTGATGACGAACTGCCGCGCCTGGCCCCACTCGGTCACTCTCCCCTGCCTAACATGATCGGCCGTCCCACCGGACGATCATGGTTCTCCCTGGTCTGACGGAAGGAGGCTATAGGAACGACATTATCTTGTCAAGGAAAAGAGAGACAGAAAGGCCGCGCTCTCAGCGAGCGCGGCCTTTGTGGTCCTACTCCCAAATGAAGGAGGTAGATCAGGTCTCAGCGATGACTTCGCCGCCGCCTTCTTTTGTCTCCAGGGTGAAGTCTCCCGTGAGACCGCCGGTTCCGCATTCCGCCACTCCGGCCGTAATATGGAGTTTGTTGGTGCCGAACCACGTGACTTCGGACGTGGTGGATTTGGCTTCACAAATACCTGTTACGTTAAAGGTGAAGGCAGCGGTCCCCGGCCCGGCGCCTGAGGCGGTGATGTTGGTGAGCGTCGGATCGATGGTCACCGCCCCGAGGCCGACGATTTCGCATCCCGTTGCAGTGTTGGCACCGGCAGTCGCATCGGTTTTGACTTCGACTTCGGTGCCAGTGTTCTTTTCGACGTTGCCGGAAACCATCACTTCTTTACAGGTGATTTTGCCCAGCGTGGTTTCCGTCACGGTGTTGGTGCTTGTCCCTGTGATTGTGGTTCCTTTGGGGACCAGCGTGTTGGCCGGCATTGTGAGTTTCGCGGCATTCGCGACACCGGGCGCCGCGAAGGCTGCGACCGCGCCCACGACCATCGCGAGCAGGCTCAACTTCTTGATCATTTCCGTATCCTCCTGTGAGTACAGATCGTCCGGGGAGGAGACTCCCTTTGTCCCAGCCCGGACAGATTGCAGCCGGGGTCGCGCTTCATTTGGCGATGTGCGACTCCGGCTTCTGACCTTGCAATCTTTATCGACCCATTCCTGAGCAGTCAAGAGGTCGTGAGCGTAGGGCCCGGCGACGCGCCCGTATTCGGCCAAAGGACCTGCAAAACGCGATGTTCAACGTTTCGCGTGCGGCTTCTGGGCACCAGCCAGGGGTTGTCGGGGTCGACGAAATGCCTGAGCCATCGCCTCGACGAGCTCACTGGTCTGTTCGGGTCTTTCGCCCCCGACACGGAGGCCTAGACAGCTCCCGGTGAGGACGGCCTCCGACCAGCGGGCGGCCGTCCCCATAGCCCAATTCGGAGCATCGTCAGACACCGTCGGCGAAACCGTGGTCGCCCGGCCTTCTCGAATCTCGATCGTCGCGCCGATTGGAGCCCGTTGCGATCCTGGTGTCTCATCCTGCGATGGCCGCGGATGCACCACCAAGGCAATCCTCAGCGCGTCACTAGGCCCTAGCCTGACAAGAGGCGCCGCGAGAAGAAGCGCGGCACGCATCTCGCAAGCCGTCAGCGATTGCGTATCTCGCAAGTGACGCTCGAAGGTGGCGGCGGCAAGTATCGGAACCACCGCCCGCCTTAGCCACTCCGTGGCCTCATAGGGGATGCCCTTGGCGTTTGCGCTTGCGACGTCGATCAAGCCCGTCTGGCGAAGGGCGAAAAGGCGGCGCTCAAGCGATGGATATGGGATCGAGTCGACAGATCGGTCGAGTTCGGTGAGGGATATGGGGTTTTCGGCCAGAGTCGCAACGATCGACGAGGTCCACCCTGCCAGCAGGGTGTTGATGGCTCGTTGCGCAGTCGCACTTCCGAGCGCGATGCGGCCGCTCGGAGCGGCAGCAAGCCAACTACCGACCGTCGAGGACAGCTCCAGCATAAGTTCGCCAGTCGGCGTGAGTTCGTAGGTCGATCGGCGGGGGAACTCACTCCGGCGTCTCCGTCGAAGGGTTCCGAGGTCGATCAGCTCGCGAAACCGCTGGTGCGCCGTCGTTCGAGGCGGATCCCCTATCGCCGCGAGCAACTCGGCGCCTGAACGGGGAGCGTTTGTCAACGCTCCCAAGATCGACACATTCAGTGGCCGCGCCAATGCCGACAGCGTGCGTACCCCGGCTGACAGAAGCGTTCCCTCCCTACTATGGCACTACACGGCCTCGGTCGACAGTTCGCAATCACCTCGGCGGAACAACTCCAGCGATTGGATCCCGATCACGTCGCCGCTGAAGCGCTTACGCGTCCCATAGACGACCCACGTCGTGTCGACTTCGCCAATCTCGTCGACGAGCCTGAGCTCGTCGGGATGAGCCGCGAGATGCTCGAGGTGGGTCAGGCCGGCGTCGTAACGCCCTTCCAACAACTCGGTAGCGACGATCGGCTTCGACTGAACATCGATGATCTCCTCCCACTCGTCGCGGTTGATGTAGCCGGCAGTGGCGGGGACGAGGCCGAGCGTCCTGGGTCGCTCGGCCTCGCGCCGGCGGAGGACCGCCAGAGCCTTCGTGGGATAGATGAACGTGTCGACTACGAATACTTCGGCCCAGTACCGCTCGGTGACTTCGTGCACCTTCGGGTGCGCGCTGCACTGGACCAAGAACGCGTTGTCTCGACCGCGGATCAGCTCCAGGCCATCGAAGAAGTCGCCGATGAAGTCGATCTCGAAGTCCTCGACGCCTTGAAACGCCATGTACTCGACCGCCGCTCGCTCATGGCAGGTCCCCGTTGGTCCGAGGGTCACCAGCGTGACTTTCCCCTGGTTGTCATTGCCTGATGGCATCCCTATGATCAAGGTTAGTCGATCGTTCTGAAAAGTCAACGTATGAACGTCCCGGCGTCCCCCCTCTCGCGAGCGGGGTTGGTGATAGCCCGCCTGTTCGTTCAGAATCTATTGTATAGTCACGCCATGTATAGACGGCTGATGGGATGGGGCTGGGGATTGCTGCTCGCATGCACCGCATGCGCGCTCGTATCGGCTTGCGGGGGCGGAGGATCGTCTTCCTCCTTGGGCACCGGGCCGAACAAGAGCGGCCGAGAAGTCTCCGCCTTGCAGTCGAGCAAGGAATTTGTCGAACCGAATAAGAAGATCTCGACCGCCAACTCGATTGCGCGCTTTGGCAAAGAAGCCTCGCTCGAGGAACGAGAAGAAGCGAACATCGTGATCCTGAAGAGCTACGACGCGCGTGCGCGGGGTGACTTCGAAACCCAATGCGAAACCCTCGACCGGGCGATGGTCAAGGAATTGGTCAACGCCAAATTCGGTGGCAAGAAGCATCACACCTGCCCAGAGACCCTGCATAAATTCGCGGAACCGCTCTCGAAATCGAAGGTCTTCAGAAAGAACAACATCTCGGGCTCTATCGCGGCTTTGCGTGTAAAGGGACCTAAAGCGTACGCGCTGTATCACGGCACTGACGGGAGCAACTACGCCCTCGGCCTTGTGAAGGAAGACGCCAAGTGGCTGCTCATCGCGATAGTGCCCTACAAACTTGGGGTCTGAACTTTCCCGGAGATCGGCGCTCGAATCCCGATCACGGCCCCAGCCCAACCACCCCCTAGACTCGCCCCATGAGCGACTACGCGGTCAAAAACTTGTTGGAGATCGAGGACCTCTTTGAGGGGGACGAGATCGAGGCGCGGTTCTCGAGGAAATATCTTGACTCGGAGGAACTTGGGGTCAGCTTGTTCAGGTATGCGCCGAACCGGGTGGCTACCGACGGGCACCACCATGAGGAGCAGGAGGAGGCGTACGTGGTCGTCGGTGGGTCCGGGCGGATCCGGCTGGACGACGAGGTGGTCGAGCTGCAGAGGTTTGATGTGGTGCGGGTCGCGCCGCAGGTGGTGCGGGCGTTCGAGGCCGGGCCTGAGGGGCTCGAGGTGATCGCGGTCGGCGGTCGCAAGCCCGAGGGCGGCGACGGGGTTCGCGACCCCGACCGCTGGGCGCCTCAGTAGCCGCCGCGCCCGTGGTCGCCGCCGCCCTGATGGTGGTGGCGACCGTGGTGATGATGCTTGCCGTGGTGGCCGTTGCCCTGGTGCTCGTGGTGGTGGCCGGGCGGATCGTCGGCGCCGTTCGCGGCCAGGGCGGCGCCGGAGCCGCCGATCGCCAGGACCAAGGCGGCTGCGGTAGCCACTGCGGTGCGCTTCAGCATTTTCGTTCTCCTCTGTCGGACGAGTGGGTCGCGGCCGTTTGGTGAACCGCGTCGGGCCGGACTACGAACCCGGCCGCGGAAAGGTTCAGGCCTCCGGGGCATCTAGGATCTGGCCGTGGGACCGCACGAGAAAAAACCGACGAACTGGCGCGCCTGGATCGTCGGGGTCCTGATCGCGCTCGTCATCGTCGTCTGCCTGCAGAACTCGCAGTCGGTCTCCGTCGAAGTCCTGTTCGCAAGCTTCGACGCGCCGCTGATCATCGTGCTCGCGGCGTTCACCCTGATCGGGATGCTGATCGGCTACATCGGGCCGGTCTGGCGACGCCACCGCCGCGAAGAGAAGCGGGCGGGGCAGGACCTCGAGAAGCGCAGCTAGCTGCACGGGCAGCGCCCGTGCAGCGACTGGTTGACGAACCCGATCCGGGGGTAATTGGAGCGGGTCTGGGTCAACTGCAACGGAGGTACGGCATGGCAGCAAGAGACCACACTCGAGGCGGGATCGGGGGGATCTCGCTCGGCGGCATCCTGGTCATCATCGGGATCGTCCTGATGATCGTCTGGAGCTTCTGGGTGGGCCTGATCGTCCTGTTGATCGGGTTGATCGCCTTCGGCGGCTTCGCCCGCGGGAAGTGGTACTGAGCTAAGGCTTGCCGCGCTCGAACAGCCAGCGCTGGAAGAAGCCGCGCAGGCGCTCGCCGGAGACGCGTTCGGCGAGCGCCATGAACTCTTCGATGTCACCGTTCGCGTAACGGTGTTCGGTAGCCCAGCTGCGCAGGATTCGGAGCAGCTCGTGCGTGCCGATCTTGTCGCGCAGCGCCTGCAGCGTCATCGCGCCGCGCACGTAGGTGGAGACCGCAAAGAGGTTCTTCGCCTGGCCGGGGTGGCCCGGCGGCGGGTTCCAGAAACCGGTGGCCGAGGCGGGCCGTCGGTAGAGCTCGGCGAAGACCTGCTGGGCGCTGCGGCCGCCGTGCTGCTCGGCGAAGTACCACTGGGTCCACGTCGCGAGGCCCTCGTTGAGCCAGATGTTGGGCCAGCGCTCGAGGCTGACCGAGTCGCCGAACCACTGGTGGGCGGTCTCGTGGACCACCGTGGTGCGGTCGGGCGCGAACGCGTAGATCGGCCGCGACTGCGTCTCCAGCGCGTATTCGAGGTCGGCGACATCGACCACCGAGCCCGCCGCGGAGAACGGGTACGGGCCATATATATGTGACTCCCAGCGGATGATCGCGGGCAGGGAGGCGATCGCGGCCCGCGAGGCCTTCGCCAGCTTCGGGTCGATCAGCGTCCAGGTGGGCAGCTTGCCGACCCGACCCTGGACGAGCCTGCCCCTGCCGATGTCGACGAGCGCGAGGTAGGTTGCCATCGGCTGCGGTTCCGACCACGACCAGCGCACCCGCCCGCCCACCTTCTCGCGGGAGACGAGCCTGCCGTTCGAGACCGCCTTCACCCCGGCCGGTACCGAGATCTGGATGTCGAGGCTTGCCTTGTCACGGGGGGCGTTGTTACACGCCAGCCAGGCGGCGGTGCCCACCGGCTCCCCGACCCCGACGGCACCGTCCTTGGTCCGGTACCAGCCCTCGGGCGAACCGTCGGGGTCGATGACCTTGCGCGGCACCCCCTGATACCGGAGCTCGACCGTGAACGCCTCACCCTTCGCGATCCGCGTCGCCGGGACGACCTTCACCTTCCCCCGCCCGCGGGTGTACTCCGCCGCTTCACCGTCGACGCCGACCGAGGTGACCTTCAGCCCGTCGAGGTCGAGCGAGAACTTGCTGAGTCCCGACGTCGCCCGGGCTTCGATCACGTCGCGCGCGGTGAGCATCCCGCTGCGCGGCTGGTACCCGAGGCTGACGTCGTAGTGCTCGACGTCGTAGCCGCGGTTGCCGCTGCGCGGGAAGAACGGTTCGCTCGGCTGCTCCGGCGCCGCCGCGGCAGAAGCGGCAGCGACGCTCGCGAGGACCAAGACCGCGAGCGCCATACCGAGAAGGCGGCTACCCCTCGACATACCGCTGCAGCGCCTCCCGGGTCAGGTTGCTGATCGAGCGCTTTTCCTTCTCGGCTTTGGCCTTGGCGGCGTCGTACAGATCAGGTGGGACACGAATCGTGATCCGTTCCGACACACGCACGCCGTCCAACGGCGGCCGACCGACCCTGACCGTGGTCCAGGTCGAGAGGTCGAAACCCTCCTCGAATTCCTTCGACCAGCGCTCTTCCATCTCGGGGGTGACCACGGTCCCGCCCCTCGTAACCCACTCGCCGTCCTTGAGCTTCCGATTTTTTTTCACGTTCGCCATTTGGCTGCCTCCGAAGACCAACCTTGGTACCGCGCTCGCAGCGGCATCGCGTGGATGATGATCAACGAACCGTCGTCGGGCGCGACCGCGCCTACCTCAAGCTGCATCCCCTCCAGGTCCGGGCCAAAGAACAGGAAGCGCTGATCGTCGTACCACTCATCCGGGTACCTGCGGTCACGCCTACAGATCCCGGCGTGCCGGACGACGCGCAGTGAGCGCTCGCGCGAGATCCGATGCTTCGTCGCTGATCGCGCCCACACGATCTTGTCGCTCTCCGCCCACTCATTTCGTCTGACGATATCACCACGGGTCTCCCTGAACCGGAAGACGGCATCAACCATCCACCCTGGGTCTTCGGCCTCCTCGTAGCGATCATCGGCCAGCTGGATCCAGGTCCGCCCTCCCAGGTCGAGCAGTAGGTACCTCCGGGTCCAGTAGTGCTTGTAGAACTGAATCTGGGTGCGGTCGGTGAGGCGAACCTCGCCCATCCACATGAAGTCCTCGATGTCCTCGGGAAGGACTTCGAGCAGCGGCTCCCAGATCGGCTCGCGCCGGTCGGTGAACTTCCCCCGCTGCCATTTCCTTCGTTTCTTCGCCATGCCCGAAGCCAAAGGAAGAAATGCGCGCGGGACAAGACGCGAGTGGGCCAATTTGGTGACTGGAGTGATGCGAAAGACTGGCGGGGTGAGGGTGCTCGCGATCGTCCACCAAACCGACGCCGGGCCGGGGGTCTTCGGCGACGTGATCCGCGAGCGCGGCGGGACGGTCGACCAATGGATGCTGCCGCAGTCGGCAGGGCCTCCGGCCGACCCACTCGGCTACGACGCCGTCCTCGTGCTTGGCGGGTCGATGAACGCCGACGAAGGCGGGCGTCACGGGTGGATCGGCACCGAGCGGGGACTGGTCGGGCGGCTGCTGGAGCAGCGGGTGCCGCTGATGGGGATCTGCCTCGGCGGGCAGATGGTCGCGGCGGCGGCGGGTGCTGTCCCGCGCCGCGCCGCGCGCCCCGAGATCGGCTGGCATGCCGTCGAGGTGACCGAGGCCGGGCGTCAGGACCCGGTGCTCGGTCCGCTCGCCCCCCGTTTCGAGGCCCTCCAGTGGCACGGCTACGAGTTCCCGCTACCGCCCGGTGCGATGGCGCTCGCCCGTAGCGAGGTCTGCCTCCAGGCCGCCCGGATCGGCGAGCTCGCCTGGGCGATCCAGTTCCACCCCGAGGTCACCGCCGCCGACGCTCTCCGCTGGACCGCGGACTCCGCGACCGACCCCGACGCGATCCGGATCGGCCTCGACCCGACCGCCCTGGCACTCGAGATCGAAGCCAAGATCGGCGCCTTCAACGACCTCGGCCGCGACCTGTGCGGCCGCTGGTTGGACGTCGCCGCGGCGGCGCGCGGCGGCAACTATGCCGGCTCGGAGATGACGAGCCGCAGCGAGCCCTCGTAGCTATCCCGCTCACGCAGGGAGCCGTGCTCCTCATCCCATCTCCCCGACTGGAGGTCGGCGGCGAGACGAGCGATCATCCGCTCAACGACGGCGGGTTCAAGCCGCTGCCAGAGCGACTGGCCGGACCGGACCTCCGGATCGAGCAGTCTCTCCGGCCCGATTCCGGTAGGCCTCGACGAAGCCGTCGCTGCAATCGGCGATTCGGCCGTGCAGGAGAGCGTCGGGGCGGCGCCGGGGGGACGCCGCGCTCGCATCGGCGCGCTCGGCTCGACCGCCACCACCCAGCGCTCGAGCGGCTCGGAGGACCCGGTGCCGGCGCCGACGTTGAGGACGGTCCGGGCGTCACCCAACGCCGCCTCGATCCGCGGGTCGGCGCGACGTCGCCGAGCGTATCCCGGCCGTGCGTCTCATAGTCGACCCGCGTCGCCACAGCCCGACCGTAGCGCGTCGCAGTTGGCCACAACCATCGGTTAAGCGCGAACGCGCCGAGTCGGGCGCGTTCGCGGCTACTCGAGGACGACGTGGGCGCCGTCGGGCGCCGCGGCCTCGCCGTCGGGCGCGGCCGCAGCCGTCTCCCACTTGCCGAGCGCCATCGCCAGCGCCGGGATGAAGGCGATGCCGAGCAGGACCATGGCCCAGACGAAGGTGGAGGCAAAGGAGCTCGCCAGCGGTTCCAACGCCGCCGCCTGCTGGGTCGGGCTCAGCGACCGGAGCGATTCCAGGCCGCCGCCGTTTGCCGCGGCGATGTGGGAGCTGACCTCGGCGGTGAGGATGACCGAGAGGATCGCGGTGCCGATCGAGGCGCCGCCCTGGCGGATGATGTTCATCGCGGTCGAGGTGCGGGCGATCGCCGCCGCCGGCACCGCCTGCATCGCGGCGGTCATCGTCGGCATCATCGAGAAGCCCATGCCGAGGCCGAGGACGAAGCTGAAGCCGCAGAGCAAGACGTAGGAGGTGTGGGCGGTGACGAAGGCAAACGGGGCGATCCCGATCACCAGCAGCGGGATGCCGCAGGCGGGCCAGCGGTTCGGCCCGTAGCGATCGGTGAGTTTGCCCGCCAGCGGCATCGTGATCATCGCGCCGATGCCCTGCGGGGCTAGCAGCAGGCCGGCTTCGAGCGCCGAGGCGCCGCGCACGGTCTGGTAGTAGAGCGGGACCAGCAGGAGGGCCCCGAAGAAGGCGATCGCGAAGAGCAGGAAGGTGCCCGCCGCCGCGCCCGCGCGGGTGTGGGTGAAGGTTTTGATGTCGATCAGGGCGCGGCCGCCTTTGCGCCAGCTGTGGGCGAAGAAGGTCACGATCAGGGCAAGGCCGACGACGATCGGCGCCCACGATTTGAACTGGCCGAAGCCGCCGCTCGCCGACTCGGCGAGGCCGAAGATGAAGAGCGTCAGGCCTGGCGAGAGCAGAGCCATGCCGAGCCAGTCGAGGCGCTCCGACGGTTGCGGCGTGTCTTTCTCGAGCACGATCTGGGCGAGGATCACGGCGACCACGCCGATCGGGATGTTGATCAGGAAGATCCAGCGCCAGGAGACATCGTCCACCAGCCACCCGCCGAGGATCGGGCCGAGGATCGGCGCGACCAGCATCGGCACCCCGAGGATGCCCATCACGCGGCCCATCCGGTGCGGCCCCGCCTTCTTGGTCATGATCGTCATGACCGCGGGCATGATCATGCCGCCGCCGACGCCCTGTAGGACGCGGAACGCGATCAACGATCCGGCGCTCCAGGCGGCGGCGCAGAGCGCCGAGCCGAGCATGAAGAGCAGGAGCGAGACGATGTAGATGCGCTTGGTGCCGAAGCGGTCGGCGGCCCAGCCGGTGGCCGGGATCACCGCGGCGAGCGCCAGCGTGTACCCGGTGACGACCCACTGGATCGTGGTCAGCGAAGCATGGAAGTCGATCGAAAGACGGTCGATCGCGACGTTGACGATCGTCGTGTCGAGGATCGACATGATCGCGCCGAGCAGCACGACAGCTGCGACGATCATCGTCTCGCGGTCGAGGGCGTTCGGGTCTGCGGGAGCGGCTGCGGCCTCTGACTGACTCACGCCGTACACCGTATCAGAACCTCGTACGCCGTATCGCCTCGGTATGCTTTGCCCATGGCAACTGGGCTGGACACCGTCTGGACGCGTGACGAGGAGCAGTCTTCGGGTCCGCAACCCCTGTCCCGGGAGGCGATCGTCGCCGCGGCGATCGAGATCGCCGACACCGACGGACTGGAAGCGGTCTCCATCAGGAGACTTGCTACCAAGCTCGACGCCCGCCCGATGAGTCTTTACTCACACATCGGCCGCAAGGGCGACCTGGTCGACCTGATGGTGGACGAGGTGATGGCCGGCGCGATCATCCCCGGCGGCCCGCCGACCGACGACTGGCGCGAGGCCCTCCGGCAGATCGCCCAGCACACCCGGGAGTCCACCCGCGCCCACCCGTGGATGATCGCCGCCGCGTTCCACCGCCCCCATCTCGGCCCCAACACCCTGCGCCACATCGACCAATCGCTGGCCGCGGTCTCTGAGCTCCCCCTCTCCCCCGAGCGCAAGCGCGCCGTCCTCCTCGCGGTCGACACCTACACCCTCGGCTTCGTCCGCTGGGAAGTGATGTCGCCGAAGGCGAAGGGCGACGCGCCCTGCGCCGGGCGTCCCGAAGCGGGCCCCAGCGCCGCCGAGATCGACGCCTACATCGCCGACCAAGTGGCGGGCGGCGACTATCCCCACCTGGCCGAGTTCATCGGTAAGGACCGAGGCCTCGGCGTCAAGGCCGAGAAATTCGAGATCGGCCTCGAGTGGCTGCTGACCGGCATCGAAGCCGAGGTCGGCAGCGCTCAAGCCTCCGACTGACGCCGCCGCGCTCAAACCGGCGGCCGGCCCTCGGGGTCTTCGAATCGATCGACCAGCTTCATGATCGCGTCGGTCTGGGCCCGGACCGTCAACTTCAATTCGTGCAGTTCGTCGACCACCAACTGCATCGTCGCAGTCAGGTGCGCGTAGGTGCTATCGAGCCGCGTCAGCATCTCGCGATTGAAGCGCCGCGTTTCCGCCAGCTCACGGTCATATTTCGCGCGGAGCTCACTGGTTTCCTCACCCAACTGGAGCCAGCGGCCCTCCGCCGCCGCGCGTTCCTCTCGCATCTCCTCCGAGAAGCGCTCCATCCTCTCGCGGTGCTCCGAGTCGCGCTGCTCGGCCTCCTCCGAGAAGCGCTCCATCCTTTCGCGGTGCTCGGAGTCGCGACGCTCGGCCGCCTCTTGGCAGCGCTCCATCCTCTCGCGGTGCCCGGAGTCGCGACGCTCGGCGTCGTCGCGCCACTCCGAGTGGCGGCGTTCCGACTCGTCGTGCCACTTGGCCCACTCCTCGCGGTGACGCCGCATCTCCTGGCGGTGCTCCGCGCTGCGCTTCTCGGATTCCGAGCGGTAGCGCTCCATCTCTTGACGGTGCTCGGCGCTGCGCTTCTCGGACTCCTCGCGGTAGTGCTCCAGGTTCTCCCGGTGCTCGGCACTCCGCCGCGCCATGTCCTCGCGGTGGATCTCCCACTTGCTCTTCCAGAGGCCCAACGGCATGGAGGGAAGTGTGGCGCTGAAATCCGCGTTAGTGGTGCGCGGAAAGTAAGAATTCAGTGCCAACTCTGTGACGGAACTGTGTCGGCCTGACCGTCAGGGCGTCGCCGCCCAGCCGCTCCAGCGCTCGACCGCGATCGCCAGCACCTCGCCGTCGGCCCGCTGGCGCGGATAACGCTCGCGGAGCAGCTCGATCGCCCGGCGTGCTTCCCGGTCGTCGGGGCCGAGGACGCGCCCGCGTCCGTCGGCGCGCGCCCACCAGAGCCGGCTCCAGTCCTCCTCGTCCCAATGGTCGACCAGCAGCGACACCGCCGGGTTGGCCCGTACGTTGGCGAGCCGACGGAGCGCCCGGGTGCGCTTCGGTTTCGCGTCGACCGCACTGTAGATCGTGTCGCCGACGACCGCGAAGGCGATCGGCACGAGGTGGGGACGGCCGGCGGCGTCGGCGGTGGCGAGACGGGCGACGCGGGCGCCGGCGAACCGGGAGCGCGCCTCCTCCGGGGTCACGCCTCCTCGGCAGTGGGGAAATATCCGATGCCGAGGTCCACGCCGCCTATGTTTAGCAACATGGATCAGCGGGGCAGGACGATCGTCTTCTTCCCGGAGGGGGCGTTCGGGCCGACCAACAACTGTGTCGGCATCGGCGACGTGCTGCGCCGGCGCGGCCACCGGGTCGTCTTCATCGTCGAGGAGTCCTTCGCCGGGACGCTCGAGGCACAGGGCTTCGAGGAGCGGCTGATGCGCCTGACCCCGCCGCCGGAAACCGAGGAAGCGCCGGGCCAGTTCTGGAAGGACTTCATCCGCGACACCGCGCCGGTCTTCCGCAAGCCGACGACCCAGCAGCTCGGCGAGTTCATCGCGCCGACCTTCCAGGCGCTGATCGACGGCGCCAAGTACGTCGACGCGCGGCTGATGGAGATCCTCGGGGAGCTGGAGCCCGACCTCGTGGTGGAGGACAACGTCGTCACCTTCCCGGCGCTCTTCGCGAGCGGCCGGCCCTGGGCGCGGATCGCCTCCTGCAACCCGCTGGAGATCAAGGACCCCGACCTGCCGCCGGTCTTCTCCGGGCTGCCGAGCGACGACCGCTTCGAGTGGGCCGGGTTCTGGGACGCCTACCGTGCCGCCCACGACGAGATGCACGCCGACTTCGACGAGTTCTGCCGCGAGCGCGGGGCCCCTCCCCTCCCCCGCGACGACTTCATCCACGCCAGTCCGACCCTGAACCTCTACCTCTATCCCGAAGAGGTCGATTACCCCCGGCGCGAGCCCCTCGGACCGACCTGGCACAACCTCGGCGCGAGCGTGCGGGCCACCGACCCCGACTGGCGGTTGCCGGACGAGCTCGCCGGTGGTGAGGAGCCGTTCGTCTACCTCAGCCTCGGCTCGCTCGGCTCCGCCGACGTCGCCCTGATGCGGACGCTGGTGGCGGAGCTGGCCGAGACGCCCTACCGCTTCATCGTCTCCAAGGGCCCGCAGGCAAGCGAGTTCGAGCTGGCGCCCAACATGGTCGGCGCCGAGTTCCTCCCCCAGACCTCGGTCCTCCCCCAGGTGGACCTGGTCATCACGCACGGCGGGAACAACACGGTCACCGAGTCCCTCTACTTCGGCAAGCCGATGGTGCTGCTACCGATCTTCTGGGACCAGCACGACAACGCTCAGCGGATCGACGAGACCGGCTTCGGTGTCCGCGTCGACACCTACGCCCACGAGCCCGAGGAGCTGCGGGGTGCGATCGCCCGGATGCTCGACGACGGCGCCCTCGCCGACCGCCTCGCCCAGACCTCGCGCCGCCTGCAGGCGGCGCCGGGGACGGAGCTGGCCGCGAACCTGATCGAGCGCGCCGTCCTGGCGGCGGACCAAGGAGACTGAGGGCCTAGGTCCTAAGCCGGGTTGACCGTGACCGGCGTGCCGATCGGCGTGTAGGGGTAGACCGCTTCGGCGTCTTCGAGCGGCATCTCGACACAACCGAGGCTCTGCGGACTGCCGTAGGAGGCGCGGTCGAAGGCGTGGAGGGCGTCGCCCTTGTAGAAGTAGGAGACCCATTTGATGCCGGGGTCGCTGTAGTGCGAGCCGTCCGGATTTTCCCCGCTCATCGTCGTTTCTTCGTAGCGCAGGTAGACGTTGTGGGTGCCGAGCTGGGTTTCGGCACCGGGAATCCCGGTGTTGGCCGAGAGTCCGGTGAGGACGAACTTGCCGTTGTGCCAGACGGTCACCGTCTCCGGCAGGGACTCACTCACGGAAACCCAGGTGAAGCCGTTTTCGGCACCCTTCGTCGGTTTCTTTTCCCCCGCGATGACCGCCTTCATCAGCGCTTCCCAGACGACCGGGCCGGCGATGCCGTCGACTTCGAGGCCGTTCCGTTCCTCGAACGACATCAGCGCGCCTTCCACCAGGACGTTCGCTTCGCCCGGCGTCCACAGTGCCTTCAGGCCCGACGGGGTATTGCCCCAGCGCGGCGAGAAGTGGCCCTTCGGGGCTTCGGTGGTCGCTGCCGCGACCTGGGCTTCCGGCGTCTTGGCGACTTCTTCGCCGGTCCACTTGAAGGGCAGGTAGCCGAGCTCGGCGAGCATCTGCTGGAGGCGCAGTTCGGAGCCTGCCGGGACTTCCCACTTGACGTCGGAGGCATTTTCGGTCGAGCCGTCCGTCTGGACGACTTCAACTTCTTCCGGCAGCACGACCTTCAGATCGGTGGCGAGCGGCGCGCCGAAGCCGGAGGGCTTGAAGCGCAGCGTGTGGGCGCTCGGCTGCGACCACTTGCCCGCGACTTCCGGCGAGAGCGTCGGCATTTCCGAGCCGAGGATCTTCTTCACCGGCTTCGAGAAGGTCAGTTCGAGCGGCGTCGAGGCGGAGACGGTGGAGCCCGCGGGCGGGGTGGCGGCAACGGTCGGCGTCCCGGTCGCCGGGAACCAGGTGACGGACTTGAACTTGCCGACGTGCTCCCAGGGCAGGGCGGCCGCCGCCACCAGCATCTGGCCCGCCGCCGGCTGCTTGCCGAGCGTGAAGCTGGTGCGCGGCTTGTCGAAGCGACGGTGCTTGAGGCTGCCGGGCCGGCCGTAGGCGACCTCGCTGACCGGGCGGTTGAAGTGGACGTACGGCTGCTTGCCGCTCTTGACGTTGAGCCAGCGGCCTTTGAGGCCCGCCGTCGGGGCGGTCGTCGTCATCGTCAGCTTCTTTTCGCTGCCGGCCAGGAAGCCGATCGTGCTCGGCCGCTTCACGATCGCTTCGACCCTCACCTGCTCGCCGGGATGGAGCTTCACCGTCGGCACGATGCGATCGCCCTGCAGTTCGACCGGGACGTCGGTGCCGGTCTTCACCGCGGTCGCGTGAACGGTGGAGACGTCGCCGCCGAAGGTGTCGGTGGTGACCTTGCCGAGCGAGGAGCCGTCCGCTTCGAGGGTCGCGCCGGAGAGCGCGAAGGCGGAGACGACAAATCCCACGATCGCGGCGACCACGAGCGTGACGAGGCCGCCGACCAACAGGCGCTTCGGCCAACGCCGGGGCGCCTGCGGCGAGTACTCCGGCGCGGTCGATCGATCGTCTAGAAGCATGCGACTACAAAGAGTAGGCACCCCGCACGGCGAGCGTGCGGATTTGTAGACGAATGAATGTCCGGTGCCGTCAGGGCTGCTCGGGGGTCGGCTTCCGGCGTCGTGCGGGCACCTCGAAGAACATGTTGGTCGACATCGTCGCGATGCCTTCGTCATCTGTGCCCGTGCGCCGTTCGTCGCTGCGCGCCTGGATATCGAGGGTGCGCTCGTAGATCTCGGCATGGAGGGCGGCGAGTTCGTCGAAGCCCTCCTCGTCGACCACGATCGGGGTGCGGACGAGCCAGCGGTTCGGCCGCTTGTCGAAGACGTGCTCGTCCATCGCCCGCGATATATCGCTGACGTGGAGCTGGAGGATGTGGCGGGTGTAGATTTCGCGTTCGCCCTGCGGCTGGGCGGCGAATTCCTCCTCGTTCACGACCGGCCGCACGATCGCGCGGTAGAAGTGCTCCACCGCCCCCCGGACGGGCCGCTCGTCGACGAGCTCGATCAGGTTGAGCTGCTGCAGCTTACGGACGTGGTAGCCGACGTGGCCCACGTCTTTGCCGATCTCCTGGGCGATTTCCACTGGGCTTGCGGTGCGTTCGGTCAGGATCACGAAGCACTGTGCCCTGGTCGGGTGGGCGACGATCGCGGCGAGGGTCGTCTCCATCGTGGCGGTGTCGGTTTTGGCGGGGGGCATCGGCTGGTCTCCTTGGTTGAAGCGGGATATCGCATTCGATCGTAGAGGACTTCCTGAGCAATTCCAGCGGATATTGCTGGAATGCCGTGTACTGCTGGAATCGCTTTCAGCGGTGGAACTGGTCCCACCGAACAGTCGCTGCAAAAAAGACCAGGGAGAAGGGGGTGACCATCGTGAAGATCGCCGTTGCCGAGATGTCCGCGCCGAGCGCTTCGACCAACAAGGGCGCCTGAGCTCTTCGGGGGCCGGCAGCCTGGGAGCCGGCCCCCTCCTTTTCCCTGCCCGCCGATCGGGAACAATCTGGCGATGCGGCCCAACCCCGCGCACGCCACCACCGACCCCGAGGCAGTCCGGAATCTGGTTCGAGAGAACCCGTGGGCGACGATCGTCAGCGATGGGAGCGGCGAGCTCATCGCCTCCCACTACCCGTTCCTCCTCGACGAGGACGCCGAGGGCCTCGCGCTGCTCACCCATGTCGGCCGCCCCGACGAGGAGGTGCACGGCTTCGGCAAGCGGGAGGTCCTGGTGATCGTCCAGGGGCGCCAGGGCTACGTGTCACCGAGCTGGTACGGACCCGAGGCGACGCGGGCGCCGACCTGGAACTTCAGCGTCGCCCATATATACGGGGTGCCCGAGGTCCTCGACGAGGAGGAGAACCTGACGACGCTGACCCGGCTGGTCGAGCGCTTCGAGCGGCAGGTCGAGGAGCCCCTCTACCTGGACCAGGAGTGGGGGCGGGAGGTCGCCAAGGGAACGGTCGGGCTGCGGATCCCGGTGAGCCGCTTCGTCTGCAAGCGCAAGCTGAGCCAGGACAAGGACGACCTGAGCCGGCGCCAGGTGATCGCCAGGCTGCGGGAGCCCGGCCCCTACGAACACCGCGCGCTGGCCGACGAGATGGAACGCGAGTGGGAGGCGGAAGCGGGGGAGCACCCGCGGTCCGGGGAGCGGTCCGCTTGACGCCTGGCTCCGCGGTGCTCAAGCTGCCTGACGCGTTGCTCTACTTCAGCGATCTCTCCAGCCTCGCGCACGATCCGCGCGATGAGATGCCGGGGCACCCGGAGGCGCCGCCGCGGCTGGTGGCGATCGAACGGCGGCTCGAGGCGGAGGGGTGGCTCGGCTGGGAGCGGCGCCCGGCGCCCGCGGCGCGCACCGACGAACTCGAGCTCGTCCACACCCATCGCCACGTCGCCGCGATCCGCGAGCTGAGCGAGGCGGGCGGCGGCGCGATCGACGTCGAGACCTACGACGGCCCCGACTCCTACCGTGCCGCGGCGCACGCGGCGGGCGGTGCCGCGGCGATGGCGCGTGCGCTCCTGGCGGGTGAGGCCCGGGCGGGCTTCTGCGCCGTGCGTCCACCCGGCCACCACGCCGAACCGGAGCGGGCGATGGGCTTCTGCCTCTTCGACTCGGTCGCGGTCGCCGCGGCGGTGGCCGTCGCCGAGCTCGGCACCTCGCGAATCCTCATCCTCGACTGGGACGTCCACCACGGCAACGGCACCGAAGCGATCTTCCGCGAGCGCGACGACGTGCTCCTGATCACGATCCAGCAGGAACTGATCTGGCCCGGGACCGGGGTGGCCGGGAACGTCGGGACGGGAGCCGGCGAGGGCTTCACGATCAACCTGCCGGTCCCGGAAGGATCGGGACGCGACGTCTTCCTGTCGCTGATCGACCGGGTGGTGGCACCGGTCGCGGGGGAATTCGCGCCCGAGCTGATCCTGATCTCGGCGGGCTACGACGCTCACGCCGAGGATCCGCTCGCCGGCCTGGCGCTGCACACCGAGGACTTCGGCCAGATGGCGGTCGAGGTCCGCGAGCTGGCGGGTCGGCTGGGCGTGCCGGTGGGCGCGGTGCTGGAGGGCGGCTACGCGCCGAGCGCGCTGGCGGACTCGGTGGCGGCGACGATGCGGGGGCTCGGCGGCGCGGGCGAGTCGGTGAGCGCACCCGAGACCGCGGTCGCCGCGGCGGCGGCGGAGCGGGTCGCGCGCTTCTGGCCCGCAGCGGTCTGATCCGCGCCGGGCGCCTCTGCTCTGGCCGGCTATCCGATCGTCGGCGGTGGCCGGCGGCGGTAGGTTGCCCGGCGTGAAGTCACCGCGCCCACTCCGCATCGCCGCCCTGCTCGGGGCGCTCGCCGTCCTCCTCGCGGCCGCACCGACCGCGGGCGCGGCGCCGAGCGGGCACGAGCAGAAGACGATCCGCCCACCGGCCGCGATCAAGCTCGGCCGGGTGGCGCTCGCCCATACCCCCGGCGGCCGCGCCGCCCTCCTGCTCGCCGTCCGTTATCCGATCCAGGCGGCGCGACGACGGATGTCGGTGGCGGTCCAGATCAACACCGGGTCGGGGGCCGCGCGGATCGGCGTCCTCTTCCACCGGCTGAGCGCCGGACCGCAGCGGCGACCGGAGCGGCGGCGCACGTTCACCTTCGTGCACGAGATCGACCTGAATACGACGATCGCGCGAAAGCTGTCGAGGGCCTGGGACGAAGGGCGCAAACCGACCGTCACGGTCGACGCCGAGGCAGGCATCGACATCGACGAGGACGGTCGCGTCGACATCGGGCCCAGCCGCGTCCTGCACCGCACCGTCCGGCTCGTGCGCCCGGCCGGTGCGGGCGCGGCGTCCGCATCGGCGGCACGGCCCTTCTGCGCCACGGTTCCGGTGGTCGAAGTGATGCCGCGTCGACACGCCACGATCCCGCTGCCCGCGTGCACCCGGCCGGTGCGCTGGAGCGTCGCCTCCGGCGCGAGCGCCGGCGTCGCGCGCCTCGGCGACGAGGCGCTGTCCTACACCGCGCCGCGCACGCCCGGCACCGAGACGATCGGCCTCGATCACGCCACCATCGTCATCCAGGTAGCCCGGCCCTGGCAGCCTTCTCCCCTGACCGGCGCGCGGTCGGGCCAGGGCCCGGTCGTCCGCGCGATGGGCGACTCGGTCACCGCCGGGTTCGGCTTCTACAGCGACGGCACGCCGATGTCCTTCTCCTCCCTTTACGAATGCAAGCCGGTGGGAGCGGTGCTCGACGACGCCTGCTCCTCCAACTCGACCGCGACCGCGAACGGCCTCTCCAAGGTCCCCTATGCGCCCGATTATGGGCTCGCCAACAACGTCTCCTGGGCGGCGCAGTGGGCGAACGACTACGGCGTCACCAACTACAAGAACTTCGCCGTCAGCGGATCGGAACCGAGCAGCTGGCTGCCCGGCGGGAGCCTCCAGGAAACGACCGCACAGATCGAGGCCGAAAACCCGGACTACATCCTGATGACGATCGGCGCCAATCCGATCCTCTCCAACACCTTGTTCGGGCTCGGGTCGATGGCGTGCGCGCTCGAGTCCGACGTCGTCGGCGGCTATCGGGAATGCGTCGAAGAAGCCTTCGAAGAAGTCCACCTGAAGCGGGAACTGAAAAAGCTGTACGCGAGCCTGGTGGAAAGGACGCACGCGACGATCTACCTGATGCAGTACCACCTCTCGATCCCCAGCTCGGCGCTCGCCTACAGCGTCACCCAGATCGCCGAGATGGCGAAGCTGATGAACGAAACCATCGCCGCCGTCGCCCGGGAAGTGAGCCCGAGCCGCCTCCAGGTGGTGGCGCCGCCCCACTTCAACGTCGGCGTCAGCCTCGAACCGGTGTACCCCGCCTCCTACTCCTGCTCGAGCTTCGGCTTCACCGTCGACGGGCCGAGCGTGCAGGCGACGCCGACCCAGGACGAGCTCGAGGTCGGCCACTACCTCTCCTTCTGCGACGGCCCCCAGGGCGGCGGCGAACCGTGGGTGATCAGCGCCGACACCGGCATCCACCCGAGCCCCGCCGGCTACCGGCAGATGGCGAGCCAGGTCCCGCCTCCCACGCCGGGCGGCTGAGCCGGGCACGGCCGCCTGCAAGGATCGGTCGTCCCAGTCAATTCCCAGGGAGGACACATGGCAGATCCCAAGGTTTGGTTCATCACCGGTACCTCGAAGGGCTTCGGCCGGATCTGGGCCGAAGCGGCGCTGGCGCGCGGCGACAAGGTGGCGGCGACGGCGCGCGACGCCTCGACCCTCGAGCCGCTTGCCGAGCGTTACGGCGACAACGTGCTGACGCTGGCGCTCGACGTCCAGGACATGGACGCCGACTTCGCCGCGGTGAAGCAGGCGCACGAGGCGTTCGGTCGCCTCGACGTGGTCGTCAACAACGCCGGCTACGGGCTCTTCGGCACGATCGAGGAGGTGACGCCCGAGCAGGCCCGCGACCAGATCGAGACGAACGTCTTCGGCGCGCTCTGGGTGACCAAGGCGGCGCTGCCGATCCTGCGCGAGCAGGGCTCCGGCCACATCATCCAGGTGTCCTCGATCGGCGGTGTCACCGCCTTCCCGGGGATCGGGCTCTACCACGCCTCGAAGTGGGCGCTCGAGGGATTCAGCCAGTCGCTCGCGGCGGAGACCGCCGACCTCGGCATCAAGGTGACGCTGGTCGAGCCGCAGGGGTACTCGACCGACTGGGCCGGGCCCTCGTCGGTGCACGCCGAGCAGATGGCGGCCTACGACGGCGTGCGCGAGAAAACCGCGGCCCGGCGCGGCACGACGAAACGCGGCGACCCGGAGGCGAGCGGGCCGGCGATCCTCAAGCTGGTCGACGCGGAGGAGCCGCCACTGCGCTGCTTCTTCGGCGTCAACGCATTCGACCTCGTGCGACCCGACTACGAGGGCCGGCTGGCGAGCTGGGAGGAGTGGGACTGGCTGGCCCGGGAGGCCCACGGCGACTAGAGATCGATCGCCGAGCCGATCGTCACCGTACGGTCGGCGGGCAGGTGGAAATAGTCGGCGGGGCTCGAGGCGTTGCGGGCCAGCGCGACATAGAGCTGCTTGCGCCAGCGCCGCATGCCGTCGGGGCGGTCCACGGGGCGGATCGTCACCTGGGAGAGGTAGTAGACGGCGTCCTCCTCGTTGGCGTCGCCCTCGAGCCCGCGGGTGCAGGCGATGGCGAAGAGGCGGGGCACCTTGATCGCTTCCTGGAAGCCGACCTTGACGGTCAGGTGGGAGATGCCGTCGTCCTCGTAGCCGAGGTTGTCGACGACCAGGTGGTCGTCTTCGGAGACGTAGGGGGTGCGGGTGGTCTCGATCGAGATGATCACGATCGACTCGTGCAGGGAGTGGCCGTGTTCGAGGCTGGCGCGGAGCGCGAGCGGCGTCGTTTCGCGGCGCGCGTTCAGGTAGACCGCGGTGCCGGGGGTCCGCGGGGGCTGCGGGTCGGCGGCGTGCAGTTCGTCGACGAATGACTGCAGCGAGCCCTCCGCCTCGATCCGCGCATCACGCACTTCCCGGGTGCCGCGGCGCCAGGTGCCGAGGACGGCGAACAGCAGGAAGCCGACCGACAGGGGGAACCAGCCGCCGTGCGCGGTCTTGGTCAGATTGGCGCCGAGGAAGGCGAGATCGACGGTGAAGAAGACGGCGGCGAAGATGCCGACCATCCACCCCGGTTTCTTCCACAGCGCCCGGGCGATCACGAGGAAGAGGAGGGTGTCGGCGGTGATCGTGCAGGTGACCGCGATCCCGTAGGCGGAGCCGAGCGCAGTCGAGGAGCCGAAGCCGATCACCAGCGCCACCACCGTGATCAGCAGGAACCAGTTGACCGCCGGCAGGTAGACCTGGCCGATCTCCTCGGCGGAGGTGTGGCGGATCTGCAGCCGCGGCAGGAAGCCGAGCTGGATCGCCTGCTTGGTCACCGAGAAGGCGCCCGAGATCACCGCCTGCGAGGCGATCACCGTCGCCACCGTCGCCAGCACCACCATCGGCACCCGGCCCCAATGCGGGATCAGGAGGAAGAAGGGGTTGGAGATCGCGCTCGGGTCACTGACGATGAGCGACCCCTGCCCCAGGTAGTTGAGGGTCAGCGCCGGGAAGACGACGAAGAACCAGGCGCGGCTGATCGGCGGTCGGCCGAAGTGGCCCATGTCGGCGTAGAGCGCCTCGGCACCGGTGATCGCCAGCACCACCGAGCCG
This sequence comes from Actinomycetota bacterium, assembly GCA_018268415.1. Lineage (GTDB taxonomy): Bacteria > Actinomycetota > Thermoleophilia > Solirubrobacterales > 70-9 > VAYN01. Next base: position 89,584 of record JAFDWO010000160.1, on the reverse strand, counting down.
AGCGAGATGAAGGCGATGCCGAAGTGCCGGCCGAAGAACTCGATGCCGTAGGTCGGCGAGAGCGCCTTGATGATCTCGGGGTGGGCAACGACGCGGCCGAGGCCGGCGACCGCGATCACGCCGAACCAGAAGAGCATCAGCGGGCCGAAGACGCGGCCGATCCGGTGGGTGCCGAAGCGCTGCACGGCGAAGAGGGCGACGAGCACGGCGATCGTCACCGGAACCACCAGGGAGTGGATGCTCGGCTCGACCACCTTCACCCCTTCGACCGCGGAGAGGACGGAGATCGCGGGGGTGATCATCCCGTCGCCGTAGAAGAGGGCGACCCCGAACATGCCGACCGCGATCAGCCCGAACTTCACCTTCGCGCTGTCGAGCTTGGTGCTTTCGATCTTCGCGATCAAGGCGAGGATGCCGCCCTCGCCTTCGTTGTCGGCGCGCATGATGAAGAGGACGAACTCGATCGAGACGATCAGCGTGATCGCCCAGAAGACGAGCGAGATCACCCCGAAGACATCGGCTTCGGTCGGCTTCACCGCCCCGTGGTCGGCGGCGAACAACGTCTGCAGCGAGTAGAGCGGGCTGGTGCCGATGTCACCGAAGACGACCCCGAGCGCACCGAGGGCGAGCGCGGCCATGCCGAGCTGCCGGCGGGCATCGCGCCCGAGGGAGGAGGTCGCCATCTGGCGAAACCTAGGCGATGGCCCTCACAGGTGGCGAAAGGCGTCGGTCAGGATCTCGCGAACTTGGGCGGGGCGATGGAAGACCTGCGAATGAGTGAAGCGCAGGGTGCGCAGCCCGGCGCGGACGTGGGCTTGATCTCGACCGAGGTCCACCGCCTGCTCGCCGGCGGTCCGATGATGCCGGAGGCTGTCCGTCTCGACGACGAAGCCGAGGTCGGGCCAGAAGAAGTCGACCCGGTAGCGACCGAGCCGGCGCTGGGTGTCGGGAGCCGGCAGGCCTGCGGCGCGGACGATCGCGAGGAAGCGCCGCTCGAGCGCGTTCTGGGCGCGACTGAAGGTCTGCGAGTCGAGAAGACGGCGGAGAAGGCCCGCTCCGCGGCGACCGGCGAGCGGCTCGCCATCAAGCGCGCTCCGCAGGCGGGGAGTCGCGACCAGGTTGCGGCGATCGGCCTCGTTGACCGCGTCTTCGAGCTCTCCGTCATCGAGGCAGCCCGCGAGGTCGATGAGGATCGAGATCGGATCGCCGACCGGGATCCGATGGCGATACCGCCGACGCAGACCATTTTGTCGGTGCGATCGGATTCCCGTCCGGCGGTGACAAAAGTCAGTGGGGACGGCGATGTCGATCGGCCCGCCATGCCTCGGGCAGATGCCCCAGAGCTCGGCGCCGCTCCGGTGGCTCAGCTGCGCGCCGGGACCGCACGCGAGTACGGCGGCCATCAGCTCGCCGTGGCGGCCGAGTTCCTTCCGGCCGACCGCGTAGACGCCCTGGTGCACCCTGTGCAGGCGCCCGGTCGCTATCCGTCGACGAATCGCCTCGGGCGACATCCCCAGCTCGAGAAGCTGAGCCCGAGCGACCACGCCGTGCTGAGCCCTGGTCAGGGCCCAGGCGTCTCCCGCCCACGACCGGTGCATTTGTGGGGTCATGGCACCGTTAATGCACCGGTAGCGCGAACTCGCCCCCCGGGGCGGTCGGGAGTTCGCGCAGCGTGCGAGACTTGGGTATGGCTTCGTCACGCATTCCGGATCCGATCGAGTCGGTGCGCCACCAGCTGCGGCCGCTCTTCGACCAGATCGTGATCAAGGAGCTCGACTCCGACCGGGTGCGCCGCTCAGGCTTGGTCGTCCCTCCCGGCACCCACGAGCCGCCGCCCGAACAGGGCATCGTCCTCGCGGTCGGGCCGGGACTCGACTGGTGGGCCGGAGCCGGGGTGGAGATGCCGGTCGAGGTCGGCGACCACGTCGTCTTCCCGGCCAGCGCCGGGGTCTGGGTGGAGGTCGACGAGGAGCGCCTGCTGGTCTGCCGGGTAACCCAGCTGCTCGGCGTGCTCGAGTCGGCGTCGATGCAGGAGGGCTGAGGCGCCCTAGAGGGAGCCGACGCCGAGCTCGCCCGTGACTTCGCGGCGGGGATCGGCGCGCTTGATCCGCAGCATGCAGTCGTCGGCGGAGCGCATCAGCGTCTCGAAGTCCTGGCCGTCGTCGGGGAAGACGGCCCAGCCGACCGAGGCGCTCGGCGTTGGGACGTCAGCGTTCGGGAGGCTGAGGGCGACCGCCGCGCGCACCGATTCCGCCAGGCGGGCGGCGCCGTCCCCGTGCGCGCCGGGGGCGATGATCGCGAACTCGTCGCCGCCGATCCGCGCCAGCGTGTCGGTCGAGCGCAGGACCGAGCGGATGCGCGCGGTCGCTTCCCGCAGCACGGCATCGCCGACCTGGTGGCCGTGGCGGTCGTTGACGCCCTTGAAGTCATCGAGGTCGAGGATCAGCAGCGCCAGCGGGCTGGGGTCGAGCTCGCGGCGGCCGAACGGCCGCGTCCGTCGCTCCAGCTCCCGCTTCATCGTCGCGTCGAAGTAGCGTCGGTTGGCGACCCCGGTGAGCGGATCACGATTGGCGAACTCGCGCTGGCGCGCCTCGGCGGCGACCAGGCGCTTCTTCAGCCCGATCATCACCCAGGTGGCGGCGAGAAACCCGATCGCGAGGGAGACGTAGCGGGGCAGGAAGGCGTTGTGGACCGCGTTGGGGTCATAGACCAGCGGCGCGCCGGCGATGACGATCAGCTCGATCGCCAGCGGCCAGGCCCAGCGCGGCGGAAAGAAGAAGGCGGCGTAGAGGAGCGGACAGACGAGCAGCGGCTCGATGTAGGAGAGCGCGCCGCCGGTCATGTAGATCGCCAGCCCGGCGACCGGGAGGGTGGCCACCATGCCGATCGCGAGGGCGTCGATCGAGGCGCGGTCCCAGGGGATCCAGCCGACCGCGCTGGCGAACCCGTAGAGGAAGACGCAGGCACCGAGCAGGAGGACCAACGGCGTCGCCACGTGGTCGGTGCCGGGGATGAAGAGGTCGACCACGCCGACCACCGCCGCGGCCATCCAGAGGCAGCCGGAGATCCGGCCCATCCGGGCACGCTCGTCAGGCGCTTCGGCGAAGGCCTCGCGGGCCTTGCTGATCTGCTCCGAGATCGTCTGCATCACCGTCACATATCGACCGAAACCCGGACGCGGATTAGCTCGCTCGCGAGGTTTCGGCGTTTATGCCAGGGCTCGATCTGAGCGTTCAGCCCTCGGCCGCCGCGGGCTCGTGCTCGCGGCCGTGCTCGCTCATCTCGGGCGTCGGCGCAGGCTTCAGCACGAAGATCGCGATCAGCACCGAGGCGAAGGCGAGGACGGCCCCGACCAGGTAGGCGACGTGGTAGCCGGAGGTGAGCGCCGAGGCGGTCGCGTGACCGGCGGCCTCGAGGCTCTTCGTACGCTCGGTGGAGAGCGTCGCCAGCACCGCGAGGCCGACCGCGCCGCCCACCTGCATGCTGGTGTTGAGCAGCCCGGAGGCGAGCCCGGCGTCCTGCGGCGTGGCGCCTGACATCGCCAGGGTCATGATCCCCGGGAACGAGGTGCCGATACCGACCGCGATCAGCAGGAACGGTGGCAGCAGGTCGGTCACGTAGTTGCCGTCGACCGGCGTGCGGGCGAAGAGCAGCAGCGCGAGCGTCACCATGATGAAGCCGGGAATGAGGATGTTGCGCGGGCCGAAGCGCATGATCAGCTTTTCCGAGAAGCCGAGCGAGAGGCCGCCCATCACCACCGTCGTCGGTAGGAAGGCGAGCCCGACCTCGAGGGCGCTGTAACCGAGCACCTTCTGCAGGTAGAGGGCGCCGAGGAAGAACATCCCGAACATCCCGACGACCAGCAGCGCCTGCACCGCGTTGGCACCGACCACGTTGCGCGAGTGGAAGAGGCGCAGTGGCATCAGCGGGTTCGCGATCCGCCCCTGGCGGCGGACGAAGGCGACCAGCAGCGCCGCGGCCAGCGCCAGGCCGGCGATCGTGCGCGCGTCGACCCAGCCCCATTCGGTGATCTGCAGGATCGTGAAGACGCCGAGCATCAGCGCCACCGTCACCAGCGCGGCGCCGGGGAAGTCGGCGCCCTGCTCGAGCCCGAGGCCGTCAGGGTTGTCGACCAGGCGCAGCGCCAGCCAGCCGACCAGCACCCCGATCGGCAGGTTGATGACAAAGATGAAGTGCCAGGAGATCGCCTGAGTGAGGACGCCGCCGAGGAGGAGGCCGATCGAGCCGCCCGCGGAGGCGACGAAGCCGTAGACGCCGATCGCTTTCGCCTGCTCGTTCGGCGCCGGGAACATCCGCACGATCATCGCCAGGATCACCGCCGAGGCGAGCGCCCCGCCGATTCCCTGGATGAACCGTGCACCGATCAACACGCCCTGGTCGGGCGAGGCGGCGCAGAGCGCCGAGGCGATCGTGAAGATGGCGAGGCCGGCGATGAAGACGCGGCGCTGGCCGAGCAGGTCGCCGAGGCGCCCGGCAAGCAGCAGCAGGCCCCCGAACGGGATCAGGTAGGCGTTGACGACCCAGGCCAGGTTCGCCTGCGAGAAGTGGAGGTCTTCCTGGATCGAGGGCAGCGCGACGTTCACGATCGTGCCGTCGAGGACGATCATCAGCATCCCCGCGCAGAGGACGTAGAGGGCAAACCAGCGGTTGCGATCCGGTTGTGCGGTGGTGGTCATGTGGCTAGGGACCGGCGGGGGGACGAGAACTAATCGGTGGCGAAGGTCGGCGGCGAGGATAACCGGCGGCGGCTCAGGTCTCGCCGTCGTAGTACCCGACCCCGGCGGACCGGCGGACCATCACCGTGCTCTCCGGGTCGTCGGTCCAGATCCCGACCTTGTCGGAATCCGGGTACACGGTCGCGGTCGGGTTGACGACGGTGGAGAACATCAGGACGCGGGCGACGTCCTCGGCCTCGTTGCGGATCCGATGGGCCCCCTCCGGCCCGCGGGGGAAGCAGGCGACGTCCCAGGGCGCGAGCGGTTCCTCCCCCTCCGGCGTGCGCAGGGTCGGCGTCCCGCTCAGGACCAGCAGCCACTCCTCCTCGCCGCACTCGTAGTGGTAGGGGCAGATCGCCTGCCCCGGAGGCAGCTCGTAGACGCTGATCCCGGTCTCCTGCGCGCCCAGGAGGCTGCCCAGCCGCGCCATCCCGGCACGGAATCCCTCCGGGTCGGTCTCGTCCCGGACGAAGTCCGGCTCCCCGATGTTCGTCTTCCTCATGAACTGGAAGCTACCAATGTCACAAATCAGTACTTTTGGGTGGTGAAGTTGGTCAAGGAGCCGGTCCGGCAAGGGGTCGCGGGGATCGTCTCGTCCGCGCTCGACGCGGTGATCCTCCTCGACGCCGAGCTGCGGGTGGTCGAGTGGAGCGAGGCGGCCGGGGCGCTCTTCGGCATCGGTCGTTCCGGGGCGATCGGCGCGGACCTGGTCGAGCTGATCGTCCCGGCCGAGCTGCGCGATCCGGTGCGCCGCTGCCTCGCCGGCGACGCGGTCGGGCCGGGGGACGACGTCGAGCTGCTCGGTCGGCGGATCGGGCTGCCGACCCGACGGCCCGACGGCGGCGCCTTCCGGGTCGAGCTGACGATCGTCCGCGCGGCCTCGGCGGGCGGCGGGCCGACCGTCCTCGCCCGCGACGTGAGCCACCTCCTCGATGCCGACCGCACCAGGGCGCACATGGAGCAGGTGGTCGCCGGGAGCCGTGACGCGGTCTTCTCCAAAGACCTGCAGGGGGTCGTCACCACCTGGAACCCGGCGGCCGAACGGCTCTACGGTTACACGCCCGAGGAGGCAGTCGGCCGTCACGTCTCCTTTCTGATCCCCGACGAGCTGAAGTACGAAGTCGACGTCATCCTCGGCCGCATCCGCAAGGACGAGCACCTGGAATCGCACGAGACGCGGCGGATCCGCAAGGACGGCACCGTGATCGACGTCGCGCTGACGATCTCCCCGATCGGCAGCGCCGCGGGCCACCTCTACGGCGCCTCCGTGATCGCCCGCGACATCACCGGCGAGCGGCGGCGGCGGCGCGCCCGCGACTTCCTGATCTTCGCCACCCGTGATCTCGACGCCTCGCTCGACCCGGTCGAGACGGCGCGCAACCTGGTCGCCAAAGCGGTCCCCGAGCTGGCCGAGGTCTGCGTCATCGACTTCATCCGGCCCGACGGGCGGATCGGTGACTCGGTGGCCGCGTCGGCGATGCCCGGCGCGGCGGAGCGACTCGAGCGGATCCGCCGCGAGTCGCCGCTGGAGGCGGACGGCGAGCACCCGGTGGCCCAGGTACTGCGCGACGGCCGACCGATGATCTGGACCGACCTGAAGGAGCCCGAGGTGGCCGACGCGGTCGCCCAGAACGTCGAGCACCGGGCGCTGATGGACGACACCGGCTACGAATCGGCGGCGGTCGTCGGGCTCTCCGCGCGCGGGCGGACGATCGGCGCGCTCTCCTTCCTCCATGCCCACGCCGGCGTCCGTTATGAACCGGCCGACCTCGAGTTCCTCGGTGAGCTCGGCGAGCGCGCCGCGCTGGCGCTCGACAACGCGCAGCTCTACCAGGAGCGCGATGCGATCGCTCGCAACCTGCAGCGGGGGCTGCGCCCGCCGCGGCCGGCGCGGGTGGCGGGCCTCGCGTCCTCGGTCGTCTTCGAGGCGGCCGGGCGGGGGATCGACATCGGTGGCGACCTCTACGACGTGCTGCCCACCCCGGACGGCTGCTGGGTGCTGATCGGCGACGTCGCCGGCAAGGGGTCGGCGGCGGCGGGCGTCTCGGTGGCGGTGCGCCACGCGGTGCGCGGGCTGACCCGCGAGGTCGACGAGCCGGAGGAGGTCCTGGTCCGGGTCAACGAGCTGCTGCTGGAGGGGACCGGGCTGAACGACTTCGCCACCGCGGTGCTGGTGCGGCTGCGGGAGGACGCGAGCGGCCACTGGACGCTGACGGTCGCGAGCGCCGGCCACCCGCCGCCGGTCCACCTGCGCCGGGGCGGCGCCCGGCTGCTCGGCGGCGGCACCGTGCTGGGGGCCCTGAACGACGCCAAGGTGCAGCGCCACGACGCCGCCTTCGAGCAGGGCGACACGCTCCTCTTCTGCACCGACGGCTGGCTCGAGGCGGGGCCGCCCTCGGAGCATCGCGACCCACTCGAGCTCGCGCGGCTTGCCGAGTACCTGGCGCCGTTGGCGCTGGAGGAGCTGACGGCGCGGCTGCGCGGCGACGCGGTCAGCCGGGCGGGCGGCGAGCTGCAGGACGACGTCGTCCTGCTAGCCCTGCGGCGGGTCTAGTCACTGCCCGGCGCTCATCTCCAGCCTGATCCGCGTGCCGGTCGCGCCGCTGGCGATCGACACCTTGTCGCAGAGCCGGCCCGCGATGTAGAGGCCCCGGCCGTGCTCGGCGCGAGGGTCGGGCCGCCCGCGGCCGACCCCAGGGTCGGTGATCGTGCCCGCGTCGGCGACCTCGACGAGGATCGCTCCCCTCTCGCCCCAGACCGAGGCAAGGCCGCGACCGCCGCCGTGCAGGATGCTGTTGGCGGCGAGCTCGGAGGCGGCGACCACGAGGTCGTTGGCGCGGCCCGGGGACAGCCCCGCGGCGGTCGCCGCGGCGGCGACGAGGGCGCGGACGTCGCGCAGCTCGTCCAGCCCGAACTCCTGGCGACGCGCCTTCCGCGGCGGCGGGCCGAAGTCGGCCTGGAGTCGATCGATCTCCGCCCGCGCCATCTGCATGGCTCACGGCTACCCGCCCGCCCGGCGAGCGCAACATCGAAGCTTGCCCCGTCAGTCCTTCGCGGAGGGGGCCGGCGGGTCGGGGCGCGGGTCGCCCAGCCAGTAGCGCGGGCCCGAACCGAAGCCGGCGGCGCGGTCGTCCGGGTTCGCCAGCCTGCAGCGGTCGAGCGAGAGGCAGCCGCAGCCGATGCACTCGGTGAGGCCCTCCTTGAGGCGCTCCAGCTCGGCGATCCGCTCGTCGATGCGCCCGCGCCAGGTGGCGGACAGGCGCGACCAATCCTTGCGTCCGGGGGCGCCGTGCGGCGGCAGCTTTGCCAGCTCGGCGGCGATCTCGTCGAGGCTCAGGCCGACCTTCTGGGCGAAGACGATGAAGGCGATGCGCCGCAGCACCGGTCGCGGATAGCGACGGTGATTACCGGCGCCCTCGCGCTCGGCGGCCGCGATAAGGCCACGCTCTTCGTAATAGCGGAGGGCGGAGGCGGCGACACCGCTGCGCCGCGCCGTCTCGGAGATCGTCAATAGTTGGGACACGGGGCTTGACTTCAAGCTTACTTGAACTTCTATCTTTGCCAGATGAGACCAAGCGAACGCATAACCACAGAGGTGACCAGTTGGGACGGGGTCGAGGCCGGCCCCGGGAGGCGGGGCGAGTTCGCCTTCCGCCTCGGGCACCGGGAGCTCGGCCACCTTCACGGCGATCACGCCGCCCACTTCTCCTTCCCCCGCGAGCGCTGGGAGGAGCTCGCCGCCGAAGGCCGGATCACCGAGCACCCGGTCTTCCCCGGCAAGCATGGTCCGGCGGCGCGGCGGATCGCCGACGAAGCCGACGTCGACGACGTGATCGCCCTGATGCGGATCAACTACGACGCCGCGCTCGAGCGGCGGGCTGCTTGAGGGGTTGCGGGAACTCCTCTCTTCCTCCCGACCTTCCAGTCGCTCAAGAATCTCCGTGTTTAGTTTCGGTTGCATAGCAACCGAAAGTCGACGCGCGTCCCACGGACCCCGGTCGCCGGCGCCAGACGGGTCGCCCCCGCCCTCAGATCAGCTCGCTCGATTCCAGCGCCTCGTCCTCGAGGCTCTGCCGGACCACACCCTCACGGCCGACCGCAGCGGAGTCGTAGGCGGCGAGCTGGGGGAAGGCGAGGGCAACGACGCCGACCGAGGCGAGGCAGACGAGGCCGCCGGAGACGACCGAGAAGGCGGGCGTGGTGAGGGCCGCGACGGTTCCTGACTCGACGTCGCCGAGGCGCGGGCCGCCCGCGACCACGAGGCTGAAGACGGAGGAGACGCGGCCGCGCATCTCGTCCGGGGTCAGCGTCTGCATCATCGTGGCGCGGCAGACGGCGCTGACCGAGTCGGCGGCGCCCGCGAGGGCGAAGAGAACCGCCGCGGGCCAGATGCTCTCGACGAAGCCGGCCGCGGCGACGAGGATCCCCCAGGCGCCGACCGCGACGAGGACGATGCGCCCGAGGCGGCGCGCGTGGGACATCCAGCCGGTGGTCAGGGCGGCGACGGTCGAGCCCGCCGCGACCGCGGCGTAGAGCAGCCCGGTCCCGGCCGCGCCCGCGTGGTAGACGGTCAGCGCCAGCACCGGGAAGAGAGCGCGCGGCATGCCGAAGGTCATCGCGCTGAGGTCCATCACGAAGCCCGCGGTCACCGCCGGCAGCTTGCGCAGGTAGGCAATGCCGGAGCGGATCGAGCGCAGGACCGGCTCGCGGGCCGCGCGCACCGCGGGCGGTTGCCGCGACATCATCGCCGCCGCCCCCGCCATGCCGAGGCAACTGACCGCGTCGACCGCGTAGGGCGTGGTGATGCCGAAGAGGGAGATCAGGATGCCGCCGAGGCCCGGCCCGACGACCATCGTCAGCTGGAAGAGCCCGTAGGTCAGCGAGATCGCCGCCGGGAGCATCTCCGGCGCAACCGTCCTCGGGACGATCGCCGAGGCGACCACCCGCTCGATCGCCGAGGCACCCGCCAGCGCGCCGGCGAGGACGAAGAGGATCCAGACCGGCGGCGGCCCGGTCGCTGCCGCCACCGCGAGGGCGGCAGCGGTCGCGACCAGGGCGTACTGGCAGAGCAGGAGCAGCCGGCGCCGTTCGAAGCGGTCGGCAAGAGCGCCGCCGAAGAGCGAGGCGACGATCAGCGGGCCGAGCTCGGCGAGGCCGAGCAGGCCGGTGAGGAAGGCCGAACCGGTGATCACGAACACCTGGTAGGGCAGCGCCACCAAGGCCGCCTGGGACCCGAGGCCGGTGATCACCGAACCCAGCGTGACCAGGCGGAAGTCGCGCGACTCGCGTAAAGGCTGGACGTCGACCGCTATCCGGGATAGCCACCTCAAGGAGAGCGAACGTAGCGAACCGGACGATCGGCTTAAGATCGCCCCTGATGAAGGCGATCGTCCAGCGCGAGTTCGGCGGCCCGGAGGTGCTGCAGCTCGCCGAGGTCGAGGTGCCGGAGCCGATCCCGACCGAGGTCCAGGTCCGCGTGCGGGCCACCGGGGTGAACCCGGTCGACTTCAAGACGCGAGCCGGCATGGGAGCCGCGGCGTCGATGGGCGGGCTGCCGCTGACGGTCGGCTGGGACGTCTGCGGCGAGGTCACCGCGGTGGGCGGGGGCGTCACCCGCTTCCAGGTCGGCGACGAGGTCTTCGGCATGCCCTGGTTCCCACGCGAAGCCGGCGCCTACGCCGAGTACGTGACCGCGCCCTCGCGCCACTTCGAGCACAAGCCGCACGCGCTCTCGGTCGCCGAGGCGGGGGCGCTGCCGCTGGCCGGGCTGACCGCCTGGCAGATCCTCGTCGACACGATCCGCGTGCAGGAGGGCGACGACGTGCTGATCCACGGTGGCGCCGGGGGAGTCGGCCACCTCGCCGTGCAGATCGCCGTCGCGCGCGGGGCGAACGTGATCGCGACGGCGCGGGGCGAGCAGGCGGGCTTCCTCGAAGGCCTCGGCGCCGGGCAGGTCCTCGACTATCGCGACGATGATTTCGACCGGCGCTGCGCGGACCTCGACTCGATCATCGACTTCACCGGCTCCTACGGCGAGCGCTCGCTGGCCGTGCTGCGGCCGGGCGGGACACTGGTCTCGGTGCCGAGCGGCGTCGACCCGAAGCTGCACGAGCAGGCCGCGCGGCGCAAGCAGCGCTCGACCGGGATCCTGGTCGAGCCCGACCCGGTCGGGCTGGCCGGGCTCTGTGATCTGATCGAGCGGGGCAAGCTGCAGATCGAGGTCGGCGAGGCCTTCGACCTGGAGCGGGCGGCGGACGCCCACCGCCACGCCGAAGCGAGCCACGGGGCGGGCAAGATCGTCCTGAGGGTGCCGTGAGCCGGGCACCCGCGGACACCGTCGCGCTGGTCACCGGGGCCACCGACGGGCTCGGCCGTGCGGTCGCCGAGCGGCTGGCCGGGATGGGCGCGACCGTCCACATCCACGGGCGCAGCGCGGAGAAGCTCGCCGCCGCGGCTCGGGAGATCGTCGCCGCGACCGGCAACGAGGAGGTCCACACCCACCGCGCCGACTTCGCCTCGCTGGCCGAGGTCGGGGCCCTGGCCGAGGAGATCGCGGCGCTCCCCGCGCTGCACCTGCTGATCAACAACGCCGGCATCGGCTCGGGCCTCCCCGACTCGCCGGACCGGGAGGAGAGCGCCGACGGCCTCGAGCTGCGCTTCGCGGTCAACTACCTGGCGAGCTTCGTCCTCACCACCCGCCTGCTGCCGCTGCTCGAACGCTCGGCGCCGGCCCGCATCGTCATGGTCGCCTCGCTCGGCCAGGCCTCCCTGGACTTCGACGACCCCCAACTGGAGCGCTCCCTCTACGAAGGCCGCCGTGCCTACGCGCAGTCGAAACTCGCCCAGATCTCCTTCGCCAACGAGCTGGCCTACCGCCTCCCCACCGACGCCGGCGTCACCGTCAACTCCCTCCACCCCGCCACCTTCATGCCGACCAAGATCGTGCTCGAGGAGCGCCGCACCTCGGTCGACGCCCTCGAGCGCGGGGTCGAGGCGACCGTCCGGCTTGCCGTCGATCCCGATCTCGACGACGTCACCGGCCGCTTCTTCGACCGCGAGACCGAAGCTCGCGCCGAAGACCAGGCCTACGACCCCGAGGCGCGGCGCCGGCTGTGGGAGCTGAGCGAGGCGCTCGCGGGCGATTTCTTGCGCTGACGCGTTCGCAACGTTTTGTCTGATGCCGGTGCTTGCACGACGTGCGAACATACGTTCGTATGGAGATCGCCTGCGTCATCGATTGTCGTCTGGCGACTCCTGAGCGCCCGGGCCACTCCGGGGGGCTTCGGCCCGGGCGCCCACCTCTTGACGGGCGGGTGGACGATCCGGTCGCGGCGACGGAGCTGACCGAGGCGGTGGCCCGGGCGCTGGAGGGGATCGGCGCCGGGGTCGAGACGGAGCGGGCCGGGGAGGTCTTCTTCGCGGTCGGCGGGCTGCGCGGGCTCTACGGCGGCGAGGTCGCCGGGGTGACAGCGGTGGCGAGGCGGGCGATCGGGGTGCCGGTCCTGATCGGGGTGGCACCGACCCGGACCGCGGCACGCGGCGCCGCTGAACGCGGGGAGGGGGTGGTGGCGCCGGCTCGGCTCGGCCGCTTCCTGGCGCCGCTGCCGACCGCGGTGCTGGTCGACCGGCTGGGTGAGCCGCGGGCGGCGGCGGAGCTGGTCACCGCGCTGGAGCGGCTGGGGATCGGCACCCTGGGCGAGCTGCGGCGCCTCACCCTGGACCAGGTCGCCGACCGCTTCGGGCCGCTCGGGCTGCGCGCCCTGCGGATCGCCCGCGGCGAGGAGGAGCCGCTGCGCCCGCGCGTCCCGCACGAGGACCTGGTCGAGGAGATCGAGCTCCCCGAAGGGGTGGCGGGCGGCCAACTCGACCGGGCGCTCCACCTGTTGATCGATCGGCTGCTGGCGGCCCCCGAGCGGAAGGGGCGGACGCTGCTCGGCGTGCGGCTCGGGGCGCGCCTCTGCGGCGGCGGCAGCTGGAGCGTCGACCAGGGGCTCGGCCGTCCCACCGCCGCCGCAGCGCCGTTGCGGCGGCTGCTGGTGCCGCGGCTGGAGGGGCTGCCGGGGCCGGCGGAGGCCCTGCGACTGCGGGCGCTCGGCTTCGGTCCGCCCGCCGCCGACCAGCTGGTGATGGAGGTCGGCGGGGCCGAGCCGCGCCGGCGGCGGCTCGGCGCGGCGGTGCGCGAGGTCCGCGCCACCCAGGGCGCCGACGCGCTGCTCCGCGTCCTCGCCGTCGACGTGACCTCGCGCGTCCCCGAGCGCCGGCACCTCCTCACCTCCTTCCCGGAGCTCTGATGGTCGGGCCGCGTCGCCTCAACGAGCCGCGGGCGGTCGCGGTGTGCGCCGCGGGCGGGGTGCCGCGGGCGGTCGGCGGGGCGGCGGTCGAGGCGGTGCGCGAGGAGTGGGTGGTCGAGGATCGCTGGTGGACGCCGCGGCCACTGCACCGCCGCTACTTCGAGCTGGTGATGGCCGATGGCCGCGCCCTCACCGTCTTCCACGATCTCCGCGCTCCCGGCGACGGGCGCTGGTACCGCCAGCGGGCCTGAGGCGGCGATGTCGACTGCCCCCTACATCGAGCTGCACGCCCACTCGGCGTTCTCCTTCCTCGACGGTGCCTCGACCCCGCAGGAGCTGGCGAAAGCCGCCGAGAAGCTCGGCTACCCGGCGCTGGCGCTGACCGACCACGACGGCCTCTGGGGGTCGATGGAGTTCGCCCACTGCACCCAGGAGCTCGCCCTGCGCCCGATCACCGGCGCCGAGCTGACCGTGTGCCTTTCGTCGCACCCCGCTGTTGACGGGCCGAAAACTCCAGACGGGCTTGAGTTTTCGGCCCGTCAACATCTGACCTTGCTGGTGGAGGACGAGGTGGGGTATCGGAACCTTTGCCGGCTCCTTACCGCCGCTCACGCTCATACGCGGGACAACACGGCGCGGGTCGCGGAACCGGCGTGGACGACGCTGGAGGAGGTCGAGCGACACGCCGACGGGCTCGTCTGCCTCTCGGGGTGCGCGCGGGACGGGGCGCTCGCGGGGGCCTTCGAGCGCGGCGACACGGCGGCGGGCGAGAGGCTCGGGCGCCGGCTGCTGGCCGCCTTCGGCCGCGATCGCTTCCGGGTCGAGCTCCAGCGTCCCTACTGGCGCCGGGACCGGGCGCGCAACCGCTGGCTGGCGCTGCTCGCCGAGCGGCTCGGGGTCCCCACCGTCGCCACCGGCAACGTCCACGCCCACGCCCGCTCCCGCTCCCACCTCCAGGACGCGCTGGTCGCGATCGGGCTGGGTGAGACGCTCGAGTCGAGCGAGCCCCGCCGGCGCGGCAACTCCAGCTCGGCGCTCGACTCGCCCGCCGCGATGGCCGAGCGCTTCGCCGAGCACCCGGGCGCCGTCGCCGAGACCCTGCGCCTCGCCGAGCGGCTCGCCTTCAACCTCAACACGGACCTCGGCTACAGCTACCCGCAGGAGGAGAACGCCGACGCCGAGCTCGCCCGGCTCTGCCGCGAACGGCTGGTCGCCGCCTATCCCCCGGGGGTGGATCGACGCAAGGCCGAAGGGCGGCTCGAGTCGGAGCTGAGGACGATCCGCAAGATCGACCTCTCCGCCTTCTTCCTCCTCCACCACCGCCTGCTCGAGCTCGCCCGCGAGGTCGCGCTCGAGGTGCGGGGACGGGAGGCGGCCCGATCCCTCCTACCGCCAGGCCGCGGCCGGGGCTCGAGCGTCAGCTCGATCGTCTGTTACCTGACCGGTCTCTCCCACATCGACCCGGTGAAGGCGGACCTCTTCACGGGCCGTTTCCTCAACGACGAAATCGTCTCCGACGACGCTCGCTCGATGCCCGACATCGACCTCGACTTCCCCCGTGACGTCCGCGAGGCCCTCATCCCCCGCGTCCACGAGGTCTACGGCGCCGACCGCTCCGCCCTCGTCGCCGCCTTCCCGACCTACCGTCCGCGCGGTGTCGTCCGTGATTTCGGCAAGGTGCTCGGGCTGCCGCCGGAGGAGATCGAGAAGGTCGCGGGGGTGGTCGGCTTCCACGAGTCGGTCGAGGAGATGGAACGCGACATCGCCGCCGCGATCGGCACGAGGAGGGCGGGCTCGCGACGCTGGCAGGCGCTGATGGAGATCGGCAAGGAGGCGCTCGGCCTACCGCGGCACGCCTCCCAGCACTCCGGCGGGATGGTGATCGCCACCGCGCCGTTGACCGACTTCTGCCCGGTGGTACCGACCGCGATGGAGCGCCGCCAGATCGTCCAGTGGGACAAGGACTCCTGCGCCGACGCCGGGTTGCTGAAGATCGACCTGCTCGGCCTGGGGATGCTCTCCGCGGTCGAACGTTGTGTCGACGAGGTCGAAGCGGCGGTGGGGAAGCGGATCGACCTCTCGCGGATCCCGCTCGACGACGCCGAGACCTTCAGGTCGATCCAGGCGGCCGAGACGACCGGGGTCTTCCAGATCGAGAGCCGCGCCCAGATGCAGATGCTGCCCCGCACCCATCCCGAAACCCTCGACGACCTCACCGTCCAGGTGGCGCTGGTCCGCCCCGGTCCGATCCAGGGCGGCGCCGTCCACCCCTACATCGAACGCCGCAAACGCCAGCGCGAAGACCCGAGCTTCGAGCCACCCTACGAGCACCCCTCCCTGAAGAAGCCGCTGGGCGACACCCTGGGGACGATCGTCTACCAGGAGCAGGTGCTGGAGGTGGCGATGGAGTTCGCGGGCTTCACCCCCGCCCGGGCGGAGAGCCTGCGACGGGCGATGAGCCGCAAGCGCTCCCAACAGGCGATCGAGGACCACCGTCAGGACTTCATCGCCGGGGCCGGGAAGAGGTGGGGCGTCCCGCCGGCGCCGGCGGAGGAAATCTGGCAGAAGATCCAGGGCTTCGCCGGCTTCGGCTTCCCGAAGGCCCACTCGGCGGCGTTCGGCCTGCTCGCCTACCAGTCGGCCTGGCTGCGCGTCCACCACGGTGCGGCCTTCCTCTGTGGTCTGCTGAACGAGCAGCCGATGGGCTTCTACCCGCCCGACGCCCTGGTCCACGAGGCGGCCCGTCGCAAGGTCCGCATCGCGAGCGTCGACGCCAACCTCAGTTGCGTCCTCTGCCACGTCGAATCGCCGTTTCGGCGAGGGGAACCGGAGGGGGCGCCGGGCGGGCTCGTGGTGCGGATCGGCCTCGGCTACGTGAAGGGGGTGCGCGAGGAGGAGATGGCGGCGCTGGTCGCCGAGCGCAAGCGGGGCGGCCCATATCGCGGCATCGCCGAGCTGGCATCACGCTCCGGGGTCGGGCTGCCGAGCCTCGAAAAGCTGGCCTGGGCGGGAGCGCTCGACGAAGTGCCTCTCGGCGCCGAGGAGGAACGGCGGCGGGCACTGTGGCGGGTCGGCGTCACCGGCAACGGGCGGCGGGCGGGCCAGGGCACGACGCAGCTCTCCCTGCCGATCGAGCCGCCCGAGCCGCCCCGCCTGGAGCGGCTCGGTGAGTGGGGCGAGGTGATCGCCGATTACCGCTCGACCGGGATGGTCCTCGGTCGCCACCCGATGGCGCTGATGCGCCCCCGGCTCGGCGCGGGGCTTTCGAGCAGTGCCGACCTCGAGCGGGTCGCCGACGGGGCGACGGTCGAGGTGGCGGGGATGGTCGTCGCCCGCCAGCGGCCGGAGACCGCGAAGGGGATCGTCTTCATGCTGATCGAGGACGAGCTCGGCGTCGTCAACCTGATCGTGCCCGCGCGGGTCTACGACCAGAGCCGCGCCGTGGTCCGCGCCGCCCCCCTGATCCGTGCCCGCGGCAAGCTCGAGCGGCGCGAAGGGACGACCAACGTCCTCATCGCCACGATCGAGGAGCTGGAGCAGACCGAGAGGGCGGACGGCGACGAGACGCTCCCCTCCCCCGCGCGCCCGTCGCGGCGCGAACCGCCGATCGGCTCCGGCCGCGACCCCTCACCCTGGCGCCGCAGCCAGGAGCTGCGCAAGCTCGCGATCGCCGAGCTGCGGGCGGTCGCCCCCGGCGGGCACAGCTTCGGGCGGCGGAGATGAGGACGCTCGCGGGCCGGTCAGGCGCGGGCGACGCGGGCCGCCTCGTCGCTGCCGACGAAGGGGGTGAGGGTGAACTCGGTGAGGTCGGGGAGGAGGGACTCGAGGTCCTCGGTCTGACCGGCGACGATGCGGCGGGAGACGAGCGAGACCATGCCGCCGACCAGCGCTTCCTCGGTCGAGTCGGAGAGGTGCTTGAGGACCGCTTTGGACGCGCCCTTGCGGCCCGCGGCGATGTAGGGGAGGAAGGTCTGCACGGCGGCGTCGTAGCGCTCGACCACGACCGGGCCGGCGACCAGCGCCTCGACCATCGCCAAGCGCGCCAGGTTCGGTTCGGAGGCAAGGAAGGCGAGCATCGCCTCGATCCCGGCACGGGTCGCGGCGGGCCACTCGTCCTCGGCGTTGAAGGCAGCATCGACACGCTCGCGCAACTGCTCGGTGACCGTGTCGAAGGCCGCGACGAAGCACTCGTCCTTGCCGTCGAAGTGCTCGTAGAAGGTGCGCCGCGAGACCGCCGCGTGGCGGGTGATGTCGGCAATCGTGGTGCCGCCATAACCTTTTTCGGCGACCGCCTCGGCGAGCCCGGCGATCAGCCGCTCGCGCTGGTTGTGGACGACGAAGTCGCGCGGCAGCCCGTGCCGGCCAGGGGGCAGGCGGGAGAGCTCCGGCGGGTACTCGGCAGCTTCGGCTGGATCGAGAGCCACGAGGCGACGATACCTATCGTTTACAGCCGGGCGGTCGCCCGCTGGGCGGACTCGGCGCCGATGTAGGGGGTCAGGGCGAAGTCGACGAGGTCCGGCAGCAGCGACTCGATCTTCTCGGTCTCACCGAGCACGATGCGCTTGTAGATGACCCAGAAGATTCCACCGGCGATCGTCTCCTCCAGCGTGTCGGGGAGGTCGTCCCCCTGCGGCGAGGCCTCGCGGCCCAGTCGCAGCAGCGGCAGGAACGCCTGCAGCGACTCCTCGTAGCGCTCCTGCGCGGCCTCACCGGCCGACAGCGCCTCGACGATGCAGGTGCGCGCAAGGGCGGGTTCGCTCGCCACGTACGCGAGGAACGCGCCGAGTCCGGCGGCGAGGCGCTCTTCCCAGGTCTCGAGCTCCGCGGCGGCGGCGATGATCCGGGCGAGTGCCTCCTCGACCGCGTACTCCTGGGTGGCGAGGAAGCAGTCTTCCTTCGAGGAGAAGTTGTCGTAGAAGGTGTTGCGGGCGATCCCGGCCCGACGCACGATGTCGGCGACGGTGACCGCGCGGTAGCCGCGGTCCATGGTCTCCTCGGCGAGGGCGGTGATGATCCGCGCACGCTGGTGGCGGGCGATGAACTCACGAGAGAGGCGCTGGCGACCGGGCGGCGGTCGCATCGACGAACGTTGAGCCACGAACAGCACGGTACCGGAACTGATCCAACTTCAACTTGGGCTTTCTTGAGTGCAGGAACCGGGTCCTGCACTCGACTCCGACGACCCGTCGGTCCCCGCGCGGGGCGGTCAGGAGCAGCAGGTATCGGGCGGGGCCGGGGCACCGTGGCGACCCTCGCCGGAGGCGAAGCGGCCAGCTCCGCGGGCGGCGGTGGCGAGCGTCTCGCGGCCCAGCCGATGCTCCAGCGCGAGGCCATCGGCAAGGGGCAGGCCGAAGCCCTCGATCGCGGCCCGGCGGTCGGCCAGCATCGTGTCCTGGGGGAAGGCGGCAAGCGTCTCGGCCAGCTCCAGCGCCCGCTCCAGGTGGGCGCCGGGGGCGGTGACGGCGGTGAGGAGGCCGATCCGCTCCGCCTCCTCGGCGTCGACGGCGCGGCCGCTGAGGATCAGGTCGAGCGCCCGGCCGAGCCCGACCACGCGCGGCAGCCGTTGCGTGCCGCCGTCGACCAGGGGCACGCCCCAGCGGCGCTCGAAGCAGCCGAAGGTCGACCGCGGCGTCGCCAGGCGCAGGTCGCACCAGAGCGCCAGCTCGAGCCCGCCGGCCAGGCACCAGCCATCGATCGCGGCGATCGTCGGCTTCGACGCGGCAAGGCGGCTGAAGCCCATCGGCCCGGCGGAATCGTCGACGTCGAGGTCCATCGCCTTCAGGTCGGCGCCCGCGCAGAACGCCTCTCCCCCGGCCCCGGTCAGGACCAGGACCCGCGCCGCCTCGTCGGCCTCGAAGCGCGCGAGCCCGGCGCGCAGCGCCCGCGCGGCGGCGGCGTCGACGGCGTTGCGGCGCTCCGGCCGATCGATCGTCAGCACCGCGGCGGCGCCGACACGCTCGTAGCGAACCTCCTCCCCCACGCGGGCATCGTCCCACAGCGCCGCGGGGCCGGCGCAAGGTGCCGCCCGCGGCGACGGAACGGGGCGCGGCGAGCGGCCGCAGAGCAGCGCCGCTCACCTCGCTAAGCGGGATCGGGCGGGCTAGTCACGGCACGACTCGCGGGGAGTGCTCGCGACGCCCGGCTCCCGCAGATGACTGCGCCCCGGTCGCTGGTCGCGGGAGGGGCAGGGTCCCCACGACCAGCGCGAACGGTAGGAGGCGCCTCGGACGGATCGCGTCCTTCCTCGCGCATCCCGATCCCGGGCCGCCCCCTCCCCCCACTCGACGAACTGCCCCTTCCATTCCGCAAAGTGCGCGGATAGGGTGCTCGCCGGCATGAACGGGTCGGAGGAGTCCGCGCGGCGGGCACGGCGCAACGTGGTGTTGACGGCAGCGATCGCCGGGCTCGGCGGCCTGCTCTTCGGCTACGACACCGGCGTCATCGCCAGCGCCCTGCTGTTCATCAAGGGGGACTTCGACCTCGGCAGCTTCGCCCAGGGCCTGGTCGTCGCCGCGGTGCCGATCGGCGCGGTGGGCGGCGCGGCGATCGCCGGCCCCGCCGCCGACAACTACGGCCGGCGGCTGATGATCCTGCTCTCCGCCCTCGTCTTCATCGTCGGGGCGCTGGGGAGCGCCGCCGCGCCCGGGCTCCTCATGCTCGTCGTCGCCCGCGTCGTGATCGGCGTCGCGATCGGGCTCGCCTCGGCCGCCGCCCCCGTCTACATCTCCGAGGTCGCGCCGCCGGAGAGCCGCGGCCGGCTCGTCAGCTTCTTCCAGCTGGCGGTGACGATCGGCATCCTCGTCGCCTACCTGGTCGGCCTCGCCTTCGACGGGATCGAAGGCTGGCGCTGGATGCTCGGGCTGGGCTGCGTGCCCGCGCTCGGGCTCGCGTTCGGGATGCTGCGGATGCCGCAGAGCCCGCGCTGGCTGGTGATGAAGGGGGACGATTACGCGGCGCGGGCGGTGCTGGCGAAGATTCGCGTCGACGACCCCGACACGATCGACCGGGAGCTGGAGGAGATCGAGCAGTCGGTGCAGTCGGACGCCAAGCCGGGCGCCTGGTCGGACCTCCTCAAACCGGCGGTGAAGGCGGCCCTGGTGGTCGGCATCGGGCTGGCGATCCTGCAGCAGGTGACCGGCATCAACACGGTCATCTACTACGCGCCGACGATCATCGAATTCACCGGCGTCAACTCTTCGGCGGGCTCGATCCTGGCCGCGGTCGGCGTCGGGATCATCAACGTCGGCATGACGCTCGTCGCGATCCGCCTGCTCGACCGGGCGGGGCGGCGCACCCTGCTGATGATCGGCGTCTCCGGGATGGTGATCTCGCTGATCGCGCTCGGCGGGGCCTTCGTCGGCGGCGGCGGGTCGACCGTCGCCTCGGTCGTCGCGATCGTCAGCCTGATGACCTACGTCGCCTCCTTCGCGATCAGCCTCGGGCCGATCTTCTGGCTGCTGAACGCGGAGATCTACCCGCTCAGCGTGCGCTCGAAGGCGGCCGGGTTGGGGACGATGGCCAACTGGACCTTCAACTTCATCGTCTCGCTGACCTTCCTGCTGCTGATCGAAGCGCTCGGGCGCTCCGGCGCCTTCTGGTTCTACGCGGCGATCGGGGTGCTGACGCTGTGGTTCTGCTGGAAGTTCGTCCCCGAGACCAAGGGCAAACCGCTGGAGGAGATCGAGGCGGAGTTCGAAGCGCGGGCGGCGGCGAAGGGCGCGGCGTCGGCACCACCCGGCCCGGCCACGCCGGTCGGCTGAGGGCGCCCCGCGGCGCATCGGGGAGCCGGCCCGGCGCGCGCAGGTACCCTTGAGCGATGCGCGTCGACGACATCATTGCCGGCAAGCGACCCACCTTCTCGGTCGAGTTCTCCCCGCCCCGGACCCCGGAGGGCGAGAAATCGCTGTACGAGACGGCGCGCCAGTTGCGCGAGCTGGAGCCCGACTTCGTCTCCGTCACCTACGGCGCGGGCGGCTCGACCCGCGACGGCACGGTGGAGATCACCCGGGCACTGAAGGACGAGCTCGGCTTCGAGACGATGGCCCACCTGAGCTGCGTCGGCGAGACGACCGAGGGCCTCTCGGCGACGCTCGACAAGATCGCCGCGGCGGGGATCGAGAACGTCTTCGCGCTGCGCGGCGACCCGCCGCGCGGGCAGGCCGACTTCGTCCAGCCCGCGGGCGGCCTCGGCAGCGCCGCCGAGCTGACCGGCTTCATCAAGGCCGGTCCCTGGGACTTCGCCCTCGGCGGCGCCTGCTTCCCGGAGGTGCACCCGGAGGCGCCCGACCTGGAGACCGACCTTGCCTACCTGAAGCAGAAGGTGGAAGCCGGCGCCTCCTTCCTCACCACCCAGCTCTTCTTCGACAACCAGGTCTACTTCGACTTCGTCGCCGCGGCGCGGGCGGCGGGGATCGAGGTGCCGATCCTGGCCGGGGTGATCCCGGTCGGCAGCTTCGCCCAGACCAAGCGCATCTGCGAGCTCTGCGAAGCCTCGATTCCGCCGCCGCTGGAAGCGGCGTTCGCGGCAGCCGGGGACGAGCCCGAGCGCGAGTTCGAGCTCGGCGTCGCCTACGCCGCGCAGCAGTGCTCCGAGCTCCTGATCGCGGGTGCCCCGGGGATCCACTTCTACGCCCTGAACCGGGCCCCGGCGACGCGCGCGGTGCTGGGCGCGCTGAAGGCCTCGAAGCCGTGGGAGCGGACCCGCGGCGACGCGGCGCGCCTCGCCGGCCGCATCGGCTGATCCCCCGGCGCGGTCGTCCGTCGGTCCGGTGGCCGGACGTTGGATCGGCCAGGCCTCAGTGGGCGCGGTAGGCGGGGAAGAACCCGCCGGCGTCACTCCCGGCTGACAACGCCGTGTAGCGCTCCGGATCGCAGACGACCTCCGAGGTGCGCCAGGCGAGCGTGCGGTTGGCGTAACCGCGCTTGAACTCCTCCAGCGCGTCGCCCGCACTCATCCCGCCACCGAGGTTGAGCGGCAGACCGAGCTCGTCGGCGTGCCCGACCAGGCGGGCGAGGACGTTCTTCATCGGCGAGTCCGCGAGGCGCGCGTCGGCACTGCCGCTGAGGTAGTAGTGCAGGTAGCCATCGCTGACGCAGGCGATCGAGGCTGCCGCCGGGGCACCCTCGGGGTCTGTGGCCAGGGCCAGCCAGGTGCGCTCGGAACCGAGGATGTCGTCGAAGTAGGCGGCGCCGAAGAAGTAGTGCGGGGCGGCGCCGGTGCGGCGCATCGTCTGCTCGTAGAGGTCGAGGAAGGCGGCCCGCTGCGCGGCGCTCGTCGCGGCGCTCGGGATCAGCTCGACCGCGTAACCGGCCTCGAGGTTGCGCCGGACCTGCCGGCGGTCGCTCGGCCGGCTCTTCGGCCTCAGGGCCGGGTCGTGGATCTGCACGATGTTGCGCTCGGTCGAGCCGGTGAGCGGCACCAGGTCGAGCCGGTGGCGGATGAAGACGGACACCAGGCCGGTCCGCCGGAAGTCGACGGTGGTGGGATCGAGCCCGCCCTGGTCCCAGGCGCCGACAATCGAGAAGCCCGGATACCCGTAGGGGGAGACGGCATCGCGGTCCGGACCGTCGCCGATCTCGCGGACGAGCACCGGGGCGAGCAGCTCGGCATCGCCCGCCTCGATCAGCAGGGTGTGGGTGACGCGCTCGGCAGCGAGGAAGTGGGTGCCGCGGAAGAACTCGGTCGGGGGGGCGCCGACGGCCGCCTCGCCGCCGTCCTCGATCAGCTCCGCGAAGGGCCTACCCACCGAACAGGTCGGCGGTGGCGGCGCGGAACTCGTCCGGGAGGACGCCCCAGACCTCGCAATCGTCCGGTGGCTCGCCCTCGCGCGCGAGGTGGCCGCGCATCGTCCCCTCGTACTTCCAGCCGAGGCCGGCGACCGCCTTCTTGGCGATCTCGTTGCGGGCCGGGATGCGGCCGTAGACGCGGTGGGCGCCGAACTCGTCGAAGGCCTTCTTGACCGTCAGGGCCTCGGCACGCCGTCCCACCCCCTTACCGCGGACATCGTCGCCGATCAGCGCCCCGAGCTCCGGCGCGGTCTGGCGGAAGAGCCCGTACAGGGCGGTGAAGCCGACCGGCTCGTCGTAACCCTCCACTTCGATCGCGTACTTGCGGTCCTCGCCGGAGTCGTCCATCGCCCGCCTGGTCCAGCCTTCGGCGTCCTCGAGCGAGAAGCTGCCGCGCTGCTCCATCAGCGACTTGGTCGCCTCGGGGTTGTTGAACCAACGGTGGACGGCGGGCGCGTCGTTCTCCTCGAACCGCCGCAACGTGACATCGGGTCGATCGGCCACGCGGGAACCATATCTACGTTACGAAGTCACATCACATCAGTCGGGGGAGACGCCCTTGCCGCTGAGGACGGGGAGGATCGTCATCGCGAGGATGCGGAGGTCCAGCGTCGGGCTGCGGTGGGCGACGTACCAGTCGTCGAGCTCGACCCGTTCGGGCCAGGTGATGTCGGCGCGGCCCTTGACCTGCGCCCAGCCGGTGATTCCGGGAAGCACGTCGAAGCGGGGGTGGCCGTGGAGGTCGAAGTAGTCGAGGTGGGCGGGCAGGGCCGGGCGCGGGCCGACCAGCGCCATCTCCCCGCGCAGCACGTTGACGAGGTTGGGGATCTCGTCGATCGAGGTGCGGCGCATCAGCTCGCCCGGCTTCGTCACCCGCGGGTCACCGCGGCCGACCACCGTCCCGACCCCCTCCGGGTCGGAGCCCTCCACCATCGTCCGCAGCTTCAGCATCTCGAAGACACGACCGTCCTTGCCGACCCGCAGCTGGCGGTAGACGACCGGACCGCGGCTGTCGAGCCTGATCCAGATCGCCGCCGCGACCAGCACCGGGGAGAGGACGAGGAGCCCCAAGGCCGCCAGCAATCTGTCGACGATCCCAGGCATCGGTCACCGGGTTCCGGCGGCCTTCTCCCAGCGCCCTCCGGCGCCGTGCCGGAGGCGGTCCCAGAGGCCGAGCACGATCGCGGCCTGGGTGAGGACGTAGTAACGGCAGACGCGCACCACGGTGTCGTCGGGGAGGCGGTTCGACAGCGCCGCGACCCCGAGCAGCGCCAGCTGCAGGAGCAGGGCCAGGTAGTAGAACCAGCCGGTCCCCAGCAGCACCAGGTTGGCGAGCAGGACGAGGACGTGGAGGAACGGCGTCGCGTAGCGCAGCAGCCGGTGGGAGAAGAGCTCGAACGCGAATAGCGGCGAATAGCCGCGCGGGACCAGCATCCCTTCGCCGACGACGATGTCCCAGAGGCCGACCATCATCCGGCGTTTGCGGGCGAACTCGCCCTCGATCGTCGGCACCATCTTCTCCTCGGCGCGCGCGCTCGGCGCGTAGAGGGAGCGCAGCCCGCGCTTGGCGAAGCGGAACGGGAAGCTGAGGTCGTGGCTGCCCGACGGCGGCAGGTCTTCGTAGGCGCTGCGGCGCACCGCGTAGATCGCACCGTTGCCGGCAGTGATCCCGGCCAACTCGGACTCCATCGAGCGAATCGACATCTCATAACGCCAGTAGGCACCCTCGAGGTTGTCCCCCTCGGGATCGAGGAAGCTGACCTGGCCGCAGACGTAACCGACGCGCTCGTCGGCGAAGGGGGCCAGCAGGCGACCGAGCGCGTCGGGCGCCCACTCGCTGTTGGCGTCGGAGAAGGCAAGGAGCTCGCCGTCGGCGTCGGCGACCGCTTCGTTCAGCGCCGCGACCTTGCCGCCGGGGGGCAACTCGAGGACGAGGTCGGCGCCCGCGGCGCGGGCGCGCTCCGGGGTCGCGTCGGTGGAACCATCGTCGGCGACGATGATCTGCAGGCGCTCGCGCGGCCAGTTGAGGCGCAGCGCGTTCTCGACTTTCGCCGCGATCACCTCCTCCTCGTCGTAGGCGGGAATGACCAGCGAGACCAGCGGGGGTTCGCCGGGCGCGGTGCCGGTGCCGAGCGGACGGGGCGCCTTCGGCCCGCCCATCGCTTCGCGGCCGCGCCGTCCCGCGACCAGTGCCCGGAGCACGAACGGATAGCCCACCTGGGCGTAGACGATCGCCAGGGCGCCGACCCAGAAGACGATCGCGGCGAGCGTCGTCACCGGCGCCCCGCGGCGCGGTCGCGCGTGGTCGCGGCATCGGGCCGCGCCAGCAGTTCCTCGTAGAGCGCCAGGGTGAGGCGGGCGGCCTCGTCCCAGGAGTAGGGACCGGCGGCGCCGGCGCGGGCGGCGGCGGCCAGCTCCTCGCGCGCGGCGGGGTCGTCGACGAGCTCGCGCAGTGCCGCGGCAAGGGCGCCGGTGTCGCCCGCCGGGACCAGCCGCGCGGCACCCGCGTCGGCGACCTCGGGGAAGCCACCGACCGCGCTCACGACCATCGGCTTGCCGAAGGCGAGCCCGGTGTAGAGGACGCCGGAATGCTCGGCATCGAGGTACGGCAGGGCGACGACGTCGGCGCGGCGGAAGATCGCCGGGATCTCGGCGTCCTCGACGAAGCGGGTGACGAAGCGGACCTTGGCCCCGGTGAGCGCGGCGGCCTCGTGCAACGGCTCCACCGACATCCGTGGGTTGCCGACGATCCAGAGCTCGGCGCCGTCGACCTCGGTGAAGGCCTCGAGCAGGTTCTCGAGGCCCTTGTACGGGCGCAGCAGGCCGAAGGAGAGGACCACCGGGCCCTCCGCCCCCTCCAGCTCCTCCGGCAGCGGCTTCTCCTCCGGCAGGCGCGTCAGGTAGTCGAAGGCGCCGTGGGGGATCACCCACACCCGCTCGGCGGGCAGACCGACCTCCTCACGCAGGCGCGCGGCGCCGTGCCGGGAGTGGGCGACGACCGCGTCCATCGCGCCGAAGACCTTGCGGGCGGCGCGGGCGGCGCGTCGGCTCGCATTCGGGGGCAGGATGTAATGCGCGGTCATCACCCGTGGACGGGTCGGAGGCAACAGGCGCCGGTCGAGACCCGGCAGCGTCAGCCACTGGTAGTGGACGACGTCGGCGTCGCTCGGGGCCCGGCGGAAGGCGAGCATGTCGCGCAGGTGCTCGGCGCCCTTGAACGGCAACCGGGCCGAGGAGGAGAGCCCGCGCGAGGCGGTGCGGCGGTAGAAGCGCTCGTCGACCACGTAGCCCTCCGCCTCGGGGACGGCCCCGTAGAGGAACTTCGTCGTGATCAGCTCCACCTCCGCGCCGCCGCGCGCCAGCGCCGCGGCGAGCGCGCGGTCGTACGGCGGCGTGAAGGCCGACGGGTCGACGAGTTGGACGCGCATCTTTCGTTCGAGGCTCATGTTGATGGGCCGAAAACTCAAGCATGCCTTGAGTTTTCGGCCCATCGACAGGGGGATTATCGTGGCGGCCTTGGAACCGGAGCTCTCCTACTGCGTGGTGAACACGAACGGGCGCGAGTTCCTACGCTCCTGCCTGACCGCGATCGAGGCTACGCACCCGGCCGGGATCGAGCGGGAGATCCTCGTCCTCGACAACGCCTCGACCGACGGCTCGGCCTCCGCGGTGCGGGCGCTCGGCGGCGACATCCAGCTGATCGAGAACGAGCTGCCGACGGGCAAGGCCGCCAACGACTCGCTCCTGATGGAGCGCGCCAAGGGCCGGTACTGCTTGCTGCTCAACGAGGACTCCCAACTGAAGCCGGGCACGGCGGCGGTGTTGATGGCCGCCCTCGACGCGGATCCCGGGGCCGCCGCGGCAACGCCGCAGCTGCTCGACGCCGACGGCGCCCCGTACCCGTGCGCGTGGCGCTTCCCCGGTGTCCGCACGGCGCTCGCCGGAGCCTTCTTCCTCCACCGCCGGCTCACCGTCGAAAGCACCGGCAAGGCGACCCGCCGGGTCGACTGGGCCCAGTCGAGCGCGCTGATGGTCCGCCGCGAGGCGGCCGCGGAAATCGGCTTCATGGACCCCGACTTCTTCGTCTACTACGACGAGTGCGACTTCGCCAAGCGGCTCGCCGAGGCCGGTTGGCACGAGCTCTTCGTCCCTGGCGCCGCCGCCGTGCACCACGATCAGCTCGCCACCGACCTCGGCGCCGGGCTGCCGCGGATCGTCGAGTTCCACCGCAACCGGGATCTCTACATGCGCAAGCACCACGGGCGGATCGCGGCGCTGGCCGTCCGCGGCCTGACCGCGTGGTCCTACGCCCTGCGGGCGCTCGCCGCGACCGTCATCCCCGGACAACCCGCGGAGATCTACCGCGCCCACGCGCGGCAGGCGCTGTTCCCGGCGCGCGGCACCGGGCTGCGCCAGCGGGCCGAAGCGGCCCGCTAGTCGACCTTCGACTCGACTTTGGCCGGCTTCTCGGAGGAGTCACCCGAGATGCCGGCTTTGAACTCGCGCATGCTGCGGCCGAGACCACGTCCCGCCTCGGGGAGGCGTTTCGGGCCGAGGACGAGCAGGGCGATGATCGCGACGATGGCAACCTCGAGGGGTCCGATCTGGGAGAACATGGCAAGCAGTATGGCGCAGATCGGGTGCGGCGCATAGAGATTCCGCGCCCGGGGCCTAAAAGCGGGAGTCTTCGTCGATGCGCTCGGCTTCGTAGAGCTCCCCGGGGTCGCCGTCGACCGCGGGGGGTCGGGCGCGCAGGGCGGCGAAGCTCGCGGCCAGCTCCCGCGGGTGGCGCAGGCGGATCAGCCAGCCCCGCTCTTCGGCGGTGAAGAAGCCGGTCGCGAAGAGGATCACGGGGAAGAGCAGGCCGAGGGCCAGCCGGCCGACGAGGCCGGCGAAGCCCGAGGCCGGCAGCACCAGCTCACCGAAGGCGACCAGCGCCGCGGCGACGAAGAGGACGCGGGCGAGACGACCCCATTCGTAGGGCACCGGGAAGAGTCGCTCGGTGAACCAGTACATCAGCGCCACCACCACCAGGTAGGAGCCGACCAGGGCGAGGCCGGCGCCGACGATCCCCAGCGCCGGCACCAGGATCAGGTTCAGGGCCACGTTGGAGGCGAGCGCGGCGAGCGCGGCCGGCAGGTTGAACTCGGTCCGTCCCGTCCGTCCCAGCACCACGACCATCACCATGTAGAGCGCGTAGAGGGTGACTGCCGCGGCGATCAGGCCGACCACTTCGTAGGCGTCGAAGAACTTCGGGGCGGCGAAGAAGCGGATCAGGTACTGGGCGAGCAACCACAGCCCCACCACCAGCCAGGTGCAGCCTGCCAGGAAGAGGGTGATCACGGTGGCGTAGGTACGTCGCGCCTCGTCGTCGTCACGGATCGAGTACGCGAGGGGCGGCCAGGCCAGTTGGAAGCCGCGGACGAGCACGTTGACCGCCTGTGCGAACTTCACCCCCACCGAGTAGAGGCCGGCCTCCGGCAGCCCGACGAAGTGGACGATGATCAGCCGGTCGACGAAGTTGAGCAGGTAGAGGCTGACCTCGGCGGGCATCGTCGGCAGGCCGAAGCGCAACAGCCGCTTCAACAGCGGCGGGTCGACCCGCAGGGTGAGGCGGCGACGCTGCTCGAAGATCAGGACTCCGACGAAGGCGGCGCCGGTCAGGTAGGAGCCGAGCAGGAGACCGCGGGCGCCGTCCCCCACGCCGACGACGAGGATCACGGTCAGCGCGATCGTCACGAGGACGTTGGCGATCGTGGTGACGAAGTAGGCGCGCGCCCGCTCGTCGAGGCGGTAGAGCGTCAGCAGGTATTCGAACAGCGTCGCCAGCCAGAGGCCGCCGATCGCGATCCGGGTCAGTTCGGTGCCGGTCTGGAGTTCGCCCGGGTGCTTCGGGTTGAGCAGCACTTCCGCCAACGGTTCGGCGAGCGGCAGGAGGACGAGCGCCCCGACCGTGGCGAACCAGAAGAGGCCGGAGAAGGTCGCGCCGACGATCCGGTCGGGATCCTCGTCCTCGCGGTAGTAGAAGCGCAGCACCGCCTCGATCAGGCCGAGTCGGACGACGATGCTGACGGTGACGACTGCGGCGAAGAGGAGTTCGGCGGCGCCGTAGTCCCCTCTGGTGAGGTGGCGCGTGTAGAGCGGCAGCAGCGCGACCGCGATGAGCTTCGAGATGATGCTCGCCGCCGTGTAGGCGGCGCCGGTCGTCGCGAGTCGTCGCAGGTATCCCGACACGGCGGAAAGGCTAAGCGGGGCCGGGGACCGCGCGCGACCGCAGCGCCGCGAGCGAGGCTCCGATCGCCAACAGCACGTAGGTGATCGGGTCCTGGAAGAACCCGGCGTAGGCCATCGTGTGGACGAGCAGCGCGACGAAGGCGGCGAGCACGGCGGCGCGGGCGACGTCGACGAGGGTCGGGCGCCGGTCCGGCCCCCGCGCCCAGAGCCCCGCGCCCATCGTCCACAGGGCGACCACGATCAAGCCGACGTAGACGACCAATCCGATCAGCCCCTGCTCGGCGGCGACCGTCACCGGCTCGGTGTGGGAGATCGTCACCGGCGCCTTTTCCTTCTTCCGGTGCTCGCCGTAGGCCTGCTGGAAGGAGCCCGACCCGTAGCCCCAGAGCGGGCGTTCGGAGAAGAGTTCGGCACCGCCGGAGATCAGATGCCCGCGCCCGGAGATGTCGACGTTGAGGCGGCTCGGGGTGATCGACTTGCCGCCGACCAGCAGGACGACCAGCGCGCCGCCGACGATCCCGACCACCGCGACCGCGAGCGTCCAGCGCCACGACCAGCGGATCGCCGCCAACATCGCGAGCCCGGCGAGGAGGGCCATGAAGCTCGACTGACTGAAGGTCTGGGCGAGGCCGAGCCAGAGGACGAGGATGGTGCCGGCCAAGAGCCAGAACGGGCGGCGCTCCTTGACCCAGAGCACAGCCGCGGTGACCACCACGAGGACGAGGGCGAGATAGCGGCCGTAGATGTTCGGGTCCCAGAAGACCGAGTTGACGCGGAAGTAGGTGTGGAATTCGTTCGAGCGGATCACCGCTTCGTTCCAGAAGAGGCTGCGGCTCACGTACTCGACGCTGCCGACGAGGACGAAGGCGACCGCCTCGCCCGCGATCAGGACCAGGGTCCAGACGAGCAGCCGGCGGTCCCACTCGACTTCGCCGAGCAGGCCGAAGGCGAGGGTGAAGGGGACGAGGAAGAAGCAGACTTCCTGCAGGCCTTTGGAGAAGTCCTCGGAGTAGAGGGCCTGCAGGGCGTAGAGGACGACGAAGGCCGCGAGAGAGCGCGGGAGCCAGACAGCGGCGCTCCGGCCGGTGGTTCCCGCGGAGGTCTCGGGACCCTGCGGGCGGGGTGTGCGTTCGCGGGCCCCGAGCCCTCGCCACCCGCCGGAGATGACCTGGCTCAAGACACCCCCGGCGATGACCACGTACAGGGGGACCAGGAGGTTCGCCGATTCGCCGCCGGATTCGAGCGGGATGCGGAACGGGAGCATGCCGATGATCGCGAGCGGCAGCAGCACCGGCCAACGGCGGAAGATCCAGGCGAGCGCGACCACGAGGACGACTCCGACGAGGATCCCCACTCCTGCTTTTGCCCCGTGGTGGCGCAGTTCGACGATGCGGTGGGAGTGCCACTGGTCGCCGAGGATGAGGACCGGGAAGAGGACCAGGGCCACCAGCATCAGCGCCGAGCGGGCGCGGCCGGCGGGCAGCAGGATCGAGGCGGCGGCGGCACCCGCGGCGATCAGGACGCCCGCGCCGGAGAGGAAGTCGCTCAACCCGACTGCCCCTCGCCGGCGCTCCCCCTCGCCCTGCCGCCCCCGCAGGCCAGCGCGCCCTTGGGGTACAGGCGGATCGTCCCCGGCAGCGTCAGCGACCGGCCTTCGTCTTCGAGCATCACCCGCAGTCGATAGCGGCCGACCGGCTGGATCACACCCGCGTCATCGGTCCCGTCCCAGTGGTACGTGTGGTAGCTGTAGCGCTTCAGGAACGCGTCCCGGGCCAGCGTGCGGACCACCGCCCCGCCCGGTTTGATCACCGCCACCGTCGCGTCGTTGGAGGTGGTGGTGCGGAATTTCAGCCGGATCCGTTTGTGGCACGGGCCGGCGGGCGTGAAGGCGTTGGTGTGTTTCCCGGCGATCTTGAACTTGTCGACCACCTGCGGGTCGCGCTTCACCCGTTGGGCGTAGGCGAATGCGGCAACGGTGGCGATGACGAGCAGCGCGAAGACGACGGCGCCTACGTCAACTTTCCGCCGGGACATTGTCCTCGCCGACCACGACCGAGACTTTCGCTCCGTTCGACACCCCGGAGACTTCGGCGGTCATCGGCTGGACTTTGTGGATCTGCAGCTGTTTGGCGACCATCTTGGCTTCCGGCGCGGCCCCGTTTTCGAACATCACCACCGAGTTTTCGAAGGTCGACGTGGTGTTGGTGATGGCTCCGACTTCGAAGCCCTTGCCTTCGAGTTTGTCGCCCCAGGTCGCGGCCAGGCCCGTCGCTTCGGTGCCGTTCAGGACCGCCACTTCGATTTCGTCGGGCTTCACCTTCTTCGTCGACGCGGCCTGCTTGCCGTTCTTGTTGCTGTGGCCCCCGCCCTTGACTTCTTCGCTGCCGCCGTTGTTCAGCACCGCGTAGGCGACGCCGCCGGCGACGAGGACGAAGACCAGGAACAGCACCACCAGCAGGGCCGGCCGCGACAGCGTTTCGCCGAAGCCGGAGAACCGTTCGCGGATGCGCTCCCCGCGCGTCTGTTCCGGCAGGCCTTCCTCGCGGCGCTGCCGTCGCACTTCACGCTGCTCTACCGCCTCGTGCTCCGCGGTCCGCGATTCCTCCAGTTCGCGCAGCTCTTCGGCGCGCTGGGCGGCGATGTTCTGCGTCTGTTCCATCCGCTCGGCTTCCCGCTCGGGCGCCGAGCCCGCCCAATCGCGGAGCCGGCGGATGTCCCGCCCGTGGGCGAACAGGAGCAGGGCGAAGACCGCCAGCCCCAAGAAGGACGCGAGGCCCGCGAAGGAGCCGATTCTTTCGACAGTGTGCAGCAAAGTTGCGGAAGGCTACTCGTCCAGCATGACCTTCGTGGCATCTCCGCCAGGAGAGGCGATGAGGTCGACGACCCGTTCCGCCAAGTTAGCCTCGTCTCCGGCCAGAACCAGGGCTTCCAGGGCGCTGAGGGTCGAATCGACCCAATCGGGATCCAATGGGGTGGTGCGGACCGCACGGTTGATTCGCTTTGCGGCGGTCGGTTGGGGGGACTCGTAGTCGCTGAACAGCACCTCGTGGAGCTTCTCCCCGGGGCGCGGCTGGGTGAACTCGATGGCGATGTCGGCTTCCGGCTCATAACCGGCGAGCCGGATCATGTTGTGGGCAAGGTCGACGATCTTCACCGGCTCGCCCATGTCGAGGACGAACACCTCGCCTTTGCCGGCGCCGATGTCCCCGGCGCGGATCACCAGCTGCACCGCCTCCGGGATCGTCATGAAGTACCGCGTCATCTCCGGGTGGGTGACGGTGAGCGGGCCACCCCGCTCGATCTGGCCGCGGAAGATCGGCACCACGCTGCCCGAGGAGGCGAGCACGTTGCCGAAGCGGACCGAGGCAAAGCGCGTGCCCGGGTGGGTGTGTCCGGCGACCTCGACGATCCACTCGGCCATCGCCTTCGAGGCGCCCATCACCGTCTGCGGATTGACCGCCTTGTCGGTGGAGATCAGGACGAAGCGCTCGGCTTTTGCCGCGGCCGCGGTTTCGGCGGTGATCCGGGTGGCGATCGCGTTGTTGCGAACCGCCTCGAGCGGGTTCGCCTCCATCAACGGCACGTGCTTGTAGGCGGCGGCATGGAAGACGACGTCGGGCTTGAAGCGCTGCATCGTCTCCAGCATCCGGTGCGGCTCGCGACAGTCGGCGAGGACGGACTCGGCGTTGGTGAAGTGGCGCTCGTCGAGCATCTCCCGCTCGATCTCGAAGAGGTTGTCCTCGGCGTGGTCGAGCATCACCAGCAGGCGCGGGTCGACCCGCGCGATCTGGCGGCAGAGCTCGGAGCCGATCGAGCCGCCCGCGCCGGTGACGAGGACGATCCTGTCCCGCAGGTAGGCGCCGACGCGGTCGATTTCGACGACGATCGGCTCGCGGCCGAGGACGTCCTCGACCTGGACCTCGCGCAGCTGCTTGGAGAGCTGGACGCCACCGCGCAGGAGCTCGAAGACGGTCGGCAGGGTGCGCACGCGGATGCGGCGCTCGCGGCAGGCCGCGACGACCTTGGCGCGCAGCGTGCCCGGCGCCGAGGGGATCGCGATGATCACCTCGTCGGGGTCGGTCTCGTCGAGGATCGGCTCGATCTCATCGGTGGCGCCGAGCACCTTGACCCCGCCGACCATCCGCATGCCGCGCTTGCGCGGGTCGTCGTCGACGAAGCCGATCGCGGTGGCGCCGAGAGCAGGGTTGAGGCGCATCTCCCGCACCACCATCTGGCCGCCGGAGCCGGCGCCGACCACCAGCACCTCGTGCCGGGGCACCCGGTCGCCTTTCGAGGGGCGCTCGACGATCAGCCGCACCAGCAGGCGGGCGCCGGCGATCAGGATCAGGGTGAGCATGAAGTCGATCACCTCGACCGAGCGCGGCAGCCGGTGGTGGAACGGCTGGATCACCGCGAAGGCGATCACCAGCAGGGCGCTCGAGATCGCCACGGCGCGGAGGATCAGGAGGAAGTCGCGGCCACTCACGTAGCGCCACCACTTCTGGTAGAGCCCGGCGATGGCGAAGACGATCAGCTTGCCGGCCACCACGAAGCCGACCGACTGGGCGAAGAGCACCTCATAGCGGTGCGGCCAGCCGTGCGGGTCGTCGAGGAACCGCAGCTGGAAGGCGAGGAAGTAGGCCAACGCGACGAGCACCGCGTCGGCGAGAATCTGCCCCACCCGGTTGCGGTAGACGGGATGGTTCAACCGGCCCATGAACAGCCGAGTTTAGGGGTGGTTCATGAGGATCGCTTGATTTCGGCAACTAGCATGTTGCGCCGCATGCACCCCGAAGGACGACTGCCGGTCCGGCGGGCGGTGGCACTGGGGATCCTGCAGGGCCCCGCCGAGCTGCTGCCGGTCTCCAGCTCCGCCCACATCGTTCTCGTCCCCTGGCTGGCGGGCTGGGACTGGGACGCGATCGACCCGGAGGTGCGCAAGAGCTTCGAGGTCGCCCTGCACACCGGCGCCGCGGCCGCCCTCCTGATCGGCCAGCGCGAGCTGATCCTGGAAGAGCTGCGCCACTTCGACCTGAACCGGGCGGCGCTGCTGGTCTTCTCCTTCGCTCCCGCGGCGTTCGTCGGCTATCGCTTCGAGCGCCAGATCGAGGGACGCCTGGGCGGTCCGCGGGCGACGGCCTTCGGCCTCCTGGCGGGGGCCGCGCT
The DNA here is from genome assembly GCA_018268415.1 of Actinomycetota bacterium. Taxonomy (GTDB): domain Bacteria; phylum Actinomycetota; class Thermoleophilia; order Solirubrobacterales; family 70-9; genus VAYN01. The sequence continues at coordinate 55,371 of JAFDWO010000160.1, read as the reverse complement.
GATGGTGATCGCCGACCGCCGACCGCAGCTCCGCGGGCGCGGCGAGGCGACTCCGGTCGACGGCCTGGTGCTCGGCGTCGCCCAGGCGGCGGCGCTGGCCCCGGGGGTCTCGCGCAACGGCGTGACCCTGGCGGCGGCGCGCTGGCGCCGCTTCTCCCGCAAGCAGGCGAACCTGCTGTCGCGGACGATCGCCCTGCCGATCATCGTCGGCGCGACCGGCCTCAAGGGCGCCCGCCTGGCGCGGCGCGGGACGACCCCGGAGCTGCGGCGCACCCTCGCCGTCGGCATCGGTGCCTCCTTCGTCTCGACCCTGGCCTCCCAACGCCTGATCGGCCTGGTCGAGCGCGACCGCGCCCTCTGGCCCTACGCCGCCTACCGGGCGGCCCTCGCCGGCGTGGTCCTGGCCAAATTGCGCCGACGCTGAGCCTGGCGGACCGCATCACGGGAGCCGGCGCTCGGGAAGAGACCTGGCTTCGGAGTCGAATCCAAAATTTGGAAGAATTTGGATTCGACTTGGAATTGGATAGCATTCCAAGTCTTGGAGAAACTTGGAATCGACTTGGAGCCAGCGTGTACCTGGAGCCCGCCCCCACCACCGAGGAGCTGGTCGCCCGGCTCGACGCCGCCGAACTGATCTCCGCGCTCGCCGTCTCGCCGCTCCCCTCCGATCGGGAGCGGTACCTGCACTGGGACAAGCTTCGGCGGCTACCGCCACCGCAGGGCCTGACCAGCGAGCAGTGGTGGCTGCGGCTGAAATCTGCCCGCCAGGATGCGATGCGGAGCCTGCCGCTCACCGACCGCGACGGCGCCCCGTTCGGCTACACGCTTCCCGACCTGGTCCTGCGGCACCTGTACCGGGTGGACCAGCACGCGGCGGGTGACGTGTCGATGGACGAGGTGGTGACCTCCGAGCGGGACGGGGGAAGGCGGTTCATCGTCAACTCACTGATGGAGGAGGCGATCCGCTCCAGCCAGCTCGAGGGGGCGACGACCTCCCGGGTCGCCGCCAAGGAGCTCCTGCGCAGCGGGCGGGAGCCGCGCGATCGCAGTGAGCAGATGATCGTCAACAACTACCGGGCGATCCAGCTCGTCAAGGAGATGGGGAGCGAGCTGACCCCCGAGGCGGTGCTGGAGCTGCACCGGGTAGTCACCGACGGGACGCTCGACGACCCTGACGGGGCGGGGCGGGTGCAGCGGCCGGGAGAGGACCGGGTCGTCGTCTTCTACCGCGGTGAAGACGGCCCGCCGGTCCACGTCCCCCCGCCCGCCGAGCAGCTGCCCGAGCGCCTCGCGGCGCTCTGCCGGTTCGCCAACGAAGGGGACGACGGCGAGCCGTTCGTGCACCCGGTGCTGCGGGCGATCCTGCTGCATTTCTGCCTCGCCTACGACCACCCGTTCGAAGACGGCAACGGCCGCACCGCGCGGCTCCTTTTCTTCTGGCTGATGCACTCGCGGGGCTACTGGCTCGCCGAGTACCTGCCGATCTCCCGGCTGATCCGCAAGGCGCAGGGCCGATACGAGCGGGCATTCCTGGAGACCGAGACCGACGGCGGCGACACCACCTACTTCCTGATCCACCAGCTGCGCACGATCGACCGGGCGATCGACGACCTCCACGTCTACCTGCAACGGAAGATCGCCGAGCAGCGCGATGCCGAGACACGACTGGCGGGCTTCGACGGGCTGAACGGGCGCCAGGTCGCCCTGCTCGGCCACGCGATCCGCCATCCCGAGCACTTCTACACCTACGCGGGCCACGCGGCCGGCAACCGGGTCACGCACGAGACCGCGCGGTCGGACCTGGCCGACCTGGCCGGGCGCGGGCTGCTGGTCCGCCGACCGGTGGGCCGGCCCCATCACTACGAGCCGCCTGCCAACCTCGCCGGCCGACTGAAAGAATCGGGCCGATGAGCGACGCCTACGCACGATCCGGGGTCGACCAGGGCGCCGCCGACTCGGCGGTGGCCGGGCTGGTGCGCGCGCTCGGCAAGATCGAGCTCGGCCGGCCCTCGGCGCAGGTGCCGCTGCCGGGCCACTACGCGAGCGTGATCGAGGTGGCGCCGAACCTCGGCATCGCGCTATCCACCGACGGGGTCGGGACCAAGCTCATGCTCGCCGAAGCGCTCGGCAGGCTCGATACGGTCGGCATCGATTGCGTGGCGATGAACGTCAACGACGTGATCTGCGTCGGCGCCGAGCCGCTCGCGATGCTCGACTACGTCGCCATCGACCGGGCCGATCCGGAGGTCTGCGAGGCGATCGGCATCGGCCTGGCGCGGGGCGCGACCCTCGCCGGGATCGAGATCCCCGGCGGCGAGCTCGCCCAGCTCGGCGAGATGGTCCACGGGGTCGACGTCTCCGGCGCCTGCTTCGGCACGGTGGCGCTCGACGCGATCATCGACGGCCGCCAGGTCGCGCCCGGCGACTCGATCATCGGCATCCCCTCCTCCGGCCTCCACTCCAACGGCTACACGCTGGCCCGCAAGGCCCTCGACGGCCTCGACCTGGACGAGGACCCGGAGGGCCGGCTCGGCCGCCCGCTCGGTGAGGCCCTGCTGGAGCCGACGGTGATCTACGTGAAGCCGATCGTCGAGCTGCTGCGCTCCGAGGTCGACGTCCGCGGCCTCGCCCACATCACCTCCGGCGGCGTCAACAACCTGCTGCGCCTGGCGGCCCCGGTCGGTTACGAGATCGACGCGCCTCTCCCCCCGCAGCCGATCTTCGAGCTGATCCGCGCGCGCGGCGGCGTCGCCGATGAGGAGATGCACGAGGTCTTCAACATGGGCTGCGGCTTCTGCGTCGTCGTCCCCGAGAACGACGAGGCCCGCGCCCTCGACCTGCTGCGCACCCACCATCCCGGCGCCGCCCGCATCGGCCGAGTCACCGACGACGCCGGCCACGTCGCCCGCTGAGTCGGGTTTGGCAGCGCACGACCACGTGCAGGCAGGGTCCCCGTGGCAGCGAATCACTACCGAACGTGCTCGACAATATTGACCCCTTGACCTTCCTTCCCGCCCTCGCAGGCTGATGCCCGACCGCCCCACCAGCTCGAAGATGATCGGCACCGTGCTCTCCGGCCGCTATCGGCTGGAGGCGAAACTCGGCTCGGGCGGCATGTCGACGGTCTACCTGGCCCGCGATACGACCCTCGACCGGCCGGTGGCGGTTAAGGTCATGCACCGGGAGATGTCCGAGCAGGCCGACCAGCTGGAGCGCTTCCGCCAGGAGGCCCGCGCGGTGGCCAAGATCTCCCACCCCAACGTGGTTGCCGTGATCGATGCGGGCGAGGACGGCGGCTACCCCTACATCGTCTTCGAATACGTCGAAGGGGAGACGCTGAAGGCGCGGATCAACCGGGTCGGGGCGCTCGACGTGCAGGAGGCCCTCGCCTACGCGATCGAGATCGCCCGCGGGCTGACCGTCGCCCACGCGCGCCGGATGGTCCACCGGGACATCAAGCCGCAAAACGTCCTGATCGATGGCGAGGGACGCGCCAAGCTGACCGACTTCGGCATCTCCCGCCAGCTCGAAAAGGACGGGCTGACCGCGACCGGGCGGGTGCTCGGCACCACCGATTACGTCGCCCCCGAGCAGGCGATGGGCCGCGGCGCCGACCAGCGCTCCGACATCTACTCGCTCGGCGTCGTCCTCTTCGAGATGCTGACCGGCCACGTCCCCTTCCAGGCCGACAGCCAGGTCGGGGTGGCGATGAAACACGTCAACGAAGAGCTGCCCGACGTGCAGGGCGACCGGCCCGAAATCTCGGCGGCCACGGCGTTGGTGGTCGAGCGGGCGACGGCCAAGGACCCCACGCAGCGTTATGCCGAGATCGGCGAGATGATCGACGACCTCTCCACCGCGCTCGAGGTCGAGGCGGCGCGAGCGGGCTCGACCACCGGCGAGGCGACCACCGTGCTGGAGGCGGTGCCGCCGGCCAAACGCAAGCTGTCCTCCCGGGCGCGCTGGTCGTGGGCGGCGATCGCGGCGGTGGTGCTGATCGCCGCGGCCGTCCTCCTCGCGACCCAGCTGATCGGCAGCGGCAACACGCCGATCGTCGGCAAGAACGAAAACAAGGAACCGAAGCCTTCCACGGGGTCCCCGGTGGCGCTCGAAGCGGCCACCGCCTACGACCCGGAGGGCGACGAACACGAGAACGACGCGCTGGCGCGCAACGTGATCGACGGCAGCGAAGAAACCGCCTGGTCGACCGAGCACTACGACTCCGAAACCTTCGAAGGCACGAAGACCGGTCCGGACCCCGGCGTCGGCATCTACGTCACGGCGAAGGCCGACGCGACGCCGGAAAAGATGATCATCCGCTCCCCCACCCCCGGCTGGGACGCCCAGATCTTCGCCGCCGCCGCGGGCCCACCCGGCGAAATCGAAGAATGGGGAGAACAGGTCGGCGAGGTCACCGGCGCCGCCAAGGAAGAAGAAGTGCAGCTCCACCTCGGCCAGGCCGCCAAATACTTCCTGATCTGGTTCACCAAGGCTTCGCCCGCGAGCGACCAGGAAGGTCGCTACCAGGTCGAAATCTCGGACATCAAGCTGTTCGAATAGCTCAGAACTCGTGTGAGCGGACGCGCTCGTAGCGCTCGATCGCCAGGGCGACAAGGCGATCGCAGAGATCAGGGTAGGCGAGGCCGTCGGCCTCGAGCAGCTTCGCGTAGACGCTCGTCTCGGTGAAGCCGGGCATCGTGTTGAGCTCGTTGACGAGCACCGAGCCGTCGGGCTCGACGAAGAAGTCGCAACGGGCCAGGCCAGAGCAGCCGGCCAGGCGGAAGACCTCGGCGGCGAGCTCGCGCACCCGCGCCGTCTCGATCTCCGAGATCGGCGCCGGCACCGCCAGGTCCATGCCGCCCTCGGCGTACTTCGCCTCGTAGTCGTACCACTCGGCGTGGGCGAGGATCTCGCCCGGCATCGAGGTCCGCGGGTCCTCGTTGCCGAGCACCGAGCACTCGATCTCGCGCCCGTGGGCGGAGGCCTCGACGATCACCCGCGGGTCGTGCCGCAGTGCCGTCTCCACCGCCCCGTCGAGCGCGGCGAGGTCCTCGATCCGGGTGATGCCGACGCTGGAGCCCATCCGCGAGGGCTTGACCCAGAGCGGCGACCCCAGCTCGGCGCAGCGCTCCCGCCAGCCCTCCTCGCCGACCTCGACGAAGTCGACCTGAGGGATCCCCTGCCCGGCCAGCAGCCGCTTCAGGGTCAGCTTGTCCATGCAGGTCGCCGAGGCCAGGACGTCGGAGCCGACGTAAGGGACGTCGAGCATCTCCAGCAGGCCCTGCATGCTGCCGTCCTCGCCGAAGGGCCCGTGGAGGACGGGGAAGACGACCTCGGCGTCGAGCAGCCCGGCGCCGGGGGTGAGCTCCACCGCGTCACCGCCGGCACTCCATCCCCCATCACGGCCGATCCGTACCTCGACCACCTGGTGGCCGGCTTCTTCCAACCCTTTCATCACCGCGGCGGCCGACCCGAGCGAGACCTCGTGCTCGGAGGAGCGACCACCGCTCAACACCACGATCCTCACGGGACTTCCCCTTCTTCCGGTTCTTCTGGTTCTTCCACGGGCGTCGGCGCCGCGCGCTTGCCGACGATCAGCGTCACTTCGGACCCCGGCGTCAGCTGGGTGCCGCCGTGCGGCGACTGCCGCAGCACCACGCCGATCTTCGCTTCGTTTCGCGTTTCTTCTTCTTCGACCACCGGGGTCAACCCGGCGGCTCGCACTTCTTCCACCGCTTCGCGGCGTTCGAGGCCGACCACACCGGGCATCCGCTTCGTTTCGCGCCCGGAGGAGACGACGATCTGCACGGTCGCGCCCGGTTCCAGTTCCTGGCCCGCGCTCGGCGACTGGCGCAGCACCCGGCCGATCGGCTGGCTGCTTTCCTCTTCGCCGACTTCCGGGGTGAGCCCGCGGGCGCGGATTTCCTGCACCGCGAGGCGGCGCTGCTTGTCGACCAGCACCGGCACCTTGACCAGCTTCGGGCCGGTGGAGACGAAGATCGTGACGGTCGAGCCGTGGGTGGCAACCGTGCCGGCGGACGGTTCGGACTTGACCACGTCGCCTTCTTCGACGGTCGCCGAGTTGACGTTTTCCGTGGCCACTTCGAATTCCGCGGCTTCCAGCTTCTTCGTCGCTTCGGCACGACTCAGGCCGTTCACCCGCGGCACCGTGCCTTCGCCGGGGCCGACGCTGATCGTCAGCGTGACCGCCGGCTTCGAGCAGAAGAGGGTGAGGAAGGAGCAGTTTTCTTCCGCTTCTCGCCCCGGCGGCGCCGGCGAGGGGTCCTGCTCGAGCACGGTCCCCGCTTCGACCATGCGGTGCACCTGCTGGGGCGGCTGGTTCACCGTGAAGCCGCGCTGTTCGAGGATTTCTTCGGCCCGTTGAAGGCTGCGGCCTTCGACGCTCGGCACCGGGGTCGTGGGGTTGGAGCGGCTGGCGAAGATCCCGATCAGCGCACCGACGATGATCGCCACCAGGGCGGCGATGATCCACATGTTGCGCCGTCGCTTGCGCTTGGCCTCGGGGTCCTCCCCCTCCTCCTCGGGCGTCGCGACGACCGGCGGCAGCGCGGCGAAGGAGGTGGTCCCGCGGCCGGCGCCACCAGGTTCGCGCATCGCCTGGTCGAGCGCGGCGATGAACGCGTCGGCGCTCTGGAACCGCTGCCCGGGGTCCTTCTCCAGCGCCCGCATCACCACCGCGTCCAGAGCCGGGCTGACCCGCGGCTGGATCGAGCTCGGCCGTTGCGGCATCTGCGAGACCTGTTTCATCGCCACCGCAACCGCCGATTCGCCCTCGAACGGGACCCGGCCGGTGAGCGCCTCGTAGAGCATCACGCCGATCGAGTAGAGGTCGGAGACGGCGGTGACGTCGAAACCCTGCGCCTGCTCGGGCGAGAGGTAGTGCGGCGTCCCCATCACCGAGCCGGTCTGGGTGATCTCGGAGACTCCCGCCCGGGCGATGCCGAAGTCGGTGACCACCGCCTTGCCCTCCGGGTCGACGATCACGTTCTGCGGCTTCAGATCGCGGTGGACGATCCCCTGGCGGTGCGCGTACCCGGCCGCCTGCAGGACCTGGCGGATCACCGCAACCGCCTGCTCGACGGTGATCCCGGAATCGATCAGCTGCTTCAGCGTCGGGCCTTCCACGTACTGCATGGCGATGTAGTACGTGCCCTCCCATTCACCGCGGTCGAAGACGCCGACGACGTTCGGGTGCTGCAGCCCGGCGGCCGCCTCGGCCTCGCGCCGGAAGCGCATCACGAACTCGCGGTCCTGGGCGAAGCGCCGGTGCAGGACCTTCAATGCGATCCGCCGTTGCAGGTGGGTGTCCTCGGCGAGCCAGACGTCCGCCATGCCACCGCCGCCCAGCTTCGCCAGCACCTGGTAGCGCCCGTCGACGACCGAGCCGACCTCGACCTCAGCCACGCCCCTCTCCCCTCGTTGTCACTCTTTCGCCTTCATCCGTTCGTTCGGCCATCTATTCGCCCGCCAGGATCGCTTCGGCGACATCGCGGAAGATCGGTGCGGCGACGTCGCCACCGAACCGTTCGGTGCAGGACACCGTCGCCGCGATCGCGATCTTCGGGTGATCGGCCGGAGCGAACCCGATGAACCAGGCCTGGTTCTCCGCTTCACCGCCGCCGCATTCCTTGTTGTTCGGCGTTTCCGCGGTGCCGGTCTTCCCGGCCACCGATACGCCGGAGATCGCCGCGTTGGTCCCGGTCCCTTCGTCGACCACGCCTTCCATCGCGATGCCCAGCTCTTCCGCCGTCTTCGCCGAGAGCGGTTCGCTGTAGACGGTCGGCTTCATCCGCTTGGTGACGCTGCCGTCGACGTTCACCACCCGCTTCCAGATCTGCGGCTTCATCAGCTTGCCGTGGTTTGCCACCGCGGCCGCGACCATCGCGTTCTGCAGGGGCGTCACCAGGAGGCGCTCCTGGCCGATCGCGACCCGGCCGAGGTCGACCGGGTCGCGGCGGCTCAACAGTTCGTTCCCTTCAAAGAGACCGCTCGGGTTGACTTCGCTTTCCGGCAGGTCGATCGGCGGGGTCGCGCCGAAGCCGAACTTTTCCATCATCGAGAAGAGCTTGTCCTGGCCGACCTTCTGTCCGAGCTGGGCAAACCAGGTGTTGACCGAGTTGGTCAGCGCCGTGTCGAGCGAGATCGAGCCCCAGGACTGGTTGTAGTCGTTGGCCAGTTCGTGGCCTTCGTCGATGATCGAGCCCGGCGCGTTGATGGTCGTTTCCGGGGTGATCACGCCCGATTCGAGGCCCGCGGCCGCGGTCACGACCTTGAAGGTCGAGCCCGGCGGGAACTGGCTCTGGGTCGCACGGCTGTAGAGCGGCGCCCTGACCTTCTCCAGGTTCCATTGTTCGAGCTTGGTGGGGATCGCGTTCGGATTGAAGGAGGGGTTCGTGGCCAGCACCTTGACCGCTCCGGTGCTCGGTTCGATCGCCACCACGGCACCGTAGCCCGCCGCTTCGAGGTCCCCCATCGCCACTTCCTGCGCCTTCGGGTCGAGGCTGGTGACTACCTGTTCGCCTTCCTGCTTCTGCCCGGTCAGCTGGTCGAGGATCGTGCCGAATTCCGATTCTTCCCCGGTCAGTTCGGCGTTGTGGTACTGCTCGAACTCGGTCTGGCCGTATTCCATGAAGCTGTAGCCGATCGGGTGGCCGAAGAGCTTCCCTTGCGGGTAATGGCGGACGTACCGTCTGCCGGTCCCCTTCCCTTTCGGCACCGACTTGGCGATCACCGAGCCGTCGGCGGCGAGAATCCGGCCGCGGGGGATCTGTTGTTGCTCAAAGAGCGGCCGCTTGTTCGTTTCCTGTTCCTTCAGCGCCTTGGCGTCGAAGACCGACCACCAGGACGTGAAGCCGACCAGGATCGCGAAGAGGACGACGATGAAGCCGAACAGCTTGATGATCTGGCGGTTCACGTCAGCGCCCCCAGCGGCTCATCGCGTTCCCCGCGCGGAGCGCCTTCCTCGGCTTCGCGGCGGGCGCGGTTGGAGACCAGCAGGAGCAGCGCCAGCAACACGAAGTTGGCGACGATCGAGCTGCCGCCGTAGGAGACGAAGGGCAGGGTGACGCCGGTCAGCGGGATCACCCTGGTGACGCCGCCGATGATCACGAAGGCCTGGATCGCGAAGACGGCGGTGAGCCCGGTCGCCAGCAGCTTCGAGAAGCCGTCGTTCGCCAGCAGGGCGATCTTGAAGCCGCGGGCGGTGATCAGCAGGTAGGTGGCGATCAGGCCGCAGGCGCCGAAGAGGCCGAGCTCGTTGACGATCAGCGAGTAGATCGTGTCGGTCTCCGCGACCGGCAGCATCGTCTGACTCGGGTGACCGGGGACGGTGATCAACGCCTGGCCGAAGCCTTTGCCGAAGAGCCCGCCGTCGGCCTGGGCGAACGTCGACTGCAAGACCTGGTAGCCCGCGCCGAGTCCGTGGAACCCGTCCTGGTAAGGGTGAAGCCAGGTCTCGACCCGTTCGTGCACGTGCGGGACGGTGGTGAAGATGAACCAGGCGCCGACCAGGAAGAGCACCGTCCCGATCACCACGAAGCTGAAGCGCCCGGTCGCCACGTAGAGCAGGGCGAGGAACGCGGCGAAGAACATCAGCGAGGTGCCGAGATCGCGGATGAAGACGAGCATGAACATCGAGGCGCCCCAGACCACCAGCATCGGGCCGAAGTGCTTGAGCGGCGGCAGGGTCACGCCGAGCACCCGCCGCGCGCCGACGATCAGCACCTCACGGTTCTCCCGCAGGTAGGAGGCGAGGAAGATGACGATCGCGATCTTCGCGAACTCGCCCGGCTGGAAGGAGATCGGGCCGACCTTCACCCCGAGGTAGGCGCCGTTCACCTGTTCGCCGATCCCCGGCAGGCGCGGCGCCAGCAGGAGCAGGATGCCCACCGTGGCGATCACGTACCGGTAACGCTCGAGCACCTCGTAATCGCGCAGGAACTGGATCGTCAGGGCGAACAGGATGAGCGCGAAGAGGAACCAGTTCGCCTGGTTGCGGGCGAGGCTTTCGTCGATCCGGTAGATCATCACCAGCCCGAACGCGATCAGCAGCGCCATCAGCGGGAACAGGTAGGGATCGGCGTGCGGCAAGCGGATCCGCAGGTAGACGTGGGTCGCCAGACAGACGGCGAAGAAGTAGGCGCCGTAGGTAAGGCTCAGGTTGCCGAGTTTGGCGTTCTCCTGGGCGAAGACCGCGGCGAAGCCGGCCGTCAGCAGGAGGGCCACCGGGATCAATGCGAGCATCTCGCGATTGCGGGCGCGGGTCATTCCCTGACCCCCTGGCCGCGTTCGATTTCTTCCAGCAGTTCCTGGGCGCCGGCGTGCGAGCGCAGCCCGTGGCCGGTCACCGCGTTCTTGCGTTTTTCCGGCAGCGCTTCGGTCTGCACCGGCGCCGAATAGCGTTCGCTGTACAGCTTGATCCCGAAGGGCAGTTCGTAGGGGACGCCGCGATAGAGGGCGACGCGGCCGGCGTTGTCGGTGCCGAGGAACCAGATGTGGCGCAGGCCGTAGCCGGCACCGAAGACGAGGGCGCCGATCACCACGAGCAGGGCGACGATCCCCGCCACCCGTTTCACGATCCGCCGGCGCCTGCCGGGCCGGGCCGCGGCGGCGTCCTCGCGCCGTTGGCGGGCCGCGTCGGCGGCGGCGCGGCGGCGCACCTCGGTCGCGGTCAGCCCGGCGTCCGCGGCACTCGTGCCGATCAGCGTCGCGCCCTCCGCGTCCAGCGCCGGTTCGGCCGCGTCGACGACCTTGAAGGCGATCACGCTGATGTTGTCGCGCCCGCCCGCCCGGTTGGCTTCGTCGACCAGGGCGCGGACCGCGTTGGGCATCGAGGTCGCGCGGGTCAGCAGCCGCTCGATGTGGTCGTCGTCGAGCATCGTGGTCAGGCCGTCGGAACAGAGCAGGAAGACGTCGCCCGCCTGCGCCGGCACCGTCTGTAGGTCGACTTCGACCTCCGGTTCCGGCCCGACCGAGCGGGTGATGATCGAGCGTTGCGGGTGATCCTCGGCCTGCGCCTCGGTCAGCTGCCCCTTGCGCCGCATCTCCTCGACCAGCGAGTGGTCGCGGGTGAGCCGCTCCAGCTTGCCCCGCCGCAGCCGGTAGGCGCGGCTGTCGCCGACGTGGCCGATCGCCACCTCGTCGGCACCCTCGTCGAGGATCGCCGCGGTCGTCGTCGTTCCCATCCCCGAGAGGTTCGAATCCTCGCGGGCGAGCGCGTAGACGGTCCGGTTGGCACCTTCGATCGTCTCCCGCAGCACCCGCTCCGGCGGCGCCCCCGGGAGCGGTCGGTCGAAGGCCTCGACCACGGTCTTCGAGGCGACCTCCCCCGCCCGCGCCCCGCCCATCCCATCGGCGATGACGAAGAGCGGCGCGCGGACGAAGACCGAGTCCTCGTTGGCGCTGCGCTGGCGACCGGTGTCGGTCGCGTAGGCCTGGTCGGTGATCCGTAACGTCATTTCATCTCTCCACCGACAACCCGGCGCGCCTCAGGATGCCTCGAAGCGGAAGACGGTGTCGCCGATCTGGATCGTGTCGCCGTCGACCAGCTCCGCCTCGCCGGACAGCGCCCCGCCGTTCAGCTGGGTGCCGTTGGTCGAGTTCATGTCCTCGACGAAGTGCCGCCCTTCGCGCGAGAACAGGCGGGCGTGGATGCCTGATGCATAGCGATCGTCGATCTGCACGTCGGCGTCCTTGGAGCGGCCGATGGAGAGGCCGCCGATCAGGTCGAAGCGCTCGTCGTGGGCGAGGCCGCCGCCGCGTTCGGCGATCAGCCAGGCGTCGTTGCCCCGCTGGACCTCCACCTGGCCGACCGCGGCATGAAAGCCGGTCGCGTCGGGCGCGGGTTGGGCCGTCCGCCGCAGATCGCGGAAGGCGCTCCTCGCGATCACCAGCAGGAACAGGAACAGGACGGCCAGAAAGCCGAATTTCAGCGCGGTTGAAAGGGGGTCGTAGGCCACTCGTTCAGCACCTTACGGTCCGGGCCTGAAGCCAGGCCGGGCCATCTACTGCTCGACGTCGAACAGGAAGGTGGTGGTGCCGACCGTCACCTGGTCGCCCGGATTGAGGCGGGTGGAGGTGACGCGCCTGCCGTTCACCTTGATCCCGTTGGTGGAGCCGAGGTCGACGATCTGCCAATCGCCCGAGTCGGAACGGCGCAGCTCGGCGTGACGACGGGACACGTTGGGGTCGGCCAGGACGCACTCGGCCGACTTCGAGCGGCCGATCGTGGCGCGCGGGCCATCGAAGACGTAACGGCGGTCGTCGAGCGAGACGACGGCGCGGGTGGAGACCAGGGCGCGGACGTCCTGCTCCGGTTCTTTGGGCCGCTGGCGATCGCGCTCGCGAACCGCCGAGTAGACCATCGTGTGGCCCTCTTCGCCCTGGCGCGGCGCCTCGCCCTCGCGCACCGGTGCCTTCACCATCCGCGGCTGGATGCCGAACTCGCCGAGGCGCAACCGCTCGTCGGTCTGGAACTCGACCGCGGGCCGGGTCAACAGGTCGTACCCGCGGCGGCGGGCGTGCTCGAGCAGGTAACCGGAGAGCTCCTGCTCGAGGGAGCGCTCGTAGCCTTCGAGCTTGGAGCGGTCCTGGCGGGAGAGGAAGACCGTGTACTCGTTGGGGACGTAGACGCGCTGCACCGAGGCGGTCTTGTGCGCGTCCATTTCCTTGGCCAGTTTGCGAGCCAGTTCGACCGGCTGCACCTCGGAGCTGAAGGCGCGCGAGAACACGCCCTCGACGAGGCCTTCGATCCCGGACTCGAGTCTGCGGAGAAGGGCTATCGGAACTGCTCCTTTGTCATGGCAGGGTCAAGTCTCCGCGTCTGCGGAGGAGTCGGAAAGTTTAGGGGAGGACCAGCCCATGGCCGAGCACGAGGATCGCGCCGATGGCGGCGGCGATCCCCAGCACGCCCAGGCGGAGGCCGACGCGGCGCGACGTGCCCTGCGGGTGATCGGCGAGATCGTCGAGCGAATCCTCGATCGTCGTGCCCAGCTCCTCCAGCGACGGACGGTGGCGCGGACGCGGGTCGAGACAGGCGTCGATCTCCTCGGCGAGCTCCCGCGGGAGGTCGGGGCGCAGGCGGCGCAGCGGGCGGGCGCGGCGGCCGATCGAGCGCACGGTGGCGACGGCGTTGGCGCGGCGATGCGGGTTCTCGCCGCTCCAGCACTCGTACAGCGTCAGGGCGAGCGAGTAGACATCGGCCTCGGGGCCCGCCTCGAGCCCCTCCGCCTGCTCGGGGGACATGTAGGCGAGGGTGCCGACGACGTCCCCGGTGGCGGTGAGGCCCGCCGCGTCGGCGACCAGGGCGATGCCGAAATCCATCAGCTTCGCCCGCGGCTGGCCGTCGACCACCTGGACGTTCTGCGGCTTGATGTCGCGGTGGACCACGCCGCGCGAGTGGGCGTGGTCGAGAGCTTCGCAGAGGTCGGCGCCGATCTCGCCGATCTCGCGGTCGGAAAGGGCATCCTCGTCGGCGAGGCGGGCCAGCGTGTCGCCCTCGACCAGCTCGGAGACGAGCAGCGCGTTGCCGTCCTCCTCCCCCATCTCGTACAGGGTCACGATGCCCGGGTGATTGAGGCGGGCCGCGGCCTGGGCCTCGCGCAGGACCCGCCGGCCGGCCTCACCGTGCTGCTCGATCGCCTTCACCGCGACGGGGCGCTCGAGCCTGCCGTCCCAGGCCTCGTAGACCACGCCGAACCCGCCGCTGCCGATGCGGCGCTCGATCAGGAAGCGGTCAAGTACCAGGGAGCCGACCAAAGCAGGTTTCTCTTCGCCACCCGCCTCCTGCCTCCTGCCGGGAGAAGACCCTCTATCGTTGGGAAAAAGGCACCGTGAGCGGGGAGAAACGGAAGCGGCGCGCGCACAGTCGCCATACTCCCCCGCCAGCAAACCCGCCCTTTGGAGAGCCGCCACTTGGAGTACTCGACTTCAGGCGGCGCGAGCCGACGATCGCGTCGGCCCGGCCGCCGCCCCGAACGCCAGCAAATCATGTTGCGGCGCCTGCTTGCCCTGGGCGGGGCGCTGATCGCCCTGATCGTGATCGTGCTCGGCGTCAAGGGGTGCCTCGACGCGCAGGCGCGGGGTGCGCTCTCCGACTACTCGCGCAGCGTCCGGCAGATCTTGGTCGAGACCGAACAGAGCAGTAAACGGTTCTTCGGCCTGCTCGAAGACCCCGGCACCCTCTCGGTGACCGAATTCACCGGGAAAGTGGAGGCCGAACGCAGCGCGATGACCAACCTGAAGACGCGGGTCGAAGGGCTGAGCGCGCCAGGGGCACTGGGCAGCGCGCAGAACTCGCTCGAACTCGTGTACACGTTGCGTGCGGCGGCGATGGAAAAGATCGCCGAAAAGATGCCGACCGCACTGGGCGAAGCCGGCGCGGCGCAGGCGACCACGGCGATCACCAAACAGATGCAGACCCTGCTCGCCTCCGACGTGATCTACGAATCGGTGGTGCGGCCGGAAATCAACAACAAGCTCTCCGACGAAGGCATCGAAGGCCACGACGTGCCGAAAAGCACCTTCGTGCCCGACGGGACCAAGTGGCTGGAAGAAGGCGAAGTCGCGAAAGCGCTGGGCACGGTGAGCGGCTCGAGCGGCGGCGAACCGGGTCCCGGGCTCCACGGCCTCGGCCTGGTCGGGACGAGCGTGAACGGCACCGAACTATCGGCGGAATCGACCACCTCGGTGACCACCGAAGGCACGCCGGAAGTCGAAGTGACCGTCCAGAACCAGGGTGAATCGACCGAGAACGGCGTCACCGTGGTGGTGATCGCGAACGGCAAAGAAACGACGCAGGAAATCGCCGCTCTGGAAGCAGCGGCCGAAGAAACGGCGGTCGTCCCCCTGACCCCGGCGCCGGAAGGCGAAACGAAACTGGAAGTTCAGGTCGAACCGGTGCCGGGCGAGCAGTTCACCCAAAACAACGAAGCGACCTACACCGTCGTCTTCGAATAGCTTGGGTCCGTGCGGATCGCCTATCTCGGACCGGCGGGGACGTTCACCGAAGACGCCCTGAACGAAGCGCTCGGTGGCGCCGAGTTCGAGCCGCTGCGCACGGAGACCGTCTTTGACGCGATCCAGGCCGTGATCGAGGGCCGCGCGGATCGCGCGCTGGCGCCGTACGAGAACTCGATCGAGGGCTCGGTCCGTGGCACCCTGGACATCCTCGCCTTCGACGCGCCGAACGTGGCGATCGTCGGCGAGCACGACTATCCGGTACGCCAGCACCTGATCACCCGTGACGGTGTCGAGCTCGACCAGATCGAGGCGGTGCTCTCCCACCAGCAGGGCCTGGCGCAAACGGCACGGTTCCTGCGCGAGAACGTGCCGGGGGTGGAACTGCGCAGCGTCAGCAGCACCGCGGCCGCGGTGCGCATGGTCTCCGAGTCGCCGCGCCCCTGGGCCGCGGTGGGCTCGCGGGCGGCGGCAAGCCTCTACGGCTGCCGGATCCTGCGCGAGGGGATCCAGGACGAGCAGAACAACGTCACCCGCTTCGTCTGGCTGGCGCCGGCGGGCACCGAGCCGCCGGCCGGCGAGAAGTGGAAGACCTCGCTGCTCTTCTACGAGCTGGGCGACGACCGCCCCGGCGCCCTGGTCGACGCGCTGGCCGAGTTCTCGTCCCGCGGGATCAACCTCTCCCGGATCGAGTCGCGGCCGCAGCGCTCCGAACTGGGCCGCTATTTCTTCTTCTGCGATCTCGACGGGAGCCTCGCCGACGAGACCGTCGCGGACGCGATCGAGGCGCTCCGGGGCAAGGCCGAATCGGTCCGGATCCTCGGCAGCTACCCGGTCGTCTGACCGCCCTGGCAGAAGCCCCGCTTCCCCGCCTGCTTACAATTCCCGCACCATGGCCAGGGTGCTGGTGCTCAATGCGACGTATGAGCCGATAAACGTCTGCACTTTGCGACGCGCCGCTGTGCTGCTCCTGAAGGAAAAGGCGGAGCTGCTCGAGCAGCGGAACGGCGACGCGCTCCACTCCGAGCACATGACCCTCGAGCGGCCCGACGTGATTCGGCTCGTCAACTACGTCCGCATCCCCCGCGAGGCCCATCGCCGCAAGATCACCCGCCGCGCCGTCCTCGCCCGTGATTCCTGGACCTGCCAGTACTGCGGCTCGACCAAATCCGGCCTCACGGTCGACCACGTCATCCCCCGCTCCCGCGGCGGCACCTCCACCTGGGACAACATCGTCGCCGCCTGTGCCACCTGCAACCGCAAGAAGGGCAACCGCCTTCCCCGCGAGATCCACATGCACCCGAAGACGACCCCCAAGGCCCCCGCCCCAACCGTCTTCATCCAGGTGGCGAGCCCGAAGATCCCGGCCAACTGGCAGCAGTACTTACCTCAGGCGGCTTGAGCGGCGTTCTTCGTTGCGCTTCGGGGGAGGGGAGAGCTGACCCCCTCCTCTCTCAAACTCGGGCTGGATCGGCTAGCGCCTGCCGCGATGGCTTTCGGGCCCTCGTTACAAGCCGTTCGGAGAGGGTCAGCTCTCCCCTCTGCCCGGCGCCTGCGTGCTCGCTCGCCGCGCCTGCGGCGCGTTGGAAGCTGGAAGCTTGAAGCTGGAAGCGACAGAGGCTCGTAGAAGTTCCGTGAGGGGTGGCTGAGTAACCCTCGACCGTACCTCCACAACTCGTTGCATATTCCTCGTGCCGGAGGCGCGATCCTCATCCCACCGACCGCAGGGCGGTGGGCGCGAAGGCGAGGGTTACTCCGCCACCCCGTGCTCGCCGGCCTCGTCTCCGTCCATCTCAATCTGGTCGCTCGGCTCGTCCGCCGAAGCGCTGTTGTCTTCGGACTCGACCACCCGGGCGACGGCGCTCACACGGTCGTCGTCCTTGATGTTCATGACTTTGACGCCCTGGGTCGAGCGGCCGGTCTGGGAGATCCCTTCGACCCCGGTCCGCTGGACCATGCCGTTCTGGGAGATGAAGAGGAGGTCCTGGTGGGGGCTCACGATCAATGAGCCGGCGAGGGCGCCCTTCTTCTCGGTCAGTCGGATCGTCAGCACGCCTTTCGTGCCGCGCCCCTTGACCGGGTACTCGGAGACCGGGGTGCGCTTGCCGTAACCGTTCTCCGTAACCACGAACAGTTCGGTGTCATCACGGGCGATGTTCATCTCCAGGACCCGGTTGTCGGAGCCGCTGACGTTCATGCCTTTGATGCCGCTCGTGTCACGGCCCATCGGACGCACCAGCTCCTCGGAGAAGCGGGCGGCGTGGCCCGAACGGGACACCATCAGGATGTCGTCTTCGCCCGAGGTGAGGCGCACCTGCACCAGCTCGTCACCCGGCCGCACCTTGATCGCGATGATCCCGTCGGCGCGGATCGGCGTGTTGTAGGCAAGGAATTCGGTCTTCTTGACCAGGCCATCGGCAGTGGCGAAGACGAGGTAACGGTTCTCCTTGAAGTCACGGGTCGGGATGACCGCCATGACTTTCTCGTCCTCCTGCAGCGGCAGTACGTTGCGTAGGCTCGAGCCTTTCGAGTTACGCGAGCCCTCCGGCAGTTCGTACACTTTCGTCCGGTAAACCTTCCCGCGGTTGGTGAAGAACAGCAGGAAGTCGTGGGTCGAGCTGATGTGCAGGTGGGCGATGTAATCGTCCTCTTTGAGGTTCATCCCCATCACGCCGACGCCACCGCGGTTCTGCTGACGGTAGGTGGCGAGCGGCAGCCGCTTTACGTACCCGGAGGCGGTCAGGGAGATCACCATCTGCTGGTCGGCGATCATGTCCTCGATCCCGACCTCACCCTCGAAGGCAGCAAGCTCGGTCCGCCGTTCATCACCGTAGGACTCGACGATTTCGGAGAGCTCATCCTTGATCAGGCCCATCACCCGGCCCTCGTCACCGAGGATCTCGCGCAGTTCGCCGATCCGCTCCATCAGGTCGGCGTGCTCGGCCCGAACTTTGTCGGCCTCGAGCGCGGTGAGGCGCTGGAGCCGCATGTCGAGGATCGCCTGGGACTGCTCGCGCGACAGGTCGAACTCGTCCATCAGGCCCTGGCGGGCGGCATCGGGGTCGGTCGAGGATCGGATCAGTTTGATCACCGCGTCGAGGTTGTCGAGCGCGACGAGCAGGCCCTCCAAGATGTGGGCGCGCGCCTCGGCCCGGCGCAGTTCGTACTGGGTCCGGCGGGTGACCACCTCGCGCTGGTGGGCGACGTAGAACTGGATCAGCTCGACGAGCTTGAGCGTGCGCGGCACCCCGTCGACCAAGGCCACCATGTTGGCGCCGAAGGTCGACTGCATCGCGGTTTTTTTGTAGAGGTTGTTGAGGACGACCTTCGCCGGTGGGCCGCCCCGTTTGAGCTCGATGACGAGGCGCATGCCGCGTTCGTCCGTCTCATCACGAATATCGGAGATGCCATCGAGTTTTTTGTTGCGGACGAGGTCGGCGATCTTGGCGACCAGGCCGTTTTCGCCGAGCTTCTTGACCGTGAACGGCAGCTCGGTGACGACGATCGCCTCCTTGCCCCCTTTCAGCGGCTCGACGTGGGCGCGGGCGCGGACTTTGATGCTGCCGCGGCCGGTTTCGTAGGCGGTTCGGATCCCCTCCCGGCTCATCAGGCCCCCGCCGGGGAAGTCGGGGCCCTTGATGTGGGTCATCAGCCCGTCGAGGTCGATCTCCGGATCGTCGATGTAGGCCATCACGGCGCCCGAGACCTCGCGCAGGTTGTGCGGCGGGATGTTCGTCGCCATGCCGACCGCGATCCCCGAGGTACCGTTGACCAGCAGGTTCGGGAAGCGCGACGGGAGGACCAGCGGCTCCTGGGTCGATTCGTCGTAGTTGGGACCGAAGTCGACGGTGTCGGCATCGATGTCCCGGAGCATCTCGGTGGCGAGCCGCGCCATCCGCGCCTCGGTGTACCGCATCGCCGCCGCCGGGTCTTCGTCGATCGAGCCGAAGTTGCCCTGGCCGTCGACCAACAGATAACGCAGGGAGAAATCCTGCGCCATCCGCACCAGCGTGTCGTAGATCGCCGAGTCACCGTGCGGGTGGTACTTGCCCATCACCTCGCCGACGATGAAGGCGCACTTACGGTACGGCCGGGTCGGCTGCAGGCCGAGGTCGTGCATCGAGTAGAGCACGCGACGGTGGACCGGCTTGAGCCCGTCACGGACGTCGGGCAGCGCCCGCCCGACGATCACGCTCATCGCGTAATCGAGGTACGACGACCGCATCTCCTGCTCGAGGCCGCGGTCTTCGATGTGACCGGTGAGCGCCTCCAGTGCCACTACCGCACCTCCACTTTCACACTGTTCGCTTTCACACTGCTAGACGTCAAGGAATTTGACCTCTTTGGCGTGCGTCTCGATGAAGTCACGCCGCGGGGCGACCTGGTCACCCATCAGCATCGAGAAGATACGGTCCGCCGCGGTGGCGTCTTCGAGCGTCACTCGAGCCAGGGTCCGGGTCGCCGGATCCATCGTCGTCTCGCGCAGCTGTTTCGGGTTCATCTCGCCGAGTCCCTTGAAGCGGGTGATGTGAGCGCCGGCGCGGGCGAGCTCGAGGACCGCGGCGCGCAGGGTCTGGAAGGAGAGCGCCACGCTCCGTTTCTCTCCGCGAGTCACGGTGAACGGCGGGCGACCTACCTGTTTCAGCAGGGCCGCGTGGACCTCGGCGAACTTGCGGTAGTCGTTGTCCTCGAACAACTCCCGCGGCAGCCGGTGGGTGCGGGCAAGGCCGGAGCTACGCGCGATCGCCTTGACCATCACGAGGTCCTCGGTGGCGCTGACCACCTCGGTGTCGAACGGCTCGCCCTCGGGCGCCTCGCGTTCGAGCAGGGCCTTCGCCGCCGACAGCGTCGCCACCCCTTCGTCGAGCAGCGTCGACTCCTCGAGGAAGCGGACCACCTCGTGGCCGAAATCGGCCTGCAACGACGATCCCCAGCCCTCGTACTCCTTCGAGCGCCGGATGTAGGCCTGCCACCGACTCGGCGTCAGCTTGCGGCTCTCCCCGGTGGCGTCGACGACCTCGAACTGCTCCAGCTTGTCGCGCAACAGCAGCTCTTCGAGTTCGGACTCGCGCTCCAGGTAGGTCTCCTGGTTTCCCTGTTTCACCCGGTAGAGCGGCGGTTTGGCGATGTAGACGAAGCCGCTCTCGATCAGCTCCGGCATCTGGCGGTAGAGAAAGGTGAGTACCAAGGTGCGGATGTGGGCGCCGTCGACGTCGGCATCGGTGGCCATCACGATCTTGTGGTACCGCGCGTCCTCGATGTTGAACTCGTCGTGGACGCCGGTGCCGATCGCGGTGATCAGCGCCTGCACCTCGTTGTTGGCGAGGACTTTGTCGATCCGGCTCTTCTCGACGTTGATGATCTTGCCGCGCAGCGGCAGTACCGCCTGGGTCGAGCGATCGCGCGCCTGCTTCGCCGAGCCACCGGCGGAGTCACCCTCGACCACGAAGATCTCGGCGAGGCTCGGGTCCTTCACCGTGCAGTCGGCGAGCTTGCCCGGCAGGGTCGAGTTCTCCAGCGCCGACTTGCGGGTCAGGTCGCGCGCTTTGCGCGCCGCGGACCGGGCGCGGGCGGCATCGATCGCCTTGGAGATGATCCGCCGTGCCTCCGGCGGATTCTCGTCGAGGTACTCGGCCAGTTTGCGGTTGACGGTCTCCTCGACCAGGCTTTTGATCGGCGGATTGCCGAGTTTGGTCTTGGTCTGACCCTCGAACTGGGGGTCGTGCAGCTTCACCGAGATGACCGCGGTCAGACCCTCGCGCACGTCCTCTCCGGCGAGGTTGTCGTCCTTCTCTTTCAGCAGCCCTTTGCTGCGCGCGTAGGCGTTCAGGGTGCGGGTCAGCGCGCCGCGGAAGCCCGAGAGGTGGGTACCACCCTCGTGGGTGTTGATGTTGTTGGCGAAGCTGAAGATCGACTCCTGGTAGGAGTTGTTCCACTGCATCGCTACCTCGACTTCACCGTCCTCTTTCTCGCCTTCGAAGAAGACCGGCTTTTTGTTGATCACCTCCTTGTTCTCGTTGAGGTGGATGACGAAGTCCTCGATGCCGCCGTCGTACTGGAACTCGACCGACTGCCCCTCGCCGCGCTCGTCGGTGAGCAAGATCTTCAGCCCGCGGGTGAGGAACGCCGTCTCCCGCATCCGCTCGGCCAGCGTCTGGAAGTCGTACTCGATGTCTTCGAAGATCTCGAGGTCCGGCAGGAAGGTGATCTCGGTGCCGTGCCGGTCTGACGCCGCGCCCTTCTCGAGTTTGTTCTGCGGTTTGCCGCGCTCGTAGTCCTGCTCCCAGACCGCGCCGTCGGTTTCGATCTTCAGGTGCAGACGCTCGGAGAGCGCGTTGACCACCGAGGAGCCGACGCCGTGGAGGCCACCGGAGACCTTGTAGCCGCCACCGTCTCCGAACTTGCCGCCCGCGTGCAGGACGGTGAGGACGACTTCCGCCGCCGGACGGTTCTCTTTCTCCATGATCCCGACCGGGATGCCGCGACCGTTGTCCCCCACCGTGACGCTGTTGTCCGGGTGGATGACGATCGTGACCGTGTCGCAATAGCCCGCGAGGGCCTCATCGACCGAGTTGTCGACGATCTCGTAGACCAGGTGGTGCAGCCCGCGAGGACCGGTCGAGCCGATGTACATCCCGGGGCGTTTGCGGACGGCTTCGAGACCCTCGAGCACGGTGATGTCCGCGGCGCCGTAGGAGGCGTCGGCTTTGGCTTTTTTCTCAGGCAAAGAGATCCTTCCGATTGACACAAAAAGCCCCGACGCAGGGAGACTCGCTCCACTACTGGTCGGGGCAAAGGCGAGTTGCCATAAGAATATCAGTTCGGGGGGCTGTATCTCAGCCGGCGAGGTAGCAAATTACCTGCAAATCGTGGAAAAAGCGTGCCGGATTAGGCGCCCCTTTCAACCCGGAACCTGAGCGCCTCGGGAGCCCTCTCCCCCAGCTCCTCTCGCAACCGCTGCAACAGCTGCTCCTGCATCAGGTCGAGCTCCTGGGCCCAGACCCCGTCGGCGCACTCCACGGTGAGCGTCCCGGCGCGTTCGGAGACGGGCTTCGTGACCGCGGCGAGGCGCTCGCCGAGCGCCGCCGTCCACGCCGCCTGGATCGCTGCCAGCCCGGTCCGCGGCGCGGCGCGGTCGCGCGCCACGCGAAACGCCTCGCCGGCCGGGCGCGGCGCATGCCGCCGCGTCATGCCGCCTCCGCGCCGGAATCTCCCGACGCCGCGACGACGCCCGGGCTTGGCATCCGCACCATCGACACCCGCGCGGCAGCCGGCAGCGACTCTTCGTCGGCCGCGGTGATCAGAGTCTGACCACCGGCCCCGAAGCGCGCGACGAGGCGCTCGCGACGGCCCGGGTCGAGCTCGCTCATCACGTCGTCGAGGAGCAACAACGGGGTGACGCGCCGCGCCGCGAGCAGCGCCTCGCGCTCGGCGAAAAGCAGAGCCAGGAGGGCCGCGCGCTGTTGCCCCTGGGACCCGTATTTGCGCAGCGCCCGGCCGTCCACGCTCAGCTTCACCTCGTCCAGGTGGGGGCCCCAGGAGCTGCGACCGAGCTTGAGATCGGCGTCGCGGCGCTCCCGCAGGCCGACCCGGATCGCCGCGGCGTCCCCGTCGGCCCGGGGCGCGTAGGCAAGCGCGCCGCCTTCGAGGCCGAGCTCCGCCAGCGCGGCGGCGAACGCCGGGGCCAACTCCGCGACCGCCTCACCCCTCGCCGCGATCAGCGGCGCCGCGGCGTCGGCGACGCCTGCGTCCCAGACGTCGAGGCCGTCCGGGGATCCGAACCCGGCGGCGACGCGCGCGACCATCGCGTTGCGCTGCGCCAGCGCCTGGCCGAAGCGTTTGCGCAGCTCGCCGCGGGCGGGCCAGCGGGCGGCGAGGAAGCCGTCGAGGTGGGCGCGGCGCTCGGCCGGCGGGCCCTTCACCAGGCTGAGGCGGTCCGGGGCGAAGACCGCCACGGGCGGCCGGGAGCGGGCGATCGTCGCCGGGTCGGCCGGCGAGCCGTCGAGCAGGTGACGACGCCCCTCGGTGCGGCTCACCGAGGCCAACAGCCTGCGCTCGATCCCGTCGGCGTCGCGGACCGTCACCTCGGCGCGCGCCAGGCTCCCGCCGAACGGGATCAGGTCGCGCCGATCGGAGGTGCGAAAGGAGCGCCCGGTCAAGGCGAAGTAGAGCGCCTCGACCAGGTTCGTCTTGCCGACCCCGTTGGGGCCGACGACGCTGGTGATCCCCGGCCCGAGCGGCACCCGGACGCGCTCGAGGCTGCGCAGCGGGCGGGCTTCGATCGCGGTGACGAGCACCGTCCCCGCCGTCCCTACACGTTCAGGCGGATCGGCATCACGAGATAACGGAAGTCATCGTTGTCGACCGGCTGCATCAGCCCCGGTCGCAGCGGCGAGATCAGCCGCACCAGCACCTCGTCACCGGCGACGCTTTCGATCCCCTCACGCAGGTAATCGGGGTTGAAGCCGATCTCCATCGGCTCGCCCTCGAAGACCGCGGGCATCGTCTCGCGCGCGTCCCCGACGTCCGGGGTCTCGGCGGAGACGGTCAGCTCGCCCGGCTCGAAGGAGAACCGCAGCGGCGCGTTGCGTTGCGCCAGCTGGCTGATCCGCCGCGCCACGTCGAGGAACTCCGACCGGGGCAGCCGCACGTCGTGCTCGTAGGACTCGGGGAGGAGCTGGCGGAAGTTCGGGAACTGCCCCTCGATCAGTCGGGTGGTCAGGGTGATCGAGCCGGCCTCGAAGATCGCCTGGTTGGCCTGCAGGGTGATCGCGGCCTCGTCGACTCCCTCGCCCGACAGGATCCGCGCCAGCTCGCGCAACGCCCGGGCCGGAATGTTGGCCTCGATCTCGCCGCTGAGCGGAGCCTCGAGCTCGGCCCGCTTCACCGCCAGCCGGTAGGAGTCGGTGGCGACCATCGTCATCTCGGTCCCCGACGCGGTGACGAAGACGCCGGTCAGGACCGGGCGCATGTCGTCGCGCGAGGCCGCACGGGCGACCAGGTCGATGCTCTCCGCCAGCACCGCGGCCGGGATCTTGATCGGCTCGGCGTCACTGCTCGGCAGGGTCGGAAAGTCCTCCACCGGCAGCACCCGTAGGTGGAAGCTCGAGCTACCGCTGCGGATCTCGACGTCGCGCTCCGCCTCGCGGGTCTCGATCTCCACCGTGTCGTCGCCGAGCGAGCGCGTCACTTCGGCAAGCAGCCGACCCGGCAGCAGGACCGACCCGGTGCCCTCCACCTCGGCGTCGACGGCGGTGCGCAGGCCGAGGTCGAGGTCGGTGGCGGAAAGGGTCACCGAGCCCTCGCCGGCCTCGATCAGGACGCCGGACAGCGCCTGCGTGGCGGCACGGGTGGAGACGGCCCGCGAGACGGTCGAGAGCTTGGAGACGAGTTCTTCCCGTTTGGTCGTGAGCTTCAAAAGATTGCCTTGTGGAGTTGATTTAGATGCTGTGGAAAGAAGTGGGAACGAAGACTATTCGTGACCGTGGTGCGGGAAGGGGCCTGGGGACGAGCCTGTGGACGGGCGTGGATTCTTACAGCGGCCGCGGCGCCTCGGGTTCAACCTGCCGCGGGGTTGTGGATTGCTGCGCGTAACTCGGTGATCTTCTCGGTCAGCGTCTCGTCCTCGCCGAGGCCGGCTTCGACGCGGCGCAGGCTGTTCAGCACGGTGGTGTGATCGCGGCCGCCGTAGAGCCGACCGATCTGCGGCAGGGAGAGATCGGTGAACTCGCGGGTCAGGTAGATCGCGACCTGGCGGGCGCGCAGGGGGGTTGCGGCACGGCTGGAGCTGATCAGCTCGGCGCGGGAGATCCCGAAGCGTTCGGCGACCTGCTGCTGGATCTCCTCGACCGAGGTGGCCTGGGCGGTGCGGGTCCCGCGGGGGATGACCTCGGCGATCAGCTCGGAGCTGAGCGGCTTGGCGAGCAGCGAGGCGTGGGCGATCACGCGGGTGAGGGCGCCGTGCAGCTGGCGGACGTTGGCGTCGATCCGCTGGGCGAGCTCGGAGAGGGCTTCGGAGTCGGCGATCTCGATCCCGGCCTCCTCCACAAGGCGGCGCAGGACGGTGAGCCGGGTGGCGAGATTGGGCGGCTCGACCGGCACGGTCAGACCCCACTCGAAGCGGTCGCGCAGGCGGGCGGCGAGGGTCGAGAGGTCGCTCGGGATGCGGTCGGCGGAGAGGACCAGCTGGCTGCCGGCCTCGTAAAGCGCGTTGAAGGTGTGGAAGAACTCCTCTTCGGTTGCGGGCTTGCCCTCGAGGAACTGGACGTCGTCGATGAGGAGGACGTCGATGTCGCGATAGCGGGACTTGAAGGCCTCGGCGCCGGTGGTCCGCAGGGCTGCGACGAACTCGTTGGTGAACGACTCGGCGGTCGTGTAACGGACGCTCAGCCCGGGGGCGTTGGCGTTCAGGTAATTGGCGATCGCGGCGAGCAGGTGGGTCTTGCCGAGTCCCGGCGGGCCATGGAGGAAGAGCGGGTTGTAGGCCTCCGAGGGCGCCTCGGCGACCGCCAGCGCCGCGCCGTGGGCGAGTCGGTTGCCGGGGCCGATGACGAAGCGCTCGAAGGTGTAGCTGGGATTGAGCTCGGGTCCAGGTGCGGCCTCGACCACGTCGCGCGGGGTGGCGAAGCTGACTCGCTGCAAGGTTGCGCCCACCTCGGCGAGGGCCGCCGTGATCAACGCCGAATAGCGCCGCTCGGTCCAGGCGCGGATCCCCTCGGGGGCCTTCAGATAGATCGTCTCGGAGTCGGCTCCGACGACGTCCAACGGCTCCAGCCAGAGCCTGTAGGTCGACTCCGGGACCGATTTCGCCAGCCTTTCCTGGGTCGTTCGCCAGAGGCTGTCGAGGTCGGTTGTGTGGGAGTCGTCAGGCACGGGGGGCGGCGACGATAGCGCCGTCATTTGCTGGGGGAACCCGGCCACCCGCAATTGGCGGGGAAAAGATTTCGCCCGTGTCCCTATACTCCCGCCGGCAATGAAGCGCACTTATCAGCCCAAGAAGCGGAAGCGGGCCAAGACCCACGGTTTCCGCGCCCGCATGAGCACCCGCGGTGGCCGCGCCGTCCTGCAGCGTCGCCGGCGCAAAGGTCGGAAGCGCCTCACTCCCTGAGCAATGCCGCCGTCGAAGCGCCGTCGGCTCTCGCGCAGCGGCGAGTTCGACCGCGTCTATCGCGACGGCTCATCGCATGCGACCCGCTACCTCGTCCTCTACACGTTCCCACGTCGCGATGAGGAGCGCGAAGAGGTGAGGCTGGGCGTGTCGGTGTCACGGAAGGTGGGCGGCGCGGTCGATCGCAACAAGGTGAAGCGCACCTTGCGGGAAGCCTTCTGGTCCTTGAGCGATCGCTTGCCGGACAAACATGACTTCGTAATCGTCGCCCGGGCCGACATCGGCGGGTTGATCGAGAAGGAAGGGACCGCCGGTGTCACCAAATCGCTTGAAGAGGCGATGGATGCCAGCTTTGGCGGAGGGCGTTCCACGTGAAACGCTCCGGCGATGTCCCGTCCTCCCCGTTCCACGTGAAACGCGTCGTCCTGGCCCCGGTGCGGGCGTACCAGCGCTGGATCTCGCCCGCCCGCCCGCGCTGCTGCCGCTATGAGCCGACTTGCTCGGCCTACGCGGTCGAGGCGGTGGAGCGCTTCGGCGTGATCCGCGGCATCGTCCTCGCCGCCTACCGCCTGGTCCGGTGCAACCCCTTCAGTCACGGCGGCTTCGATCCGGTTCCCGACCACTTCACCCTGCGCGGCCTCGGCCACATCCACCCGGCCGATTACCACGGTGAGGCCCACTCGTGATGATCCCGGACGCCAACATCCTGCAGCCGCTGATCGACGTCGCGAACGCGGTCCTCAAGTTCTTCCACGACAACGTCGGCCTCTCCTGGGGCATGTCGATCGTCGCCATCACGGTCTGCACCCGGGCGATCCTGATCCCGCTCACCTACAAACAGCTCAAAGGCATGCGGGCTCTGCAGGCACTCCAGCCGCAGATGAAAGAGATCCAGGAGAAATACAAAAACGACAAACAGCGCATGCAGCAGGAAATGATGCGCTTCTACAAAGAGAACAAAGTCAACCCGTTCGCTTCCTGCATCCCTCTGCTGGCGCAGCTCCCGGTCTTCATCACGCTCTTCTACACGCTCCGCCACGAGCTCCCGGACGACATCTGCTCCAACCTCGGGCTCCCGAGCGGCTGCGAAACCGCGGGCCACGCGTCGTTCCTCTTCATCGAAGACCTGACGGCCTCGGCCCACGGTGCGGAACTCATCGCGCTGATCGTCCTCTACGTCGGCACCCAGCTGGCTTCCGGCTTCTTCATGTCGGTCTCCGCCGACAAATCGCAGCGGATGATGATGTTCGTCCTGCCGCTGGTCTTCGTCCCCTTCATCATCAACTTTCCGGCAGGTCTGATCGTCTACTGGATCACCACGAACCTCTGGACGATCGGCCAGGGGCTCGTGATCAACAAAGTGATCCCGGCGCCGCACGTGGCGACGAAAGAGGAGGTTCGGGCAGCCAAACCGCCTCCCAAACCGCCGAAAAAAAAGAAGCGGCGACGTTAGAAGGGCTCTCGAAAGGGGGCCCTTTTTCGTGGGTCTCCCCGACAGAGGGGTCTTCCGACTCCCTCCTCTCTCAAACTCGGGCTGAGTCGTGGTGCGGCTGTCCGAGGTGGTTGCAGGGCCCTCGTTACAAGCCGTTCGGAGGGAGTCGGAAGACCCCTCTGTCGGCGCGGGACAAGCTTCGCTCGAAGGTGGTACACGCCAGCCGGCTCTTTGCTCGCAAAGCGCGAAGCGCGGTCGTCCTTGCCTACCTATAGCGCTGGTTAGGACGACCGCGCCCCCGGGGATGCTGGTTAGGACGACCGCGAGCTGGGGGCGCTGCTCAGGACGACTGCCGGCCGAGGGGACGCTTCTTGGCCAGGCCGGACTTGCGGGGGAGGTTCGCGGGCGTGGGGGCTGACTTGCGGATGATGTGGAGGTGGCGGTACTCGGAGCCCGCCCGGTGGCCGACGTCGAGGATGGCCTCGGGGCGCATCGACAGCGCTTCTGAGGCGCGATCTAGCTGGTCCTCTTCCTCCGCGTCGCGTTTGCCCTTCCAGGCGATCAGGGCCCCGTTCTCGCGGAGGAGAGGGCTCGCCAGCTCGGCGAGGGTCGAGAGGCGGCCGACGGCGCGGGCCGTCACGACGTCGTAGGTCTCGCGGGCCTCGCTGCGGGCGACGTCCTCGGCCCGGGCGGTGACGGCGGTGGCGTTGGGGATCCCGGCGGCCTCGGCGGCGCGGGTGATGAAGGCCGTCTTGCGGCCCACGGACTCGATCAGGTCGACCTGGGCCTCCGGCAGGACCACGGCCAGGACGAGGCCGGGGAAGCCCGCCCCGGCGCCGACGTCGGCGATCCGCTCGGCCTCCCGCAGCTCGGGGACCTCAAGGCCGGTGAGGCTGTCCTCGACGTGGACCTTCCAGGCACGCCGGTCGACCACGGAGCTGACCGAGGCGCGCTCCTCCGCCAGTAGGGCGAGGACGGTCTCCAGCGACCGACGCGAGGCCGGGGAGAGGGACGCCGTCGGGTCGCCGCCCACAGGTGCCGCTATTCGTGGACGAGCGGCGCGACGATCACGCAGCGGTGAGGCTCGTCGCCCTCGCTGTAGGTCTCGACCCCGGACCGGCCTTTCAGCCTTTCGTGGACGACCCGGCGCTCCTGGGCGCTCATCGGGTCCATCTCGACCACCCGGTTGTTGGTCAGCGCCTGCTCGGCGGCGCGGTCGGCGCGGCTCTCCAGGGTCTCGCGACGCCGCCCGCGGTAGCCCGCGGCGTCGACGATGACCCGCTTGCGCTCGCGGAGGCCGCGGAAGGCCGCCTGGTAGCAGAGCAGCTGCAGAGCATCGATCGTCTGGCCCCTTTTGCCGATCAACAAGCCGTAATCGTCGGTGCCGACGACTGTGACGACGATGCGATCGTCGTCCTCCTCGATCTCCACGTCGCCGTCGAGGTCGAGCTCGTCGAGGACCCCCTCGACCAACTCGCGGGCGCGCTCGGCAGGATCGTCGGGCCAGTCGGCCAGGTCGGGCACGCGCCCAGGCTATCCGACCGGTGGGCACGGCGCTCATCTAGTCTGGGCCGCGATGGGCACCGTCTACGCGATCGCGAACCAGAAGGGGGGCGTCGGCAAGACCACCACCGCGGTCAACCTTGCCTCCTGCACGGCCTCGGAAGGCGAGCAGACGCTGCTCGTCGACCTCGATCCGCAGTGCAATGCGACGGTCGCCCTGGGCGGAGGCCGGGACCTCCACCCGTCCTCCTACGACTGCCTGACCGGCGACACCGAGGTGGCTGCGGCCGCCCGCCCGGCCGGGCCCGACAACCTCTGGATCGTGCCCGCCAACGTCGACCTGGCGGGAGCTGCGGTGGAGCTGCCCCGGATCGAGAGCTCCGAGACGCGCCTGCGCGAACGGCTCGGCCCGGTCCGCGAGCGCTTCGCCCGGACCTTCCTCGACTGCCCACCCTCGCTGGGCCCGGTCTCGGTCAACGCCCTTGTCGCCGCCGACCGCGTCATCGTCCCGGTGCAGGCCGAGTACCTGGCGCTCGAGGGCCTCGTCCAGTTCCTGGACACCCTGGGGCTGATCCGGCGGCAGTTGAACCCGCGGCTGGAGGTGTCGGGGCTGCTCATCACGATGTACGACGAGCGCACGCGGTTGGCGCAGGACGTCGAGGCCGAGCTGCGCCGGCACTTCTCCGACATGGTCTTCGACACCGTCATCCCACGCAGCGTCCGAGTCGCCGAGTCGCCGAGCTATGGTCTGCCGGTGACCGACCATGCTCCCTCCTCGCGCGGTGCCATCGCCTACGGCGCGCTCGCCAAGGAGCTCGCCGCCCGTGGCTAGCTCGACCAAGAAAAGGCGGCCCGGGATCGGCCGTGGCCTGTCCGCGATCCTCCCGGAGACTCCGGCCGATGCCGCCTCGGGCGAGCTGCTCGAACTTCCCGTCGACCTGATCAAGCCGAACCCGAACCAGCCGCGCACGCACTTCGACCCGGAGGCCCTGGCGGCGCTTGCCGCCTCGATCGAGGCCTCGGGGATCGTCCAGCCGCTGCTCGTCCGCCCACTCGCCGACGGCAGCTACGAACTGGTCGCCGGCGAGCGCCGCTGGCGCGCCGCCCAGCAGGCCGGCCTCGCCAAGGTCCCCGTCATCGCCCGCGATCAGGCCGAGCCGGAGCGCCTGCAGGCCGCGTTGATCGAGAACATGGTGCGCGAGGACCTGAACCCCGTCGAGGAGGCGAAAGCCTGCGCCGCCCTGGTCGAGGACCTCGGGCTGACCAAAGAGGAGCTGGCGCGGCGGGTCGGTCGCAGCCGCCCGGCGGTCTCCAACCTGATCCGACTGCTGGAGCTGCCGGACGAGGCTCTGGACATGCTGCAGACCGGTGATCTCAGCGAGGGTCACGGCCGCGCCCTGCTCGGCGCCGCCGGCAACGACGTCCGCCGCCGCCTCGCCCGTGACGCGGTGGCGGGGGGGTGGTCGGTCCGCGAGACCGAGGAGCGGGTTCGGCTGGCCGGCCGGCCAAAAGCGCGGCCGCGTAAAGCCCCGATCGATCCTGACGAGCGGGCGGCGCTTGACGACGCCACCGACGCGCTGGAGGCCGCGCTCGGCCACGAGGTGACGGTCAAGGCCCGCGGCAGCGCGATCGTCGCCGAGCTCCGTTTCGACAACGTCGAGGAGGCGCACCACCTGGCGCGCGAGTTGCGCCGGCGGGGCAAGTGAGCCAGTCGGCGATCCGTCGCTATCATCGCCGTCCCCGGGCGATTAGCTCAGTTGGTTAGAGCGCGTCTCTGATAAGGACGAGGTCCCTGGTTCGAATCCAGGATCGCCCACTCGGCCCCGTACACTTTTTGGCTCAGACCACGTACGGCGGGAGCATTCCCTTGCAGCAGATGCAGATCTATGGCGTCAGCTTCGACATGGTCGGCAAGCAGCCGATCGTCTTGTTGAAGACGGTCGACGGCAACCGGTTTTTGCCGATCTGGATCGGGCATCCCGAGGCGGCGGCGATCCTGATGAAGCTCCAGGGTGCCTCGACGCCGCGGCCGATGACGCACGACCTGCTCTCCGACGTGCTCGAGAACCTCGACGCCAAGTGCGAGCGGGTGGCGGTCACCGAACTGCGGGACAACACGTTCTACGCCTCGATCACGGTCAGCGTGGGGGGGTCCGAGATCGAGATCGACTCGCGCCCCTCCGACGCCCTGGCCCTGGCGGTCCGCGTCGCCGCGCCGATCTTCGCCGCCGAGGAGGTCATCGAGGAGTCGGCGATCGAGTTCGAGCACGAGGTCGAGGACACCGAGGAAGTCGTCGACAAGTTCAAAGACTTTCTGGACGAAGTCTCGCCCGAGGACTTCGCCTCCGGCGATTCCTAGGAGACGCCGGCGGGGGAGAGGGCCAAGTGGAGTATCCGCTCCACTAAATCCTCGAAGCTCATCCCCGCCGCCTCGGCGGCCTGGGGGAGGAGGCTGGTGTCGGTGAGGCCGGGGATCGCGTTGACCTCGAGCACCCAGGGGCCGTCGTCGCCCAGGATCAGGTCGACGCGGGCGAAGCCCTCGCAGC
Organism: Actinomycetota bacterium; assembly: GCA_018268415.1. Taxonomy (GTDB): domain Bacteria; phylum Actinomycetota; class Thermoleophilia; order Solirubrobacterales; family 70-9; genus VAYN01. The sequence continues at coordinate 23,807 of JAFDWO010000160.1, read as the reverse complement.
CGAGGGCGCGGCAGGTGGCGATGGCGGCGTCGGTGATCGCACCGCGCTCGGCGGGGGAGAGGTCGGCGGGGCAGACGAAGTGGGTGCGGCCGATCTCATAACGAGCCTCGAAGTCGTAGGGGTCGCCTTCGGCGGGGATCGCCTCGACGATCGGCAGCGCCTCGCCGCCGAGCACGCTGACCGCGACCTCGCGGCCCTTGACGAAGCGCTCCAGCATCACCCGGTCGTCGTAGGAGAAGGCGGCGACGAGGGCACCGGGGACCTCGCTCGGCGCGGCGGCGAACTTGACCCCGAGCGAGGAGCCGCCGCGGCTCGGCTTGACCACGACCGGGAAGCCGAGCGTCCCCTCGAGGTCGGCGAGCGCGTCGGCGACGCCGAGATCACGGAAGGCGGTCTGGGTGAAGGCGAAGGAGTCGGGGGTCGGAATGCCGACGCCGCGCATCGCCGCCTTGGCCATGACCTTGTCGATCGAGCGGGCACAGGCGGCGGCGTCGGGACCGGTGAAGGGGATGCCGAGGATCTCCAGCAGCTCCTGCGCGGTGCCGTCCTCACCGCCGACGCCGTGCATGGCGACGAAGGCGACGTCGGGCCGATCGCCACGCAGGCGTTTCACGAGATCCGCGCCAACGTCGATCGGGACCACTTCGTGGCCGAGCCGGTCGAGCGCGTCCTCGACCCGGGCGCCGGACCGGAGCGAGACGCCGCGCTCCAGGGACCGCCCGCCCTTGAGGACGGCGACCTTCACCCGTTCGCCTCCTTGCGCAGCGGCACGACGTTGCTGGGCTCCTCCTCGACCTCGGCCGCCGCGTCCCTCGCCTCGCGCGCGGGGACGGCCCCGGCGGAGCCCGCCGACGGCGACAGCGCCTCGTACAGCTCGACCTGTTCGCGGATCACGCGCCCGATCCGGGCGATCCCCTCACGGATTTCGTCATCGGTCACGCCGCTGAAGTTCAGGCGCATCGAGTTCTTCCCCCGCCCGTCGACGTAGGCGGCCTGGCCGGGTACGAAGGCGACGTCGTTGCGCAGCGCCTTCGCCAGCAGGTCACCGGTGTCGATGTACTCCGGCAGCGTCGCCCAGATGAAGAGGCCGCCCTCGGGCTCGGTCCAGGTCGCCGCGGCGGGGAAGTGCTCGGCGAGGGCCTCGAGCATCGTGTCGCGCCGACCGCGGTAGAGGTCGACCAGGTCGGTGACGTAACTCCTCCAGCCGCCTTCGGCGAAGTACTGGCGGACGAAGAACTGCGTGAGGGTGGAGGTGCAGAGGTCGGCCGCGCCCTTGCCGAGGACGACTTTCTCCAGCACCGGCGGCGGCGCGACGACCCAGCCGAGGCGGATGCCGGGGGAGAGGATCTTCGAGAACGTCCCCAGGTAGACGACGAAGTCGCCGCCGTCGAGTTGGTAGAGCGGCGGCAGCGCCTGGCCGCCGTAACGGAGCATCCCGTAGGGGTTGTCCTCGACCACGAGGATCTCGTGCAGCCGCGCCAGCTCGACCAGCCGCGCGCGCCGCTCGAGCGAGAGTGTGACCCCGCCCGGGTTCTGGAAGCTCGGCACCGTGTAGATGAACTTCGGCCGCCGACCTTCTCCCCGCAGCTCGTCGAGCAGGGCTTCCAGCAGGTCGATCCGCATCCCGTCGCCGTCCATCTCGATCTGGCGGACGTCGGCCTGATAGCTGCAAAAGACCGGCACCGCGCCCGGATAGGTGGGCGCCTCACAGATCACCACGTCGTCGGGATCGACCAGGGTCTTGGTGACGAGGTCGATCGCCTGCTGGCCGCCGGTGGTGATGACGATGTCGTCGGGATCGGGCAGCATCCCCTCGGCCGCCATCACCTCGACGATGCAGTCTTTGGTCTCGTCGAAGCCCTCCGTCGGGCCGTACTGGAGGGCCGCCGCCGCGGACTCCGCCGCGATCCGGCTCATCTGCGCGGCGAGGCTCTCCGGCGGGAAGGTCGAGGTGTCGGGAAGGCCACCGGCGAGCGAGATCACTTCCGGGCGCGCGGTCACCGCCATCAGGTCGCGCATCGCCGAGGAGCGCATCACCGTGGTGCGCTCGGCGAAGAGGTCGGCGTATCGCTCGAGGTCCCGGGTCGAGGTGTGGGCGCGGCGTTTGTGGGGCGGCTGCGGGACCTCGGTCATGCGGGAAGTGTGCCGGATTGGCGCCGGGTTGCCCGCAGCGCTAGGTTTCCGGCCGTGCATTTGCTTCAAGACCTCGGCATCGGCATCGCGATCGGCATGCTCGCCGGCACCACCGGCACCACGGGGAGCGCCCGCGGGCGGATGGTCCTGTTGGCGGCGGTCGTCGGCCTTGTGGTCGGCTTCCTGATCGACAGCCTGCTCGGTGCGGTCCTCGCCGGGGCGGGCGGCGCCGCCGGCTGCCTGGTGATCTCCGACCTCGTCTTCGGCGCCTCCAGGCGCGAGGGCAGCGGCGCCGGGGCGCTCGGCTTCATCGTTGCCCTGGCCGCCTTGATCGTGCTCGCGATCGCCCTGCTGGTGCCGATCGCGATCATCGTCGTCGCGATCGCGCTGATCTGGCTCGGCTACAGTCGCCACCGCCGCAACCAGCGCAAACACGCGGGCCTCCGCGTCCTCCGTTAACCGGATCGACGGGGGCCGAGGTCGGCCGTCCACGATGATTCGCTGCAGGGAATGACTGCCTCCGGGCGCAAGAAGCTGATCCTCACCTACGTCGACTCGCTGCGTACCGACATGCTGCGGCGCGCGATCGACGACGGCCGGGCACCGAATTTCGGCGCCCTGGTCGAGCGTGGCGTCCTGATCGAGGACTGCGTCTCCAGCTTCCCCTCGGTGACCCCGGTCGCCTGCGCGGAGATGGTCACCGGCGTCGGCGCCGACCGCCACTGGATCAGCGGCATGAACTGGTACCACCGGCTGGAGCGGCGTTACGTCGAGTACGGCTCCTCGCTCGAGGCGACCCGCGCCTTCGGCGTCTTCCGCGCCCTCTACGACCTCGTCTACAACATGAACCTGGCGCATCTGAGCCCGGAGATCGAAACCCTCTTCGAGCAGCTCGACGACGCCGGCGAGCGCACCGCCTGCACGCCGTACCTGATCTACCGTGGCAGGCACCGCCACGAAGTCTCTCTCGACGGGCTGCTGCGGCGGGCCGTGGACGCGACCCGACTGAAGTTCCGCCACCACACCTGGGGGCCGGCCGAGCTCTTCTACGGCGACCTCTACGCGAGCCGTCAGACCCCCTGCAAGTCGACCTCGATCCCCGGTGCCCGCGATCCGTACGCCGCCTGTTGCGCGGTCGAGCTGATGAAGGAGGACGGCTTCGACTTCCTCCTCCTCTCGTTCCCCGACAACGACAACTACTCGCACCGGCACGGCCCCGGGGAGTCGGTCGAGTCGATCGCCCGGGCGGACGACTGCTTCGGCACGCTGGTCGAGCAGGCGGGCGGGATGGACCCCTTCCTCGCCGAGCACGCGGTGATCCTGGTCGCCGACCACGCCCACACGGCGATCGAGCGGGGCCTGCCGCTGGCCGAGATCCTCGGCGCCGAGTGGTCGGTCCTGCAGCCCTCCGAGGAGCGGCCGGAGCTCGCCCAGCTCGCGGTCAGCCCGACCAGCCGCGCCGCCCACGTCTACCTGCTGCCGGGTGAGGGCGAGCGCGCCGACCCGGCCGCGGTGGGGGAGAGGCTGGCCGAGATCGAGGGGGTCGACCTGGTCTGTCGGATGCTCGACGCCGAGGGCGCGCCGCTCTACCGGCCGGAGCCGGGGATGCCGGCCTCGGGCGACGAGTGGGCGACGGTGGAGCGCCGCGGCGAGCGGCTGCGATTCCGCCCCGGTGGCAAGGTCGTCGACCTGCGCGGCGGGCGCTGGGAGATCGAGGGCGAGCTCGGCGTGCTGGAGGCGCGGATCGAGGACGGCAAGCTGCGCAGCGATTCCTATCCCGACCCGCTCCAGCGAGTGTGGTCGGCGTTGGCGGCACCGCACTCGGGCGACTGGGTGCTCTCGCTGGCGGAGGGCTTCGAGGCGGTCGACTGGGGCGGCGAGAGCCACGCCGGCGGCGGCAGCCACGGGGCGCTGCACGCCGGGGACAGCCTCGGGCCGCTGCTCTTCGTCGGCTGTGGCCCGGAGTCGGCGGACCAGCGCGAGCAGTGGAGCCTGCGTGACGTCACCCCGGCGATCCTCGACCACTTCGGGCTGGGAGGCGAGTGATGGTGCGGCGCCGGGCCTCGCTGCTCGCGCTGCTGCTCGCCCTCGCGCTGCTGGTCCCGGCCGCGGCGGCGGCGGCGAAGGAAGAACACCCGGCGCCCGGGGACATCACCTCGGCCGAAGCGACCCAGGCGGCATCGCGGGACCCGAAGGTCGCGGCACAGACGCACGTGCACCCCGACCTGATCCCGAGCCCGGTCTTCAAGAACGAACGCTGGGAAGTCGGCTGGTTCGAAGGTGAACACGAGTACGCGCTGGTGATGGTCGACCCCAAGACCGGCGAGGTGACCGAGTCCTGGACGGGCTACCAGGTCGCCTGGGAAATGGCCCGCGGCTACTCCGGCGAGTTCGCCCACTCGCTCAACTCCCCGTTCATCTGGGTGCCGCTCTGCCTCCTCTTCTTCGTCGGCCTCACCGACTGGCGGCGACTGCGGCGGATCGCCAACCTCGACCTGCTGGTCCTGCTCGGCTTCGGCGTCTCGCACTTCTTCTTCAACCGCGGCGAAATCGGGATCTCGGTGCCGCTCGCCTATCCGGTGCTGGTGTACCTGCTGGCGCGGTGCCTGTGGATCGGGTTCCGCGGCCGCGGCGCCGGCCTGCGCCCGGTCTGGCCGACGCTGTGGCTGCTCGTCGCGGCGCTCTTCCTGATGGGCTTTCGGGTCGGGCTCAACATGGCCGACGCCGGGGCGATCGACGTCGGTTACGCGGGGGTGGTCGGCGCCGACAAGATCGTCCACGGCGAACCGCTCTACGGCGACTTCCCCGAAGACATCCACTCCGGCGACACCTACGGCCCGGTCAACTACGCCGCCTACGTGCCGTTCGAGGTGATCTGGCCCTACTCGGGCGAATGGGACGACCTGCCGGCGGCCCACGGCGCCTCGATCACCTTCGACATCGCGACGTTCCTCCTCCTGCTGGTGCTTGGGATCAGGATCCGCCCGGGACCGGCGGGGCGCCGCCTGGCCGCGATCCTCGGCTTCGGCTGGGCCGCCTTCCCCTACACCGCCTACGTCCTCCAGTCCGACTCCAACGACGCCCTCGTCGCGGCGCTGCTGGTGGCGACGCTGGTCCTCCTCGCCAAGCCGGTGTGGCGCGGCGCGACCCTGGCTCTCGCGACCTGGGCGAAGTTCACGCCCTTGATGCTCGGCCCGATGCTGCTCACCCTCGACGGCTGGAAACCGCGCAAGCTGGCCCTCTACGCGGGCGGCTTCGCCGCGGTCACGGTCGCGGTGATGCTCTGGCCCGCGATCGACCCCGGCCTCAAGGTCTTCTACGAACGCACGATCGCCGCCCAGGCCGGCCGCAGCTCCCCGTTCAGCGTCTGGGGACAGGACGAATCGCTGGAATGGCTGCGGGTCACGATCCTCGCAGCGACCGGCGTGCTGGCGATCGCGCTCGCGTTCGTCCCGCGCAAGAAGTCGTTGTTGCAGGTGGCGGCCCTCTCGGCGGCGCTCCTGATCGGCGTGCAGATCACCCTGCACCACTGGTTCTACCTCTACATCGTCTGGTTCTTCCCGCTGATGTTGGTCGCCCTGGCGCTGCTCGAGCGGACCGAGGAGCCGGGTCCCGGCGAGGCGCCCAGCCTCAGGTGGCGCCCGGGTCGCCGCCGGCCGCAGGGACCATCACCGGCTCGAACGAGTCCGCCAGTCCCGACGGGTTGACGTCGACCACGGCGCCCATCACCCAGACGTCCTCGTCGGCGGTCTCGAAGCGGGTCGGCATCTGCGTGATCAGCGCGCCCAGTGCATCCTCTATCCGCACCCCGAGGATGCTCTTTCGCGCGCCCGTCATGCCGACGTCGGAGATGAATGCGGTGCCCCTGGGGAGGACGCGACCGTCGGCGGTCGGGACGTGGGTGTGGGTGCCGAGCACCGCGGCGACGCGCCCGTCGAGGTGCCAGCCCATCGCCACCTTCTCGCTGGTCACCTCGGCGTGGAAGTCGACGATCACCGCGTCGGTCTCGATCCGCTCGAGCAGCGCGTCGATTGCGTCGAAGGGGGAGCGCGCGACCCTCAGCCCGACGCCGCCGCTGAGGTTGACGACGGCGACGCGCATCCCGCCGGCCTCGACCGCGGTGTAGCCACGGCCCGGGTTACCGCTGGGGTAGTTGTCGGGACGGATCACCCGGTCGGTGCGTTCGAGGAACGGGTAGGCGTCGCGGTGGCGGTAGACGTGGTTGCCGGAGGTGATGACGGCGGCGCCGGCGTCGAAGATGTCGTTCGCGGTGCGCTCGGTGATCCCCATGCCACCCGCCGAGTTCTCGCCGTTGACGACGATCAGGTCCGGCGCATAACGCTCGCGGAGCGAGGGCATCGTCTCGCGCAGTCCGCGCCGCCCGGGCCCGCCGACCACGTCGCCGATGAAGAGCAATCTCATCGCGGCGACTCTAGTCGCCTGACCGCGGTGTGGGAGGGTGCGGCGATGCCTGAGCGGCCCGACGACGACGAGCTGGTCCGCCGCGCCCTCGCCTATCCCTACGGCCCGCCCGCGGGCTCCTTCGTCCAGATCGGCGATCGCACCGTGCCGGTGTCACCGGGGGAGGTCGACCTCGACGGGCGGCGGCCGCTGCTCGCCTACGGATCGAACGCCTCGCCGGAGGCGCTGACCCGCAAGCTGGCGCACCTACCGCCGGAGCCGCTCGCGGCGCTGCGGGTCACGCTCGGCGGCTGGGACGTCGTCTATTCGGCCCACGTCACCGGCTACGGCTCCGTCCCCGCCGCGGTGGTGCCCAGCCCCGGGACCGCCGCCGCCGTCCACCTCGTCTTCCCCAACGAGGCCCAGCTGGAGGCGATCACCGCGACCGAGGGTGAGAACTACCGGCTCGAGCGGCTCGCCGACTTCAGCGCGGAGTACGAGAGCGGGGGAGGGGGTCCACGCGAGATCGACGCCTTCGCCAGCGTCCACGGACCGCTGCTCGTCGACGGCACGCCGGTGGCCCTCGCCGCGATCCCCGCCCGCGATCGCGTCTTCCCCGCGGCATCGACGCCGGCGATCATCGACCGCGTCCGCGCCGCCCTGATGCCCGACCTCAGCGTCCCCGAGTTCGTCCTCCACCACGTGAAACAAGGCGGCCGCCCCCTCCCGCCCCTGTGTTGATGGGCCGAAAACTCAAGACATGCTTGAGCTTTCGGCCCATCGACCGGGCGCTGTGACGAAACTCAGACGCGGGTGAAACGGCGGAGGGCCAGGCGGGCGATCGCCGCGTAGGCGATGCAGAGGATCGCCAGGTGGAGGAGCGGGCCGCCGATCCCGCCGTTGCCGGCTTCCAGGGCCGAGGTGATCGCTTCCAGCGCCGGCTTGAACGGGAAGAGGGCGGTGATCACCTTGATCACGTCGTAGAGGCCCTGGCCGACCGTGCCCGAGGGGACCAGCGAGAGGAAGGCGACCGGCAGGGTCACCATGAAGGCGAGGAGCGAGACGGCGCGCACCTCGCGGGCCGCCGCCCCGAGCGCCGCACCCGCCGTCGCCAGGGATGCGCCGCCGACCACGATCGCCGCCAGCCAGAGGCCGAACCGGCTCCACTCCAGCGGTACGAAGATCGTCAGGCCGGCCAGCATCAGGATCGTCACGACCAGGCCGACGACGACCCCGAGCAGGACCTTCTCCCCGAGTAGCGCCCTGGCGGAGACGAGGCCGCGGGTGAGGCGCGGGTAGGCGTTCTCCTCGCGCTCCAGGGCGAGCGACCCGGCCACGAGGAGCACCGCGACGAAGGCAAGCGTCAGGGTGGCGGCCACGGCGATCGCGAAGGTTTCCAGGGGTGGCGAGGAACCGCCGACGGCGACCTTCTCGACCGTGATCGGCTGGGCGAGGCGGTTGATCAGCGGCCCGGCGATGTCGAGGTTCTCGCCCGCCTGGTTGGCGAATTCGGTCACCTGGGACAGCGCCACCTTCAGCGGTCCGTTCGGCAGTGCCGGTTCGATCGCTTCGAGGATGTGGGCGCTCGCCTGCAGGCCGAGGATGTGGATCCCGCCGCCGAGCACGGGCAGGTCACCGCCCCTGATCACCAGGTTCAGGTACTTGCCGCCTTCGGCCGCGATCCGCTTGGCCAGGGTCAGGTTCGCCTGCGCGAGCAGCGCTTCGATCCTGTCGTCGACGATGCCCGCCTTCAGCGGGTCGGATTCGTTGACCAGCACTTCGACCTTCGGCGTGCCGGGGGAGAGGGTGGAGAGCGAGTTGATCTTGTTGACCAGGTCTTCGGGCAGGATCAGCGCGGCGAGCACGTCACCCGATTCGACCTTCGCCACCGCTTCGTCACGCGAGTGGACGTGGACGCATTCGACTTTGTCGCAGATCCGCCGCTGGACGTTGGCCGAAGGGAGCTTCGTGCCGCTGAGGCTGACCCGCGCGTTGGCGGGAACTTCGTTCAGCAGCGCGACCCGCGGCTTCTCCGGCCCGCGTGAGACGGCGAGCCCGACCAGCACCGCGATCAGCACCGGGTAGGCGACCAGCAATACCGCCTGGAGCGGCGAACGGCGGAGGATCTGCAGGTCCTTGAGCAGCAGCCAGCGCACCGTCAGTGCCCCCGGTGGTGGAGGTAGGCGACGAAGGCGGTCTCGAAATCGCGGTCGGCAGCCTCCGGCGCCTCGCGCCGGACCGCTTCGCGGAGCTCCTCCGCGGGGCCGTCGAAGAGCGCCTCGCCGTCGGCCAGTACCAGCACCCGGTTGCCGTACCGCTCCGCCTCCTGGATGTCGTGGGTGGAGAAGATCACCGTCGTCCCGCGGCCGGCGAGGGCCGAGACGAACTCCCACAGACGTGCCCGTTGGCGCGAATCGAGGCCGACGCTCGGCTCGTCCAGCAGCAGCACGCTCGGCCGCGAGAGGAGCCCGATCGCGATGTTGATCCGCTGCTGGTTGCCGCCCGAGAGGCGGGCGACGATCTCGCCCCGGCGCTCGCGGAGCCCGGTCAGGTCGAGCATCTCCTCGACCGACGCAGACGGGTCCTCGTGCTTCTCCAGCCGCGCGAACAGCAACAGGTTCTCCTCCACCGTCAGTCGCCGATAGAGCGCGGCCTGTTGTGGCACCCAGCCGACCGTCCCGTCCCCGGTCTCGACCTCGCCGCCGTCCGCTGCCTGGATCCCGGCCAGGATCGACAGCAACGTCGTCTTGCCGGCCCCGTTGGGCCCGATCACCGCGACGAGCTCCCTCGGCTCCGCGGAGAAGCCGACCCCCTTCAGCGCTTCCCGGTCGCCGAAGCGCTTGACCAAGCCCCGTGCCTGCACGCCGCCAAAGCTACCTCCCCTAAACTCGGAAAGGATGCCCTTCCCCGCCACCCGCCTGCGGCGCCTCCGCGGCACCGACACCTTCCGCTCGCTCGTCCGCGAGACCGAGCTCTCCCCGGAGCACCTGATCATGCCCGCCTTCGTCGTCGCCGGCGAGAACGTCCGCGAGGAGATCCCCTCGATGCCCGGCATCGAGCGGTACTCGATCTCCAACCTGGTCGAGCACGCGGGCGAGGTCGCCGCGGCGGGGATCGGGTCGATGCTGATCTTCGGCATCCCGGCCGACAAGGACGAGGTCGGCTCCGGCGCCTACGACGACGAGGGGATCGTGCAGATGGCGATCCGCGCGCTGAAGGAGGCCCACCCCGACCTCGCCGTGATCACCGACGTCTGCCTCTGCGAGTACACCGACCACGGCCACTGCGGCATCCCCGACGCCGAGGGCCGGATCCAGAACGACCTCAGCGTCGAGCTGATCGCCAAAACCGCGATCTCCCACGCCGACGCGGGCGCCGACGCGGTCGCGCCGAGCGACATGATGGACGGCCGGGTCGGCGCGATCCGGTACCAGCTCGACGAGGAGGGCCACCCGGAAGTGCCGATCATCGCCTACAGCGCCAAGTACGCGTCGGCGTTCTACGGGCCGTTCCGTGATGCCGCCGAGTCGACCCCCGACTTCGGCGATCGGCGCGGATACCAGATGGACCCGGCGAACGGCACCGAAGGCGTGCGCGAGGCCGAACTGGATCTCGAGGAGGGCGCCGACATGCTGATGGTCAAGCCCGCAACCCCTTACATGGACATCATCCGCCGGGTCAAGGAGGCGACCGGGGCGCCGATCGCCACCTACCATGTGTCGGGCGAGTACTCCGCGCTGAAAGCCGCTGTGCTGAACGGTTGGCTCGATGAGCGGCAGGCTGTCCTCGAGACGTTGACCGGGCTGCGCCGCGCCGGCGCCGACGCGATCATCACCTACTACGCGAAGGAGGCCGCAGGTTGGCTTCAGTGAAAGTTCCGCAGTCGAAGGCGCGCACGCGCAAGGGCGGCTCGGCGATCCCGCTCGACGAGACCGACAAGCACCTGATGAACCTCCTGCAGTCGAACTTTCCGCTCGACCCGGAACCGTTCGCGCTGGTCGCCGGCGAGGCCGAACTGGAGCTCGAGGACGTCCTCGGGCGCACCCAGCGCCTGCTCGACGGCCGGATCATCCGCGAGATCACGCCGATCTTCGACACCCGCGCGCTCGGCTACGAATCGATGCTGGTCGCCGCCAAAGTCGACTCCGAGAACCCGCAGCGCGCGGCCCGTATGGTCAACGCCCACCCGGGCGTCTCGCATAACTACCTGCGCACGCACGACTTCAACCTCTGGTTCACGATCGCCACGCCGCCCGACTCGAAGCTCGGCCTGAAGGGCTCGATCGAGGCGCTGAAGGAGGAGACCGGCGCCGAGTCGATGCGCGAACTGCCGACCCTCACCCTCTTCAAGATCAACATGAACCTGGAGATGGAGAAGGGGACCGACGCGCTCGCCGCCTCGGTCGAGGCCGCGCCGCCGCGTGAGCTCGAACCGCAGCCCTACGACGACGGCGACATCGCGGTCATCAAGGCGCTGCAGGGGCCGATGAAGGCGACCGCGCGTCCCTACGACGAGGCGGCCCAGGAGCTCGGGATGTCGACCGAGGACCTCCTCGCCCACCTCGGCGGCATGGTCGACCGCAAGATCCTGCGTCGCGTCGCGGCGATCCTCTTCCACCGGCGGGCGGGCTTCTCGGCGAACGGGATGGGCGTCTGGAAGGTCCCCGAGGATCGGGTCCTCGAGATCGGCGGCCGCATGGCGGCGACCCGCGGGATCAGCCACTGTTACGAGCGGCCGACCTACGAGGACTGGCCCTACAGCGTCTTCACCATGGCCCACGGCCGCTCCAAGGAGGAGTGCGACGCGGTGCTCGACTCGATCGCCGAGAAGTGCGACATGGGTCCCGACGATCGGGCCACGCTCTACTCCTCGACCGAGTACAAGAAGATTCGCCTCCACTACTTCACCCCGGATTACGCCGAGTGGGAGGCGGCGCACTCCTAGAGTGCCCGTCTACGACCGCGCCCTGCAGGTGCTGCCGGGCGGGGTGAACTCACCGGTCCGGGCGATGCGCCAGATCGGCCGCGAGCCGATCTTCATCGATCGTGGCGAAGGCGCCGAGCTGGTCGACGTCGAGGGCAACCGCTATATCGACTGGGTCTGCTCCTGGGGCCCGCTGATCCTCGGTCACGCCGACCCGGCGGTGGTCTCCGCGGTGATCGAGGCGGCCAAGCGGGGGACGAGCTACGGCGCCGCGACGGCGATCGAGGTGCGCCTCGCCGAAGAGGTGGCGTCGCGCTTCCCCTCGGTGGAGATGGTGCGGATGACCAGCTCCGGCACCGAGGCGGCGATGAGCGCGGTGCGCCTGGCGCGGGCGATCACCGGCCGCGAGGTGGTGGTCAAGTTCGCCGGTGCCTACCACGGGCACTCCGACGGGCTGCTGGCCGAGGGCGGCTCGGGGATGGCGACGCTCTCGGTGCCGGGCAGCCCCGGCGTGCCGCCGGCAATGGCGGCGCTGACCGTGGTGGTGCCGTGGAACGACCGCGCCGCGGTCGAGGCGGCGCTCGCCGAGCATGAGCCGGCGGCGCTGCTGGCCGAGCCGGTCGCCGCCAACATGGGCGTCGTCCCGGCCGCCGAGGGCTTCCTCGAGTTCCTCCGCGAGACGACTCGCGCGGCGGGGACGCAGCTGATCTTCGATGAGGTGATCACCGGGTTCCGGGTGGCGCGCGGCGGGGCGCAGGAGCTGTTCGGGATCGAACCCGATCTGACCGTGATGGGCAAGATCATCGGCGGCGGGCTGCCCGCCGCGGCGTTCGCCGGCCCCCGCGAGGCGATGGAACGGATCGCCCCGGCCGGGGACGTCTACCAGGCGGGGACGCTGTCGGGGAACCCGCTCGCGGCGGCCGCCGGGCTGGCGACGCTGGACGGGCTCGACGCCGCCGCCTACGAGCGGCTGGGCGCGTTGACCGACCGCCTCGCGGACGGGTTCGAGGCGCTGGCGGCGGATCGGCCGCTGCAGGTCTCGCGCGCCCCCGGGCTGGTGACGCTGTTCTTCAGCGATCGGCCGGTGCGGAACTTCGAGGACGCGACCGCCTGCGACACCGATGCCCACGCGCACTTCTGTCGGGCCCTTCTGGACCGTGGCGTGTACCCGCCGCCGGCCCAGTTCGAGGCCTGGTTCGTGTCGCTGGCCCACAACGAGGCGAGCGTCGACCGGACCCTGGAAGCCGCGGGCGAGGCCCTCGACGAGGTCCTCGGATGAGTGCCGCGCTCCAGGTCCTCGCCGAGCAGCTCCGCGGTGAGGACACCCCGATCGCGGGGCACGTGGTGGAGGTGGCCGGGTCCCCCGACGGGGAAGCGGCCGACGAGTACGGCCTCGTGATGGAGGCGGTGCGCGAGGGCTACCTGCTCCACTACGGGCAGTCGCGGCTGCTGGCCGGCCACGATCCGGACCTGGCGCTGCTGGCCGGGGACTATCTGTACGCCCTCGGCCTCGACCGGCTGGCGGCGATGGGGGACACGGAGGCGGTGGCCGTCCTGTCGGAGCTCATCGGGCGCTGCGCACAGCTGCACGCGGAGGGCCGGGGGGATGAGGTCGAGGCGCTGTGGGTCGAGGCCGCGCGGCGGATACGGGAGTAGGGACGGAGCGATCCCGCGTGCGGCCCCGGCAGGCTGTAGCCACCTACGGGATCGCTCTCACTTGGCGCAAGACCGCGGTGACTTCGTTGGGCGCGTAGGCGATCTGCCAGTGCGTGAAGCGGAGGACGCGCAGGCCGCCCGCCGTGTGCTTCTGATCTCGTTTCGCCATGCGGGCCTGCTGGGCCGGAGTGCGGTGGTACCTGAGCCCGTCGGTCTCGACGACCAGCGCGTGGTCGGGAAACCAGAAGTCGACCTCGTAGCCCAGGACCTGGTGTTTCGTCAGCGGTAAGGGGAAGCCCGCGGCGCGGGACAGGGGCCGGAAGAGGACCTCGAGGTCGGAATCGGAGAGCCGGAAGGTGTGGCGGTCGAGCATCGTCCGCAGCGTCTTGACCCCCGGGTTGCCGACGTGGGCGTCGAGGGCCTCGCGAAGCGATTCGGGGTCGATCAGATCCAGCTTGTCGGCCTCGTTGACCGCCCGCTCCAGGCGCATCACCTTCAGCTCGGTGGCGAGGTCGATAAGCGTCTGCACCGGATTGGTCACCGGGATGCCGAACCTGCGGACCACGGCTTGGCTATCGAGGGAGGGTCGGGCGCGGACCTTGATCCCCTTGCGCCTGATCTTGCTCTTTCGCCGGATCGAGACGTCGACTCGTCCCCGCTCCTCGTAGCCGATCCCCCACAGCTCCGCGGCGCTCCGGTGGCTCAGTGCCGCTCCCGTCCCGCACGCGAGCACCGCCGCCATCCAGTGCCCATGCGGCGCGAGCTCGCGGCGCCCGACGGCATAGACACCGTGGGAGATGTGGTGGAGCCGACCGTTGTGGAGGCGCTGTTCAATCTCCCGCCGGGTGTAGCCGAGCGCCATCAACTGGCGCCGAGTCACGACGCCGTGCTGCTCCCGAACCAACGCCCAGGCCGCCGCATCCCGCGCGGCGTGCATTTTCCACGCCATACGGTGGAAAGGGCACGCAGCGCCGGATCTCTCCCCCCGCGCCGCGAGGGGTCAGCGGACTACGCGGACTTCGCGAGGGGGCGGAGGCGCGTCTTCTCCACCTTCGCCAGCTTCTTCTTCAGGCGGAGGAATTCTCGCTCCTGGGCCGCCGTGCGTTCGTAGTCCTTGAAGGCGAGGTTGACTTCCTCGTAGGGGTCGGTCTTCAGGTCGTACATCTCCCACTGGGGGGGTTTGGGACCGGGCTTCGCGGTGACCGCACCGGTCTGCTTGTCGACCGTGGTGGTGACGTCGGAGTACTTGGCGAGCTTCCAGCGCTGCTCGCGGATCGAGGTCACGTGGTTGGGCTCTTTGGGGTAGGGACCGGTCTTCTGGCCCGACTGGAAGTCGTCGTAGGTGAAGGCGACGTAGTCCTGCGGAGAGCCGCCGCGGTGAGGGTTGAGGACGACGTCGGAGTAGTCGACGCCCTGCCAGTCGCGCCGCGCCGAGCGAGGGGCGCCCGCCAGGCTCGCCAGGGTGGGGAGGAGGTCGACGTGGGAGACGAGGGCGTCGGAGGTGACCGGCCGCGGGAACATCTTCGGGTTCGAGTAGACGAGCGGGACTTTGAGGGTCTCCTCGTAGAAGTTGAAGTTCTTCTGGCGCAGGCCGCCGTGGGAGAGGCCCATCTCCCCGTGGTCGGAGGTGCGGATGATCAGCGTGTCGTCGAGCAGGTCGTGTTTTTCGAGGCTGTCGAGGACTTCGACCACGTAGTTGTCCGAGGAGCGCATCAGGTTGCCGTAGAAGTTCAGGTAGGCGCGTTTTTCGACTTCGCTCTTCGGTTCGCCGGTGAGGCTCATCACGCGCCGGAACTGTTCCTGCACGGTGGGCTTGGTGCTGAGGTCTTCCTCGAAGGTCGGCGGCAGTTCGATCTCCCCCGCCAGCCAGGAGTCGTCGTAACCCGATTCCTCGAAGGTCCGGCTCGGATAGAAGAGGACGTCGTGCGGGTTGACCAGGGAGATGACGAGGAAGAACGGCCTTTCACCCTTGCCCGCCAGCGAGTCGAGGTACTGCAGGGCACCTTCCGCCGCTTCCTGCGCGGAGCCTTTCGATTCCATGATCCGGCCGTCGTTG
The DNA here is from genome assembly GCA_018268415.1 of Actinomycetota bacterium. GTDB lineage: Bacteria > Actinomycetota > Thermoleophilia > Solirubrobacterales > 70-9 > VAYN01. Next base: position 8,637 of record JAFDWO010000160.1, on the reverse strand, counting down.
TTGGTGACGCCGCCGCCGGCCTCGGGGACGCTCTGGTTGGCGCCCGCATCCGGCGGGTCCCAGCGTTCGAAGCCGTACTTCGCGAGGTCCGAGGGCTCGGCCACTTCGCCCGCCGGTTTCGAGCAGTGCCACTTGCCCTTGTAGACGACGTCGTAGCCCGCCGCCTTCATCACCGTGCCGAGGTTCGGCAGCGTCGTCGGCAGCTCGACCTGCGGGTACTTGGTCGCTTCCATGTTCGACTCGAGCGTGTACTTCACGCCGTGCTGGGCCGGGAAGTAGCCGGTCATCAGGCTGGAGCGCGAGGGCGAGCACATGCAGGCCGCGGTGCAGGCCGATTCGAAGCTGAGCCCGTGCCGCTTCAGGCGCCGCATCCCCGGCAGGTTCTCCCGCATCCAGTTGGGCGGGAAGTGCTGGATCTCCCGCTCTTGGTCGGTGAGGAAGAGGATCACGTTCTTGCCGCCGAGCCCCTGGCCGCCGCCCTGCGGGGCGGCGAGCGCCCTGTCCAGCCCGAGGGCCGGAGAGAGCATCGCCGCCGCGGCGGCGCCCGCTCCCGTGCCGAGCAGCTGTTTGCGGGTCAGGCCGCTCTCGCGGCGATGCTCCTCGGTCATTCGATCCTCCTGAAGATGTCGACCGCGTTGCTGAATTGCGCGGTCGAGTAGACGTTCCTGCCATCGGGGCTGACGACCAGTGAGGCGGCTCCGCCGAGCGCCCGCCCCGGCGTGCAGCCGTGGACCTTGGGCACCGCCACGCAGCCGCGCGGGCCCGACTTCTGGGTGACGACGCCCGATTCGGCATCGCGGTCGAAGACGTCGATCGCGCCGGTGCCGAAGGCGGCGACGTAGACGCTGGTCCCGTCGGGGGAGACGTCGACCCCCTCCGGCGCCTGCATCGCGACGCCGAACCCGCAGCCCGGCGAGCGCAGGAAGACGGTGCAGCCATCGGGGCTCGGCGTGCCTTCCGGCGTCGGGACGGTTTCCTTGCCCGGCCCGTTTTCCTTTTCCACCTGCCGTTCGGGACCGGGCGGCTGGCTGATGCCGACACCGCCGAGGAGCTTCTGGAAGGTGGTGAGGCTGTTGCTGGTCAGCGAGGTTGCGTAGACGTCACCTCCGGCGGGCGCGAACGCGAGCGCGTTGACGCCGCCGAACTCGTAGCCGAGCGCGCACCCGGTGACCTTCGAGGCGGTGACGCAGCCGCTCTGGCTGAGCGCGCCGGTGGCAGAGTCACGAGCGAGGAAGTCGACAGCACTGGAGAAGGCCGCCGCGGCGTAGACCGCGGACCCGTTCGGGGCGATCGCCAGACCCTCGACGTGGTTCATCTGCGCGCCCTTGGCGCAACCTTCGGCCCCCGCTTCGGTGATGCACCCGGCGCTGCCGGAGAGCTGGGTGAGCGCCCCCGCCTTGCCCGCCCGGGAGAACGAGATGACGCCGGAGCCGGCGAAGTCGCCGACGTAGACGTTGCGCCCGTCGGGGGAGACGACGACCACGTCCGGCCAGCTCAGCGCCCGCCCCGCGGTGCACCCCGGGACCGCCGCTCCGGCGATGCAGCCGGAGGCCGACGGCGGCAGCTGGCGCAGCTGCCCGGTGCGGGGGTTGCGGAGGAAGGTGAGGACCGCGGAGCTGCCGCGCGCGGTCGCGTAGACGTTGCGCCCATCAGGGCTGACCGCGACCGAGTTCGGTCCGTCGAGGCCGATCGCGACGCCGCAGCCGCGCGTCCCTTTCGCCCTGCCGAGCGCCGCGGCGACGCACGCCGCCTTGCCTGGCGGCTGGGTGAGCGCGCCGGTGGCCCGGCTGCGGTCGAAGACGGCGATCGCGTCGCTGCCGGAGGAGGCGACGTAGACGTTGCGCCCGTCAGGGCTGATCGCGATCGCCCGCGAGCCGACGCCCGGCCCCGGTTCCGTGAGCGCCCGCGCCCGGCCGCAGAGCTTCACCGCTGCCTTGCCTTCGCCGAGGCAGCCGAGCCGCCCAGGCAGCTGTTCGAGGCTCCCGGCGCTGGTTTCCACGGGCGGTTGCACGTGTTCGGAGCCGCCCTTTTTGCCGCCGGCGGACGGCGCCGCTCCGGCGCCCGCCGCGAGGGCGAACACCAGGATCGCGACCAGGCCGAGTACGAGGACGGAGAGCCGACGCCGACGCATCGAGACGAGATTCTTCACTTGCCGCCGGACCCTTCACCGACCACGCCGATCCGGAAGCCGAGCCACGGGTAGGTGGCGGTGTAGAAGGTGTTGTCCTGTGGTTGCAGGCCCACCGCCGAAAGCCACAGCTGGTAGAGCGGTGCGTTGGGGACTCCCCCGTGCAGGCGCCGCCACACCCGATGGCCCTTCGCCCCGAACGGGGGTGCGGTGATCGTGTCGGTCCACTCGACCGCGTTGCCGCCCTGTTCGAGCGTGCCCCACGGCCCGAAGGTCGCCGCTTGGCCGACCGTGCTGAGGCTTCCCTGGTAGGCCTTCTTGTAGGCCTTCGGCGGCAGGTTGAAGGGGTTCACGGTTTCGCACGCTTCCTGCGTCTGGTTCGACGGGCACCAGCTCGGCGCGGGCGTCGACGAGCCGGCGTGAAAGTTGGCCAGCGGCCGGCCGTGGGCGTTGGTGACGTCGCCGGTGCTCGGGTCGAGCGTCACCTGTTCCGGCGCGCCGCCTTCGAAGAACGGGCTGCCGACGTTGGTCGGGTACCACCAGTACGAGTAGGTGCCGCCGCCGGTCCGGTCGTAGTAGGCGGCCTTGATCCACTCGTTCTGGCTCGGGATCACGAAGCCCGATTCCTCGGTCCGCACCGGGGCGCGCTTGTGCATGTCGTACATGCCGGTCCCGGTCTTCCGGGAGAGCCGCACCTTGTAGGTGACGTACCTGAATTCCCCGTTGCCGGAGCCGATGGTCGACGCTTCCTTCGACAGCACCTTGCCGTTGGCGACCGCGTTGTCGAAGCGCGCGGCGCGGAGGAAGTTGGCGAAGCCATAGGGCTTGTCGTTCCATTCCGGCGCGGCGGCGGTGTAGTGCCTGCCCGCCCGGGCGATCGCCGAGTAGTCGATCTGGCCGAAGCGCGGCCAGGCCGCACCGCTCTCGGTTTCCGAGTAGAGCCCCTGCTGGTTACGACCGAACGGATCGACCGTGTTGAGGAAGGCGACGTACTGTTCGACCGTCACTTCGACCTCGCCGATCCCGTATTCGTAGGGGACGCTCCCGACTTCCTGGCAGGGGTCGGGAAGGTTGGTCTTGCCCACCTTCGTTTCCTTCGGCGCGTCGCCACAATTGGCGTAGAGCGCCGAGGTGAAGGGGACGATCGCCACCGACGAGTTGTCCGGCTTGCCGACCTGCGCAACTTTGAAGGTCAGGACCGCGGGCTTCGGCAGCTTGAAATGTGGGCGGGCCCCGGCGAGCGCCGGGAACGCCGGCGCACAAAGGGCCGCGACTGCGGCGAGGAGGCCGACGATCAGGCGGGCAGGGAGGGGCTCAGGTACGGCGCGAGCTTTCGTCATGGCGCCCTATTCGCCAATTCGCAGGTAAACCTTTAGCCGTTATTAGGAGTTTCGTTTCCGGCTCCCCCCACCCGGCAGGTGCGCACCAGGGTGTCGGAGACGGTCTTCTCGCCGACGAAGCTGTAGGCGGCTCGCACCAACGGGAAAGTGGCGCCGCCGAAGCCCGCGGGCGCGGGGCAGCCGGCGCTGAGGTAGCTGCGCTGCTCGCCGCCGACCGAGTAGGTGCGGTGCAGGCGCAGCGAGAAGGAGGTGATGTGGGCGGTGCGGCGCGTCCGTGCCGGAACGGTGGCGACGAGGCGGGTGCCGAAGGTGCCGTGGGCGCGGCCGATCGAGAAGCCGAGCACGAAGGTGAGCGGCGCGGGCCGAGGGGTGTAGAGGTGGGCGAGGATGCCGGGACGGCCGCCGGGCAGGGTGCCGTTGAAGGCGACGACGCGCCCGGCGAACGGGGTCGGCACCTGTTCCGGGAGGACGAGGACGCCGCTCACCCGGCCTTCGCCGACCAGCGCGGCCCGGCAGCCGTCGAGCGCCGTCTCGGTGCTGGAGGCGCGAAGGCGGCGCAACGGGCAGGCGGCGAGGCCCCTCCGTTCGAGCACGCCGAGCCGGTTGACTTCGATCGCGATCCGGCGCAGGGACGGCGGCGGGGACTCGGTGAGGGCGCGAACGTGTCCGCGGATCGTGACCGCCACCGGCGTCGTCCCGGCCCGCGGCAGCCGCTGGGGCGCGACCGATCCGCCGAAGGACACCTGCAAGCTCCCTTGCCGGACCGTCTCGCCCGCGGCCCCGGGGACCGCCAGGGCCGCGCAGCAACAAAGCGTCGTCAGCAGGGTAAAGGCGCTGGTCGTCCCGAACGTCACAAATCCTCTCCCATGCGGCATCCTCGGCCCTCCCCCTTTTGAATAGACTGCGCGACCGAGCGGCAACGGAACGTGGCAGAAGACGCGGACAAGATCAACCAGCCCTACCGGGCTCCCGACCAGGTTAGGACGGAACCACCTCCCCCCGGCTACTTCGAGGGCGAGTCGATGACCCGTCGCAAGGTCTTCACGATCGCGTCCCAGGCGATCGGCGGCCTGGCCGGCGCCGCCATCATCCTGCCCGCCGTCGGCTTCGCCGTTGCCCCGATCTTCCACCGCGGCAAGGAGCGCTGGGAGAAGATCGGCAAGACCTCCGACTTCACCGAAGACACCTACCGCCAGGTCGTCTTCACCGAAACGCCGGGCATCGGCGACATCGGCAAGCAGCTGGCCTACGTGCGCAAGAGCTCGACCGAACTGGGCGAAGAACCCAACCAGTACGTCGCGATCTCCAACCGCTGTGCCCACCTCGGCTGCCCGGTGCGCTTCGTCCAGGCTGCGGGCAACTTCATCTGCCCGTGCCACGGCGGCGTCTACGACTTCCAGGGCAAGCGGATCGGCGGCCCGCCGGTGCGCCCGCTCGACCGCTTCCAGACCCGCATCACCAAGGGTGAGGTCGAAGTCGGCCCGCGCTACAGCGTCACCTCGCAGCTGAAGCCGGTCCGCGCCCGCGACCCCGGCGAGTTCACCGGCGGGGTTTGGGAATACCTTTACCCGCCGCGGCCCTCGACCTTCCCGCCCCCGTGATCTAGACGATGCCGAAGCTTTCCGACCTACTCGTACCCGCGCCGCTGCGCAACACGCCGAAGCCCGGCGAAGCAGGCGCGCCCAAAACCCCTGCGCCGCAGGACCTCAAGTCCGCGCCGCCGGAGCGTCCTACCGACCTCGGTCGCACCGGCGAAAAGGCGCTGGAGGCGCCGGTCGAGGCGATGGCCTGGATCGACCAGCGGATGGCGGCGAGCGGCTTCCTCACCGGGATGCTGTTCCGCAAGGTGCCGAAAGGGACCAACTGGTTCTACACGCTCGGCTCCGCCACCCTCTTCGCCTTCATCGTGCAGGCGGTGACCGGGGTGTTCCTGGCGATGTTCTACACGCCGTCGACCACCCAGGCCTACAGCTCGATCGCCCACATCAACAACGACGTCTTCCTCGGCCAGTTTGTGCACGGGATGCACAAGTGGGGCGCCAGCGTGATGGTGATCCTGGTCTTCCTCCACATGGGCCGGACCTTCTTCTTCGGTGCCTACAAGTACCCGCGGGAGCTCAACTGGGTGATCGGCGTCGTGCTGCTGATCCTGACGATGACGATGGCCTTCACCGGGTACCTGCTGCCGTTCGACCAGCGGTCCTATTGGGCCTCGATCGTCGGCATCAACATCAACGGCACCGGTCCGATCGTCGGTCCGTACCTGAGTGACTTCCTCCGCGCCGGGCCCGAGCTCGGGGCGACCACGCTCTCGCGCTTCTACGCGATCCACATGCTGCTCGTGCCCGGGGCGATCATCGCCCTGATCGGCGCCCACCTCTACCTGGTGGTGAAGCTGGGCACGACCGCGCCGCCCTGGACCAAGGCCGACAAGCCGCGGGTCGCCACGCCGACGTCGAACCTCGACGCGGGCGTCTCCGGCAACGGCTACCGGCCGGACGGGGCGGGCCCGACGATCGCGGGCGTCCAGATCGACGGCCACAACGGCGAGGGGGCGCCTGCCTGATGAAGGCCAGCGACAAACAGGCATACCTCGAGGAATACGAGCTCCTCAAGAAGAAGGGGAAGCCGTTCTTCCCGTACGCCGTGATGAAGGACTCGGTGATGGCGCTCGTCGTCGTCGGCGTGATCATCGCGATGTCCCTGCTCCTCGGCGCCGAGCAGGGCCCGAAGGCCGACCCGACCACGACCACTTACGTGCCGCGTCCCGAGTGGTACTTCTTCTTCCTCTTCGAGCTTCTGCGCGTGATCAAGCCGCCAGAGCTGGTGCCGATCGCGACGATCGGGATCCCGACCATCTGCATGGTCCTGCTCCTGCTGCTGCCGTTCTACGACAAAGGCCCCGAGCGCCGCCCCGAGCGCCGCCCGCTGGCGACCACGGCCGGGATCCTGACGATCCTCGCGATGGGGTACCTGACCTACGCCGGTGCCACCTCCGGCTCGCCGACCGAGATCGACATGAAGGTTGCGCCGCAATACAAGGCGGGCGCGGAGATCGTGGCCGGGTCCGGTTGTCTCGCCTGTCACAAGCTGGGCGAGAACGGCAACAACGGGCCGGGTCCGGAACTGACCCACATCGGCGCCCGCATCCCGCGTGCCGCGATCATCCGCTCGATCGAAATCGGCCCCAGCATCATGCCCTCGTTCCGCGAACTGCCGAAAGAAAAGCTGAACGAGCTCGCGGATTTCCTCTCCTCGTTGAACTGATTCGGCGCCGCGTGCCGTATCGATCGGGAGCGGGCGAGTAACGTCCCCTTTCCGATGGACACGATCAACGACAACCGTTCCTCCCCCGACTTCGCCGGCCAGGTCAACCGGATGTTCGACCGGGTGGCCGGTCACTACGACACGCTGAACGGGGTGATGACGGCGGGGCTGCACCACCGCTGGCGCGAGCAGGCGGCGGCGCGGACCGACCTCGGCCCGGGGGAGTCGGCGCTCGACGTCTGCTGCGGGACCGGTGATCTCGCCCTGGAGCTGGCGAAGCGGGTCACGCCCGGTGGCCGCGTGGTCGGCTGTGACTTCTCCGAGCCGATGCTCGACCTGGCGCGCGAGAAGGCGGCGGCACGCGGGACCGAGGGGGTCCGCTTCGAGTGGGCCGACGCGCTGGAGCTGCCTTACGACGGCGAGCGCTTCGACGCCGCGACGGTCGGCTTCGGCGTTCGCAACCTGGCCGACCTCGACCGCGGTCTGCGGGAGATGGCGCGGGTGCTGAAGCCGGGCGGTCGGCTGGTCATCCTCGAGATCACGCAGCCGACCCGGCCGCCGCTCTCCACCTTCTTCTCGCTCTGGTTCGACCGGATCGTGCCCCTTCTCGGCGCCCTTTCCGACGAGCCGGAGGCCTACAGCTACCTGCCCGAGTCGGTGCGCAGCTTCCCGACCCCGCGCGGGCTGGCGGAGAAGATGGACCGGGCCGGTTTCACCGCGATCCGCTATACGGTCCTGGCCGGCGGCATCATCGCGATCCACAGCGGCGCCAAGGGTCCGCAGGCGGTCTAGTCCCCGATGCCCGGCTCGGCCGTCCCACCGCCGGTGACGGCGGTTCTCGACGCCTCCCAACGTTGGCTGCCGGTGCGGCTCGGCGAAGTCGAGGACCGGCTGCGCGAGGCGATCGACGGCTGGGGCGGTCCACTCGGCGAAGACGCCGGCGCGACTCTGGCGGCGGGAGGCAAGCGGCTACGGCCGATGCTCGTCCTGCTCTGCGCGGGGGAACGGGGCGGGGCGGAGGCGGTGCGCGGCGCGACGGCGATCGAGCTGGTCCACATGGCCACGCTGGTCCACGACGACGTCCTCGACGAGGCGCCGCTGCGGCGTGGCCTGCCGACGGTCGCCGCGACCTCGGGGCGGGCGCGGGCGCTGGCCACCGGCGACCTGCTGCTCTCGCGCGCCTTCGCCCTGCTCAGCGAGGCAGGCGACGCGCACTCGGTCCTGCTGCTCGCCGGCGCCGCGGTCGCGCTCGCCCGGGGCGAGCTCGCGCAGCGCCAGGACGCCTTCGACCTCGCGATCCCCGAGCAGCGCTACCTGGATCGCTGTCGGCTGAAGACCGCGGCGCTCTTCGAGTGCGCGGTCTCGCTCGGCCACGACGATCCGGAGCTGCGCCAGTTCGGCGCCGAGGTCGGGCTCGCCTTCCAGTTGCTGGACGACGTGCTCGACGTCAGCGGACCGCCGTCGCGGACCGGGAAGGCCCGCGGTACCGACCTGCTCGACGGCACGGTCACGCTGCCGCTGATCGTCGCCGCCGAGCGTGACCCCGACCTGCGGCAGATCGACCTCCCGCGCCTCGACGCGGCGGGCGCCGAGGCGGTTTGCGACCGGATCGCGGCGACCGGCGCGCTGGAGACGGTGCGGGCGCGGGCGCTCGAGCTGGTCGCCGACGGCAAGCGGGCGTTGGGCCGCACGAGCTTCGATGCCGAACAGCGCCGCCTGCTCGAGCTGGTCGCCGACGGGGTGGTGCAGCGCTACAGCTGACCCACCGAGGTCAAACGCGCGTTACCATCTCTCTGATGCTCGGCAACATCGGCCCCCTCGAGATCGTCGTCGTCCTGATCATCGCCCTGATCGTGTTCGGCCCCAAACGCCTGCCCGAGCTCGGCAACAGCCTCGGCCGGG